>JBBRZG010000050.1:0-23317 GCA_038236905.1 Burkholderiales bacterium
CGATAGACTGATATTGACCAGCGTGGAAAGTATTTGGGCGGTTCATGACCATGAGCACGCCGACCAAAACGAGACGGATAAAGAAATCACGGCTTACCTCATTCAGTACTCAAACCCGCTCGCCGCCGCCTCGTTCCCGCGCATGGTGAACGCCTCCACCTCAATGCAGGCGGCATCCCCTGCTGTTGAGACCTCGCGGCTGTTCGCGTTATTGGGTATTGGCGTTTCCACACTGAAAATTTTTGCGGCAATCATGATGGTGTGCGCTGCGTTGGGCATTTTCATCGGCCTGATGAATACGTTAAATGAACGACGCGAGGATTTAGCGCTGCTGCGACTGCTGGGTGCCACGCCCGCCACCATATTTTTTACCGTCGCCCTGCAGGGGTTCGCACTGGGTTTGCTCGGCGTTATACTGGGCTTATTGCTGGGTCATTTGGGTGCAGAATGGGCGGGCATCGGCATTCAAAAGACGCATCGTATTTACCTGACAGGGTGGGTGTTTGTTAAAGAAGAAGCCGCGATAGTCATCGCAGCGCTGGTGCTTGCAGTATTCGCAGCACTAGTCCCGGCTTGGCGCGCTTATCGAAATGCGGTGTCCGAAACCTTGAATGGCGGTTAGCCGAAGATGGGGATTCTATGAAACAACTTATGCAACGAGCCATGAAAAAAGCGAAGTCCGTTAAAATCATCATTGCAATGGTGATGACGTCGCTATGCCTATGTAATAGCTTGTTCTTTGCCACGCTGGCGCAGGCGGTTTTGCCGGTGGCGGCACCAGCTGTGCCGCTGGCGGATGAGCAACTGTTTAGCTACATAGGCAAAGATCCACTCCCGCCGGGGACTATTCCATGGCAACTATTACGGCAGGTGAAGCTGGTGGAGTCAAAAGACGCTAAAGATGCGAAAGACGTAAAAGATAGCAAGAACAACACGACCAAAAAAAATGCACCGATACTGCCGCAATTCAGCGCGCAACTGAAAGAACTGGATAACCAAGAGGTCAAGTTATATGGGTTTGTGCTACCGCTTTCGACCGGGGCCAAACAAAAGCATTTTCTGATTTCGCCGCTGCCCTCGCACTGCCCGTATTGCGTGTCGCAAGGCCCGGACTCAATGGTCGAGGTCGTGGCTAAAACACCGGTGGAATTCAATCAATGGGAACCCATCGTGGTGAGCGGCAAGCTGGAGCTGGTGAACGACCAGTATCTTTTTTTCCGTCTCGTCAACGCTGAATCAGTAAAGTTTTAATATTCGTCAACCAAGGCGCGCTATTTCGACGCGAATATAAAGCGCCCATTTAAGGATCACAAAGGCATGGCGACTCCCATTTCAGGAAAACCTGGTTCGACGCAAAGGCCGACGGCCGTTCCTGCGCCCAAGCCCGCCGCGGCGCTGCAAAATCCATCGTCAGAACAAATTTTGCCCGACGCCACCAATTTCCCGCCTCTGTACGAGGCGGCGATCCTATACGCGGCAGGCCACGCGGAGGCGGCCCAAGAAACGCTAAAAGATTACATGAAAACAACGGATGGCAAAAACAGCATCCGCACTTGGCTGATGCTGTTTGATTTTTACCATCTGACTGGCAATCGGCGCGAATTTGATGCGCTATCGATGTTGTACTCGGTTAAATTTGAACGCTCGCCGCCGGTGTGGACCGATACGCTCGATGCGGCAGATCCGCGCCGAAGAGAGAAGCGTGAGCGCAAGGATTTTTTCACCCTGACACCGGATTCTGATGGTGCCCTACTGGGCGAGATTGATAAATTTGAATCGTTCGCTAAAGAGATTGGCAGCTGCCGAGTGGATTTCACCAAGATAAAAACAATCTTATGCGAGGAAGCTGAGCTATTTGCGATTGTTTTTCAGCGACTCCGGCGCGCCAAGATTCCGGTCTGGTTCAACGCGTTTGACGGATTTGCCACTGCCCTCAGAGCGTCGATCAACGCGACTACCGGACTGCCATTGAATGCCAGCCAGGGTTATTGGTCGCTGCTTTTTGAGCTGTATATCTTTGAAGGCAAGATCAACGAATATGAGGAGTTGGGACTGGAATATGCCGTCGCTTTTGAAATGTCACCACCCGCGTGGCAGGCCGTCAATCGTCCGCTGTCAGCAGGCGACGAGTCCACGACGGCCAACCCGGATGCCGAAAAGCCCGCCATGGGGTTTCCGATAAAGGGTGTGGTGAATGCAGGCAGTAAAGAAGTATTCCAGCAACTATCTCTGTATGCGGCGTCCAAACAGGAAGTCGTGATTGACACCACCGATTTGATGCGCATTGATTTTGTCGCGATCACGCTATTTTTTGACTCCATACGAAGTATTCACATGAGCCAGAAACGCGTCATTCTCTCGAATTTGAATGAGTTGGTGGCCGCCTTGCTGGAGGTATTTGGCATGACCAAGCACGCCATCCTCATGCGCAAAAAGGCGGCCTGATCTGCGTTTCGAGCGCAACTATATTTCACGTTCCGTCAGTGGGCACTGCAGGGAGCTCAACGCCAGCTTGGTTGCTTATCTGAACCATCTGAATCCATCTGAATCCATCTGAATCCAGCCGAGTCGGGCTCAAATCACTCAAATCTTGTCAATCAACCCCACTCTTCCCCAACCCTAATGACAACATCAGGCACTGACGCAGCACAATTTCATGGCACCACCATCGTTGCCGTGCGCCGTGGTAATCAGGTCGCGCTGGGCGGCGATGGCCAGGTCACATTGGGTAATGTAGTGGTTAAAGCCACTGCAACCAAAGTTCGCAAGGTCTATCAGGATAATATCTGTGTGGGTTTTGCGGGCAGCACCGCCGACGCATTTTCGCTGCTCGACCGATTCGAGGCAAAGCTTGAGAAGCATCAGGGTAATCTTATGCGGGCTGCGGTCGAACTCGCCAAGGATTGGCGCACCGACCGGATTCTGCGAAGGCTAGAAGCAATGTTGATCGTGGCTGACCGAGTCAACACTTATGTCATCACCGGCAATGGCGATGTGCTGGAGCCAGAGCACGGTGTAGCCGCGATAGGATCAGGTGGTTCTTATGCCCAGGCCGCCGCGATTGCGCTGTTGGCCAACACAGAGCTCACCCCGGCCGAGATCGTCAAAAAATCACTCACCATCGCGGGTGATCTTTGCATTTATACCAATCAGAATCACGTCATTGAAGTGTTGGCATAAATCATGATGACGCCCAAAGAAATTGTTGCCGAACTCGATAAGCATATCGTCGGGCAGGCCGCCGCCAAACGCGCGGTGGCGATTGCGCTGAGAAACCGGTGGCGGCGAAGCCAGGTTGCGGAACCGTTGCGGCAGGAAATCACGCCAAAAAATATTCTAATGATTGGACCCACGGGCGTCGGAAAAACTGAAATCGCGCGACGCTTGGCCAAGCTCGCCAATGCCCCTTTCATCAAAGTTGAAGCGACCAAATTTACCGAGGTCGGATACGTCGGACGTGATGTTGACTCGATCATCCGTGATCTGGCCGAGATCGCGGTGAAACAGGCGCGCGAAGTCGAAGCCGAAAAAGCCCGACCATTGGCCCATGACCACGCCGAAGAGCGCGTGCTTGATGCGCTGCTGCCGGCGGCCCGTAATTTCGATTTTTACGGCAAGGCCAATGACGCTGAAGATGAGCATAAGCATAACGCCGAGTCCGGCGGCGCAGAAAGCGGAAATAACACGCGTCAGAAGTTCCGCAAAATGCTGCGCGAAGGCAAGCTTGATGATCGTGAAATTGAAATCGAAGTCGCCGCCACACCCGGGCAGATGGAAATCTTTGGCCCACCCGGCATGGAAGACCTGACGCAGCAAATTCAAGGCATGTTTCAGAACATGGGGCAGACACGCCGTAAAGCCCGCAAGCTGAACGTAAAAGACGCGATGAAATTATTGATTGATGAAGAGGCGATGAAACTCATCAACGATGAGGAAACCAAGATTGCCGCGATCCAGAATGTTGAACAAAATGGCATCGTTTTTTTAGACGAAATTGACAAGATCGCAAGCCGCTCAGAAGCGCATGGAGCGGACGTTTCACGTCAGGGCGTGCAACGGGATTTGTTGCCGCTGGTAGAGGGCACCACTATTTCGACCAAGTACGGCATGGTAAAAACCGACCACGTTTTATTCATTGCCAGCGGCGCTTTCCACCTCGCCAAACCATCGGATCTCATCCCCGAATTACAAGGCCGCCTGCCGATTCGTGTAGAACTTACTTCGCTTTCGGTAGAAGATTTCGAAGCGATCCTGACCAACACGGATGCCTGCCTAACGCGACAATACGAAGCGCTTTTAAAGACCGAAGGATTGACACTTTCGTTCCCGCCGGAAAGCGTGCGCAAGCTTGCTGAAATCGCATTTTCGGTCAACGAAAAAACAGAAAATATCGGCGCTCGCCGGCTTTATACGGTCATGGAAAAGTTGCTTGAGGAGGTGTCATTTGACACGTCCGCTCGTGGGGACAATTTCACGATTACGGCGGCGTATGTTGATGAAAAATTATCGGCCCTCGCGAAGAGCGAGGATTTAGCGCGATATGTTTTATAGCACTGCGCTTAACAACCCCCAATATCGGCAGGCATCTCAAGGTAAAAATGCTTGGTGAAGTCCGTCAATGAAGGAGTTTTCCTTCCAGGCGATCTTCTTGAGGCCTAAATGATCTGCCGTAATTAGAGCCAAAGCGCTTCTAACTCACGCCGGAATCAAGCGCCGAAACCAGTAGCTCTCCGAGCGTCCGCTCCAGCAACACCGCGTTAACCACGGGCAGCACGAAGATTTCACTTTTGAACGCTACCCGCCTGCCAGGCCGCTTATCAAAGTGGGACGATAGCTCGACCCTGCGATCTGCAATGATCGCTTTTAGTGTGCAGGCACATTCATTTTGCGGATGCTCACCCAACGTCGAGCCTGCCACGACGGCGAATTTGAGCGTGTAGGTCAGATTATTTGATTCGTCCTTGGAAGACTCTGTTTTAGCCGGAAACCCTTGAGATTCAGCATCGCGAGCGAACTGCCCAAATATCGGCGCAACAACAAATTCAACGTGCTGCATAAACGCGGCGACAAATTCGCTGGCGGCTGCCTTTTCTGCTGCCGCTCTGGCGGCTTCCTCTTGCTCAAGCTGCGCCTTTGCTCTTTTATGCGCATCAAAAACTCTATTGAAAACAGACATAGCTATCCTTAACCTCGCATTCGCGGTGATGCATTTATCTGGGGGATGAGAGCGTGCGTCCAGGCATCATGAATCCATTAAAAATAGAGCACGCCGAATGTCATGACGACCCGTAATCTTAAGTGCTTAATGCCGAGTTGTGAGTGCTTTAACTGCGTGCGTAAATTATAGTTGCAAATGCAGTATGTAGAACAACTAAAGCAGCGCTAGGTCATCCTCGCCAAGCATCCCGGCACCGCAAACCTAAGCTTTCAAACCTTCATAAAGCTTCGTTACCCGCTCCATAACGTCAAGGATGTTGTCGCATGACTTTGAGACGAATTCCAGTTCCAGCTTTGAGGTTTGATTGCTATTTAAGCGCTCCATCGCCTGCTGCAAAAACGTCCATTGGGTTTCCGCCAGCGCCAATTCGCTTTTGATCTGATCTGTATTTTCAGGCGATGCGATCAGTTTGTTAATCGAAGTACGATAATCCGCCAGCGCTTTTTTCAAGTCATTCGCGATCACATCCCCGCGCACGCCCCAACTGCGAAACAAATACAGCTTGGCGATGCGTTGGGTGAGCGTGCGCGCATCACCCGCGGTGGTAATGAGATCACTGCGGGTCGACTTTGTATAAGCCTGAATCAGCATGGCGCCCTTCTGCGAAATCCAAACCAACTCTTCGTTTTGCTCGGCCAATTCGCGTGCATTGGCTACATTTGCCGGCTTGCTCTTGATGCCCTGATATTCTTCGAACAATTGCGTCAGCAATTCGTAGTTGTCTTTTATTTCCGGGGTCGGGGCACCGGCACGCAATTCCTTTAGCGCAAGGCTGAATTCACGCAGACTGTCGTCCATCTGCCGGCGTGAACGAGTCTCCAACACGTTTTGGCCAATCAGGGTGAATGACTTGGTAATGCGTTCGGCCAGCATCGGCTGGCGAATCGCTTTGTTCAAAAAGCTGGCGCCATCAAATTTAGCGGCGGGCGTTTTCGCTGCGGACTTTGCGACCGGTGCGGGCTTTGCAAACGAGGGGGCTTGTGCAAGCGCGTCACGCGCGGTTGTCGCCATATTCCAACCTACAAAAAATAAGCCTACAGCAATCAAAAGCCGCCGAACTTTTTGCCGCTTATGCGATGGCCAAGTGTAGTTATTCAAATACTGTATCGGACGCGGTGTTGGGAGTTGGTTCATAAATACATCCGTTCTGTCGCAACGTTTTGCGACGATTCTTGCACTGCATGATGGTCATGCAGACCCCAATTTCTTACATTCCGTTATTCGTTTATCACGATTGATCGTTCTCAACATCCTGAATCTGGCCTGACATCGACGATAACATTCGACTGAATGGCGGCCGATAAAGCGCCTTGTAAATCAAAATCAGGATTTACTTCGAAGGCCTTTTCAGCCGCCATTTCGAGGCGCGCGTCGCTTTGTATGGCACGCAAAAACTCAAAATCACCTTGCGGCAAAGATTGTATTTTGATTTCCACATCGTCGCGGGCCACTAGGACGAAATCCCCCGGCACTTCCCAATTAATTGCCATTTCGTCCCGGTAATCGGGCTGATTTACTTCCCAAATGCGCACAATCGGAAAAGAAGATGCGACCAACGCCACGGATGGATGCAAGGTAAATTTTAGCGCGGCATGTTGCTCTGACCGCACGTTCGCGAGCTTCGACACTTCGAACCGCGGGTAATCTGCGGCATGAAATGCCATGTGCCAAGCCCATTCCAGCGACGCCACATCACGCAGATAGGGCAGACTGTTGATCTCCGCGCTTGCCGCTAAAAAGTCCGGCCACTCCCGCCCAAACTGATTCAAGTCCCCTGACGGCGACGGTGTCACATAAATGAATTGTTTGGCTAGGTGCGAAAAAAACGACGCCCCGACAATGGAATCGGTGACCGGATATAAATCACGCAACGCGCCGGTCAGCGTCGCAAAAACATTATGGCGATAGATCGCGAGTCGCCTTGCCGGACTCAGCTTTCCGCCACGGATGAGCGCATCGACGGCTGTCGGTTCGACAAGCGCGGCGTCTGGCCCAAACAGGCTCGCAACGAACCGGCTCTGAAGATCAGGCAGCATGGTCGCGCCGTTGCTGCGGAGACGGCTGTAAAGGTTGCCGCGAAAATTGCAGTGGCGGTGAATGCGGAATAGAACCGGCCTGGTGCATGAGTTCATCGGCGTGTTTTGCCTCATCAAGAAGCACGTCAAGCGCCGGCAAATCGCTATCCCACTCGATCAATGTTGGCACCGGCCCCAGCCGCTCCAGAGTGTAGGCATAAAGCGTCCACACCTCGTTGCTAACCCGGTCTCCGTGGGTGTCAATCAGGATTTCACCCGTGTCTTGAAAACCGGCCAGATGAATCTCGGTCACGCTAGCCGGCTTGATCGAGTCAATATAAGTTTTGGCATCAAAGCCATGGTTGGTTGCATTGACATAAATATTATTTACGTCCAACAAGATGCCGCAACCCGCGCGGTCAGCCACCTCCTGAATAAACGCCCATTCAGGAATATCAGAATCCACGAATTCGAGATAGCTCGACACATTCTCGACCGAAATGCGCCTGCCTAAAAAATCCTGCACTTGTGTCACACGGCTAACAACGTGGCGCAACGACTCTACGGTATAGGGCAGCGGCAGCAGATCATTCAAGAACCGGCCATTTACCCCGACCCAGCAAAGATGTTCGGATATCAGGACAGGTTCAATCGCATCAGCAAGACGTTTTAATTTTTGCAGATGATTGAGATTGACCTCATCAGCGGAGCCAATAGACAGCCCGACGCCATGCAAACTCAGCGGGTAGATTTCGCGGAAGGCCTGCAGATATTTGAGCGGCTGTCCGCCATCGCCAAAAAAATTCTCGCTATGCACTTCCAAAAAACCAAGCAACGGCTTTTGCGCCAGAATTTCCTGATAGTGAGGCGCACGCAGGCCGATACCCGCCCTGCCCACGATATCGGCAACGGCAAAAGCTGGCGGCGTAAAAATGTTAGCTATTGGATCTTGAATCATTGTTTTGCGGTAAATCAAGTTCTGAAAATGCAATGCCCTCGTCTTGAGCGAGGGCATTGCGGTAGGCGGCGCATTGTCTCAACATCACGCAGTCATCATTACTTCATACAAGATGGTCATACGCAATATTGCACCTCGCGGATTCGACAACTTTTAGTAACCAGAAGGAGCTGCTGCGGCTGGCTTTTTTAACGCACCACCCATTTTTTCACAGGTGCCTTTGGCAACATACTTCCATTCTTCAGGAAGATTGTCTGCTTTTGCGTTGCCCGCGCATGAATGTTGGGAGGTACCGCAATCATTTTTACCGGCCTTGGCAATGCCAAAACATTTTTCTTTTTTCGGTGCCGGTTCTTGAGCACTGGCCAAGCCAGACGCACTGAGTGACAAGATGCCGGTAATCGCGGCGCTAATAATCAACTGAGATGTTTTCACGATTTCTTCCTTATACAAGTTTGTGGATAAATGAAAATTTACTAAGCCTCTAAATATTTCTATTCGCAAGATTTGCTGTCGCGCTAATTTCGTGGAAGCCGGCGTTATCGTCAGCTCTTTTTATCCGAAGAAGCGCTTCCTACTTTCAATGAACCGCCCATTTTTTCGCATGAGCCCTTCGGTACATATTTCCATTCATCTGGCAAATTATCCGCCGACGCTTTGCCCGCGCACGTGTGCTTTGCGGTGCCACAATCATTCATACTTTTTTTAGCAATGCCGTGACACTTCTCTTTTTCCGGCTTTTTTTCTTCCGCTGCGGCCGCAAAAGTAACGTTGGAAATGGCCAGCAAACCGGCAATCGCAGACGAAACAACGAAGCTTGAGTTCACATATTTACTATTCATATCGGCTCCTATGCGCAAGGTGGGATTACGCAAACATTAGGTAAATCGCCGTCGCTGGGCCAAACGTTAAATTCACTAACGTTCACCCTGTCACTTCGTTTACCAGTGGAATACTGATCAATTCCATGACATGCAGACGTTTTACGGTTATCAGGCTTAACTGGATTCGCAGGCCAGATGATCGCGGTGGTGGCGCTAAACGCTGATCTAACGCTATAAAGACCAGAGGCACAGCGTCCCAAAAATCGTTTGTTTGCCGCCAAGCTACGATCACTATCTTACCTACGATAATGCCTTCGATTTTACAACGTTTCACAAACCTGGTTAAACCAGCGGCGCGGCTCCGGTAAATCCGCACTGTCGCCAAGCTTCATAAACCATAATCGCGACCGAATTGGATAGGTTCAAACTGCGATTATTCGGCTTCATTGGCAATTCTAGTCGTCGATCTTCGGCAATAGTTTCAATTACCGAGTTCGGCAGCCCGCGGGTTTCCTGACCGAATACGAAAACATCGCCCGCCTGAAACGCCAGGCTGTCATAGCGCGCTTTTCCCGGATTATCCACCGCAAAAATTCGCTGCGTGGAAAACGTCATGGCACATGCGGCCCAACTATCGTGGTGCTGAATATGCGTGAGCTCGTGGTAATCAAGCCCTGCACGGCGAACGCGCGCACTATCCCACTCAAAACCCAGCGGATGAATTAAATGTAGCTGCGCGCCGGCGTTGGCGCATAGCCGGATAACGTTCCCCGTATTGGGTGGAATTTCGGGTTGATATAGAACAACGTGGAACATATTTTTCTTAAAACCTCAGAATCAGATTATCTCGGCACGGTATTTTCGAGGGCGAACTATTTCGACGCGCGTGCAATCACCCACGCCTCAACATGGCTGACACCCTGCTTTTTAAGAGCGCGGGCCGCATCCGACATCGTGGCACCGGTCGTCATTACATCATCAACAATCGCGATCTTGAGCCCGTCCAGTGCTTGCCCACAATCGAATGCGCCTTTCATATTGGCAAGGCGCGCTTTGCGATCAAGGCCCGCCTGCGGCGGCGTATCGCGCACGCGAACCAGACCGCGTGATGCCACTTTCACGCCTAATTGTTTGCCAATATCACGCGCCAGCAGCGCTGATTGATTAAAGCCCCGAGCCGCCAACCGCCGCTTCGCCAGCGGCATCGGAATAATGATGTCGGGCATCGCGCTAAGCTCGTTGTTAGCCGATTTAAGCGCAATCACGAACTGATCGGCGAACAACCCCACCAGCGAAAGATTTGCATTGAACTTGAATGACTGAATTAATTTATCGAGCGGAAACGCATACAAGAACGCACTTTTCGTCGCATCAAAATGTGGGTTATTTGCCAGGCAATCGCCACATGCTTGCCCTTCAAACGATTTCTCTGCGCCAATCTGGCCGCAACATTTGCAGCCTGATTCCAGCCGGATCGGCAGATCATCCTTGCACACATCGCAAATTGTGCCCGCAGACGAAACCCCGCAAAGTTGGCAATCCTGCGGCATGATCTGCGCAAATATTTTTGCCGCGCGAGCGAGCTTCAGCACGTGATCGTCAACACTTGGGGGGCACCGTATCGTTGAGATGAAACTGTATAACAATTGAACGATTGTCGTTTTTCTGGTCTGAATCAATTGACATATGGGACTTGTTTGGCGATTATCTGGGCATGTTTTTGGCTCGACCAAGTTGTTGCGTTTATTTTACGCGTTTCAATTTTATTCCTCACCCTGTCGTGCCCGCCAATTTCACCTGCCAACTCATTTTTCACGGCCATTTGCCACAATCACTTGCCATATCAACGGTTACATCCCCACCGATCCCGAGAATCTCTATGAATTCCACTACCGTCGCGTTTACCCCCACATCAACCGCCGCCCCAATTGACCCTCGCAGCGAAACCAAGGCCATGTCGATTCCGGGTTCTTGGAAGCCAAAAGCTGACAGCGCTCGCGCGGTCGCCTGGCCGCTGGATCGGGTTGAAGCACTTTTTAATTTGCCTTTCAATGATCTCATCCATCAAGCGCAGTCCGTACACCGCGAGCATCATGACGCAAACAAAGTTCAGCTCTCCACATTGCTTTCAATCAAAACCGGCGGCTGCTCGGAAGACTGTGGCTATTGCCCACAAGCCGCGCGCTACAGCACCGGCGTGGAAAACGAGGCGTTGATGGATGTGGCCGATGTGGTGGCCGCGGCCAAGCTCGCAAAGCAAAACGGCGCGTCACGATTCTGTATGGGTGCCGCGTGGCGCGGACCCAAGCAACGTGATCTCGACCCGGTGCTCGATATGGTGCGCGAAGTCAAAGCGCTCGGCCTCGAAACTTGTTGCACGCTGGGCATGTTGAAAGACGGTCAAGCCGAGCAATTAAAAAACGCGGGCCTTGATTACTACAATCACAACCTCGATACGGCGCCCACGTTTTACGGCGAAATCGTCACCACCCGTGAATATCAAGATCGCCTCGACACGCTTGACCGCGTCCGTGGCGCGGGCATGAATGTTTGCTGCGGCGGCATTGTTGGCATGGGTGAATCACGCCAGGATCGGGCGGGACTTATCGCGCAACTCGCCTGCCTAGAACCCCAACCCGAGTCCGTGCCGATCAACTATCTAGTGCAGGTTGAAGGCACGCCCCTATATGAAAAAATGAATGGCCCGGATGCAATAAACGCAATCGATTGGACAGAATTCGTACGCAGCATCGCCGTCGCACGAATCACCATGCCGAAAAGCTTCGTGCGCCTATCCGCAGGACGCGAAACCATGAACGAGGCGACCCAGGCTATGTGCTTTCTGGCGGGTGCCAATTCAATTTTCTACGGCGAAAAATTACTCACTACCGGCAATCCGGATGTGGCCAATGATCGCGCGTTGTTTGAGAAACTGGGAATTACACCGCTTTAACAAGCACGTAAATTATCAAACCCTAGCATTGGCGGACTTTTCCAAACATAAATGGCTTAAAACGCTTGTCAATGCTTGCGTCTTATGGTAACGATGCTGGGCGCAGAGCCATGCCGCGTCCCGCCGCGAAACTTACCGAAACACTTACTTTGCCCATCGCCGTGTCCAACCACTTCGCCACGCATTTAACCGAACTCGCGCAAGCTGACGCGCTGCGCACGCGCCGCGTCGTCGAGTCGGCGCAAGGGTCGCGCCTCATCATCGACGGTCGTCAATATTTAGCTTTCGCGAGTAACGATTATCTGGGACTCGCGAACGACCCGCGCTTAGTTGATGCCGCGAAAACCGCCATCGATCGCTATGGCGTCGGTGCGGGCGCGTCGCATATGGTGTCGGGTCACATGGCACCGCATCATGAACTGGAAATCGCGCTCGCGCAGTTTATGGACTTGGATGCTGCGCTCTATTTTGGCTCCGGCTACGCCGCTAATCTGGGCATCTTGACGTCGCTCGCGGCACGCGGCGACAACATCTTCGCCGATAAATTAAACCACGCATGTTTGAACGATGGTGCGCTGTTATCGAACGCGAATTTTCATCGCTATCTACACGGTGATTTGAACAAGCTCCACTCTCTGCTTGCCGCACACGCTAACAACGCCTCAAATAGCGGCTCAAGCGGCGCGCACAACGTCGTGGTTACCGACGCGGTTTTTTCAATGGACGGCGATCTTGCCGACTTGCCTTCGATCCTCAAGCTAGTAGAGGAATTTGATGCGCTACTGGTGATCGATGATGCGCACGGCTTTGGCGTGTTGGGCCAGACCGGGAGAGGTTCGCTCCAGCATTTCGGCCTGAAATCAGATCGCATCGTATACATGGCCACGCTCGGCAAGGCAGCGGGCGGTTACGGCGCGTTTGTCGCCGGCAATCCAGACGTGATTGAGTGGATTTTACAAACCGCGCGCACCTATCTATTCAGCACGGCGACGCCGCCGATGATTGCGGCAGCGCTGCTGGAAAGTCTGAAAATAATCGATGAAGATCAAGCCAGGCGTGCGCATTTGCACGATCTGATTGCAGTTTTCACCGCATCACTTAAGCTCAAAAACTGCGCGCTAAAATTTTCTGAGACCGCAATCCAAGCCATCATCATCGGCGAAAATAATCGTGCGCTTTTTTTCGCGGATGAGCTAAAAAAACGCGGCATCTGGGTGCCGGCGATTCGCCCACCGACCATCCCGCGCGGCACTGCACGGCTGCGTGTCTCGCTGAATGCCGGCCACACCGAAGCAGACGTGATGCAACTCGTTGTCGCACTCACCGAGATCGATGCGTTGCTAGCCGACGCGGGCACATGAAGCCAATATTTACGGAACAACTTGGCCGGGGTCCCAACCTGACCTTGCTACACGGCTGGGGGCTGAACGGCGCGGTGTGGGACGGCATTCGTGATGAACTGGCGGCGCATTTCACCCTTAATCTCATCGATCTGCCGGGACATGGCTATTCACAACATATCCCGATTACCTCGCTTGCCGCGGTCGCTGACGACATCGCGGACGCCCTGCCCTCATGCGGACATTTGCTAGGCTGGTCAATCGGTGGGCAGCTTGCCATTGAGCTGGCGCATCGCGTGCCCGATAAAATTGATAAGCTGATTTTGGTCGGTACAACGCCGCGCTTTATTGAACATGACGATTGGGCATTCGGTAAAAAAGCCGCGTTGCTTGACCAATTCGCGTTGAGCTTGGTTGCAAATTATGATGCGACGATTCGTGGATTTCTGGCACTGCAAATTCTGAATCAGCCGAATCAGCGCGCGACGATTGCCGCATTGCAAACTGCAGTAAGCAAACGCGGCGCACCGGATGACGCACACCTGACCGCGGGTTTGGCGCTGCTACGAACCAACGATATGCGTAACCGCCTTGCGGGCATTCAGCACCAAACTCTCGTTATTCAGGGCGACCGCGATGCACTGACCAGCGAACGCGCTGCGCACTGGCTGGCGACGCAAATCCCGCGTGGCCAATATGAAATGATTCCGTTCGCAACCCATGCGCCGTTTCTATCCCATCGCGACATTTTTGTCCCGCTTCTTACCCGCTTTTTGAATTCATGACAGCACCCAATCTTCCGGCAAAACGTGATGTGCAACGATCCTTCGGCAACGCCGCAGCGTCGTATGATGAAAACGCATTCTTGCAGCGCGAAATTGTGAATCGATTATTTGAGCGTCTGGATTACATCAAGCTGGAACCCCGGCGCGTGCTTGATCTTGGCAGCGGCACCGGTTACGTCAGCGAAAAGTGTCGCGTCCGTTTTTCGAAAAGCGAATTGATTGCGCTCGATCTGGCACCTGAAATGCTCCAATTCGCAAGAAGCCGCCTGCCCCACACTCCAGTACTGGCGCGGCTTCTGGGTCAATTTCAGCGGCAGCATTTCATCTGCGGCGATGCCGAGAAATTGCCAATTGCCAATGATAGTATCGATGCGGTTATTTCCAGCGCGACGCTGCAATGGTGCGACCCTGAGGAGGTCAGCCGCGAAGTTGCGCGCATCTTGAAACCTACCGGATTGTTCATGTTCACCACCTTCGGGCCGGACACATTGAAAGAATTACGCAGCGCATTTCGGGCGGTCGATGACAAGCCACACATCAATGAATTTGTTGATATGCATGATCTCGGCGATATATTGGTCGCCGCCGGTTTTGCCGATCCGGTGATGGACCAGGAAACGATCACCCTGACCTATGTCGATTTGAAATCAATGATGCGTGAACTCAAGGGTATTGGCGCACACAACGTGCTGCCTGATCGCAGCCGCGGATTGACGGGGAAAACGCAATGGCAACGGTTAACAAATGCTTACGAAAACTTTCGCCTCAACGGACGGCTTCCGTCAAGCTACGAGGTGGTGTATGGTCATGCGTGGAAACCTGAGTTTTCCAAACAAAAAACCACCGAAGGCCGCCAAGCCCTCGGGTTGGATGAATTTAAGCGTATGGTTCGTAAAACCTAGCGTAGCGCGCTACTCCTTCGCCCACTACTGGTGAAGGAAACTAAATCTCGGGGAGCAATGACAATGAAAAATTATTTCATCACCGGCACCGATACCGAAATCGGAAAAACGTTTGCGACCTGCGCGCTGATTCACACGCTCACCGCGCGCGGGCTCAAGGTTGCGCCGATGAAGCCTATAGCGGCGGGCACGATTAATTTGGATGGTACGGATATTAATGAAGACGTGGCGGTGCTGATGTCGGCGGCGGGTAATACGTTTTCCATTTCAGACGTGAATCCGTATTGTTTTCGCGAAGGGATTGCGCCGCATATTGCCTCCCGTCACGAGGGCCGCCCGATTGAGATCGAGGTGATCCGCGATTGCTATCAGCGGCTGGCAAAACTAAGCGATATGGTGTTGGTCGAGGGCGCAGGCGGTTATTCGGTGCCGATGTCAGAAACCCAATCGATGGCGGATATTCCGAGGTGGCTGGAGCTTGACGTGATTCTGGTGGTGGGCATGCGCATTGGCTGTATTAACCACGCTACTCTGACAGCGGACGCCGTCCGCGCGCGTGGCTTGAAGCTCGCGGGCTGGATAGCGAATACACCTGCCTCGCAGATGGCCGCTTATGAAGAAAATCTGGCCGCGCTTAAGCAGGTGATCGCAGCCCCGTTGCTCGGAACTATTCCGCGGATCCCGGCGTCTTATCTTGTATCAGCGCTAGACGCCACCAAGCTGGCGGCAAAGCACCTCGACGTGACCGCAATTGTTTAAAGACAAGAAATTATTGAAAGAATCTATTTTGAAACCTGCCACCAGATACGCGGTACTTTTTGCGGCCTCTACCGTTGCAGCCGCCGCCATTATTTCGCAGGCCGCGCATGCTGAAGCGGGTACGGTGAGCACCGTAAAATCACCGGTCACAATTTCCGAAATTTGGGCGCGGCCCACCATACCGGGCGGTAATGTATCCGCTGCCTATATGCAGATTCGATCAAGCGCTCCCATCAAGTTGCTTAAGGTTGACGCAGCGATCGCGGGCAATGTCGAAATTCATAACATGAATATGAAAGACGGCGTGATGGAAATGAAAGCCGTCGATGCGATTGACGTGCCGGCGAACAAAATCGTGGAACTCAAGCCGGGTGGTTATCACGTCATGCTGATGATGTTGTCGAAGCCCATTAACAAAGGCGATAGCGTGCCGTTAAAGCTCACGTTCGAAGGCGGCGATAAGAAAACGTTTACGATCGACGTCAATGCAAAAGCAGGTGATAAAGTCAGCGCCGCAGTCGGGGTCCCAACACTTGAAAAACCCGCTCCTGCCGTTAAGTATTGAAAGCCGCCGCCTGCCGAGGCAGTGCGCAAAATTCGAGCGAAATTTAGACTCACTTTCCAATCTGGTGCGCAGCGATTATTCGCGCACCCAAGTGGCGCGTCTTTAAATTTCCCTGCCCGGCCCGATGATATTTTTTCGCATGTAATCACGCCGCGAATAGTGGTAGCCTGTCAGGGTAGCGTGAGCGTTCTTCCCCTCTTCATCCCTACGCAAAATCGCTATCCATCACTAACAATAGTCAGGAGCGCATTTTATGGATCGTCGCAAATTTATCAGCCGCGCAGCGATTGCTGGCGGCACACTTTCAGCCGCCGCAGCAACCCAAGCCATCTCCCAAACACCGGCCTTGCCCAACATTAAATGGCGACTCGCATCCAGCTTCCCAAAGAGCTTGGACACAATTTACGGCGGTGCCGAGACGCTGTCGAAGCGTCTCGCGGCAATCACCGGCGGTAAGTTCCAGATTCAAGTGTTTGCGGCGGGCGAAATCGTGCCGGCGTTTAGCGTGGCCGATGCGGTCACCAACGGCACCGTGGAATGCAGCCACACCGCCAGCTATTATTTCGTCGGCAAAAACAAAACCTACGGCTTCGACACCACGCTGCCATTTGGCATGAATCAGCGCCAGCAAAACGCATGGATGTATTACGGCGGCGGCCTGCAACTGATGCGTGAATTCTTTAAAGAAACTGGCATCATCTCGTTCCCTGGCGGCAACACGGGCGTACAAATGGGCGGCTGGTTCCGCAAAGAAATCAAAACCGTGGCTGACTTAAAAGGCCTGAAAATGCGTATCCCCGGCATCGGCGGCGAGGTCATGGCGCGCTTGGGCGCGATCCCGCAGGCCATTCCCGGCGGCGATATTTATCCGGCCTTGGAAAAAGGCGCCATTGATGCTGCCGAGTGGATTGGCCCCTATGATGACGAGAAGTTGGGCTTCTACAAAATTGCCAAGAATTATTATTATCCTGGCTGGTGGGAATCCAATTCGATGTACTCTTTTTACGTCAACATGAAAGAGTGGGAAAAGCTGCCGAAGGAATATCAGGCCGCCTTTGAAGCCGCCGCGGCCGAAGCCAACGTCGACATGATGGCCGAGTACGATTTCAAAAACCCGAAAGCGCTGAAGAGCTTGATCAGCAAAGGCGTGCAACTGCGGGCTTTTTCACTCGACCTCATGAAAGCCGCTCAGACTGCCGCGTTTGAACTCTATGACGAAGAGTCTGCTAAAAACCCGAGCTTTAAGAAGATTTACGCATCGTGGCGCCCATTCCGCGATGAGGTCATTTTGTGGCACCGCGTGGCCGAAAAAACATACAACGACTTCGCCGCAGCGCATCCTGCTCCGCCGATGAAGTAGTAGATACAATTCAACAGCACAAGCACTATTGAAATAAGCGTTTCGGGCATGGATTATAAAAAACGCCTTCCGGTTTAATTGCCGGAAGGCGTTTTTTTCTCAGTTAGACTTTCCGGTGAAGCCAAGCTATGTGTGATATGATTATTAAAATCTAGCGCTCACTTTTTTTACTAGTGCTCTGGATAACTGCCAGGTCAAGCCGTCCGCAACCGAAAACAAGTTTAGTGAGCAAAAAAAATTTACGGTTCACTTTGTGCGCAATCTTTCAGGAACAACATGCTCAAACATTTCTCAACCTTAATCTGCTGCTGTTTAATCGCTGCTTGCTCTAAAAAAGAACAGCCCGCGAAAGCTGATTCATCGGTGAGTTCCAAATCTGCTTCTCCTGCTGTCTCGGCGCCATCGGCAGTGGCGAGTGAAGAGCCGCCTGAGAAGGTGCTGCGCGATTTAATGTTTCGCCAATACGCCGTACTTGAGGCGGCCAATGGATTGCCGGTGACAGTCACGGCGACCGGACAATCCGGCAGGCTGCGCTCGAAACTGTATGAAGTCCGCAAAGATAAATGTGAGCAAAGTCAGCTTGATCCGCCGGGCAAATACGAATGCGGGGTCGACCTGATGGCGACGGCGTGGTTTGATGGCAGGCGTGAACCAACAGAGCCATTGTCGGACAGTAAGCGCATCGTGGTTATGAAAGATGCAAAAGGCGTTTGGATTGATTGCACCTACAACTCGGATCAAGACAGTATTTGTAATCGAAGCGCCAAAAAATAAGCCCGCGCAACCGACCCCAGTTAGCCGTGCAGTTTGCTTTTCAGTCGCCAATCTAAATTGATAGTCCTCGCTGCATCGCGACGCCCTGCGCGCCATGAGTAATCGCGGTGTTTAAATCGCTCAACGTCATCCCGCCCAAGGCGTAGCAAGGCAGCGGCGCGGCTTCCGCTAGTTCGGCGAATGCCGCCCAGCCGATGGGCGTTTGGTCGGGGTGCGTGAGCGTGTTTTGGACCGGCCCCACCACGACAAAATCGCATTTTAATTCCGCTGCACGTTCAATCTCGTGACGCGTATGCGCCGATGCGCCGACGAGGGCAAAATCAGGGCGCTCTTTTAATGTTGAAAGTTGCCCGGACGTGAGGTGAACGCCGGCCGCACCCACTTCCTGCGCCAATGAAATATCTGAATTAATCAGCACTTTTACGTCACGCGAATATTCGCATTCGCGGGCGAGAAAAATCACCGCTTTCGCAAACGCTTTACACGCATCACGTGACATTGCTTTCTCTCGCACCTGAAGCACTTGCGGAATAATTTCATTTCCAAACCCTAGAACAGGCGTGCCGTTTGGGCTTTTTTTGCTCCACAATGCCCGCAGATGCTGGAGGTAAGGCTCCACACCCATTTCATTCGCATGTGAAATCGCATAAATGTAGGGCAACGCGAGCGCCTTGAAAATCGGTACACAACCGGGCAGCGTAGGCGAAACTTTCATCTGGTCCAAGCGCACCCACTCGAAGCGCTGGCCCTCCATTCCCAACATTTCGCCTTGCCATGCATGGACGCGCCAGCAATGCAGCCGCACCGTAGCATGCGTGTAATGCATCATAAATGTAAACCATGGCGTAGCCTGAGTGATGGTGACGTTCAACTCTTCAATCAGCTCACGCACTAAAGCATCGCGCACGGATTCGCCGGCTTCAATTTTGCCGCCGGGAAATTCCCAATAACCGGGGTAGGGCTTACCTTCCGGACGCGAGGACAACAAAAACGTGCCGTCTGGTTTGATGAAAACCGCGACAGCCACTTCGGTAATTTTCATTTCGTTGATGCTGATTTCGTTCGCGCTTTGGGGTTTAATTTGCCAACAGCAGGCGCACGCTTTTTAGGCGCTACAACCGGAATACTCCCCGCCCAATCCCGCGCAAATTGATAGGCCACGCGCCCGCTTCGCGAGCCACGTTCCAGCGCCCACAGCAATGATGCGCGTCGCAGTGCCTCTTCATCGTGGCGACGTACATCAGGCGCCAACACATCGACCCAGTGCCGCGCGATTTCAAGATATTGTTCCTGGCCAAACGGATAGAAAGACAGCCACAGGCCAAAGCGCTCGGATAAGGAAATTTTTTCTTCCGTGGTCTCACCCGGATGGATTTCGCCATCGTCGGTATGCTTTGCTTCTTCGTTTTCGCTCATTTTTTCGGGCATCAAATGGCGACGATTGCTGGTGGCGTAGACCAGCATATTGTCGTTGGTCGCAGCGATACCGCCGTCAAGCACCGACTTCAGCGCCTTGTAACCGGGGTCGTTTGCTTCGAAAGAAAGGTCATCGCTAAAAATAATAAATCGCTCACTCCGATCAACGATCAAATCTGCGATTTCAGCCAGATCGACGAGATCGGCTTTATCCACTTCAATTAAGCGCAAGCCCTGCTTTGCATAGCGATGCAACGCCGCTTTTACCAGCGAAGACTTGCCGGTGCCACGCGCGCCGGTGAGCAGAACATTGTTTGCCGGCCGACCCGAGACAAACTGTTTCGTATTCGAATCAATCCGTGCTTTTTGCTCGTCAATATCTTTCAAATCTTCAAAACGAATAATGTGCGGATGCGCGACCGCCTGCAAGAATCCGCGTCCGGAGCCACGATTCCTACGCCAACGGTAGGCGATAGCCTGCCAATCCGTGGGTGGTGCGGGTGGTGGAAGAATTTGTCCCAGCTTGTCGATCAAAGCGTCTGCACGATCAAGCGTTTCATCTAATTTTTTTTCGATTTTTCCAAACATGTTTTTATTGACCCGACAATTAAAAACTCAAACTTATACAAATTTCTAAGAACGATAGTCGGCGTTAATCTTCACATAATCGTACGAAAAATCGCAGGTCCAGAGCGTCACCGCTTCCTTCCCTCGCCCGAGTTGTACATGCACCAAAATCTCGGCGTCCTTCATTACCTTTACGCCATCTTCTTCGCGATAACTCGCGGCACGCCCGCCGTTCTCGGCAACCAGAACATTGCCTAAATAGAGCTTTATTTTGTTGGGATCGAGATCAGCAATCCCCGCATAACCAATAGCCGCTAGAATGCGCCCGAGGTTTGGATCGCTCGCAAAAAACGCGGTTTTCACCAGCGGTGAATGACCAATCGCTTTGGCGACTTTCATACATTCAGCGCGGGTTTTGCCGCCGTCGACCTTGACCGTAATAAATTTTGTCGCGCCTTCACCGTCGCGCACAATGGCTTGCGCCAGTTCAATCGCAACTTCATTCACGGCTGATTGCAATTGGCCATATTCGGCCGTGCCTTCGCCGTTAATCTGCGGATGCCCGGCCTTGTTGGTGGCGATCAGTACAAATGAATCGTTGGTCGATGTGTCGCCATCAATGGTAATAGAATTGAACGACACATCCGCCGCGACGCGCACCATATCCTGCAACACATCCGCACCGACCACGGCATCGGTAGCGATAAAACCCAACATGGTCGCCATGTTGGGTTGGATCATGCCGGCGCCTTTTGAAATGCCGGTAATTGTGATCGTTTTATCGTAAATTTTGATTTGCCTGGACACGGCTTTGGGCACCGTGTCGGTGGTCATAATTGCGTGCGCCGCGTCCAGCCAGCCGTTGGGATTTAGGTTTTCAACGCATTTGGGAATGCCGGCTGAAATCCGTTCCATCGGTAGATGTTCAAGAATAACGCCGGTAGAAAAGGGCAATACTTGATCGACCTTGCAACCAAGAAGACCAGCGACGTCGGCACTCATCGTCTTCGCATCGGCCAGCCCACGCTCGCCGGTACCTGCATTAGCACAGCCCGTGTTGATGACCAACGCGCGAATATTATGGGACTGTTTAAGATGATCGCGGCAGACTAAAACCGGTGCCGCACAAAACCGATTTTGCGTAAACACGCCCGCCGCCTGACTGCCCGGCTCGAAAGCCACGACCAGCATGTCTTTGCGATTGGGCTTGCGTACATGAGCCTCGGCAAAGCCCAGCGTGACGCCGGGCACAGGCAACACAGAAGCGAGCGTGGGAAGCTTGTAATTTACAGCCATGATTTACCTATAGGATTTGTAATAGATGCGAAGAGCGTAAAGTCGTGCAAAATTATGGCATGGATGCTTCATTGTATTCATCGCTACGCGTTCACGGTGTCGTGATCATTGCTTCATCATCGTCCCACCAAAAATTCACCCAAATGAAAACCCAAACGCACTACGACGACGCCCAACCTTATGTCACCAAAGACGGATCAATCATTCGTGAGCTGATGCATCCCGACCATCACGCGGTACGTGCGCAGAGTTTTGCGGAAGCGATTGTTGAAGCAGGCATTACAACCGAATTGCATTTTCATCGACTATCTGAGGAGATTTATCACGTCACGCAAGGGATGGGGCGAATGCAGCTGGGTGCGCACATGCTTGATGTCAAGGCAGGCGACACGATTGTGATTCACCCCGGCACGCCGCACTGCATCACCAATGTGGGTGCAGTCACATTAAAAATTATTTGTAGTTGCAGCCCCGCGTATTCGCATGGTGATACCGAGCTACTTTAAAAATTTATTCGGCATCTCGAAGTAGGTGCGCAAAATCCTCCGGCGTTTTCCAGTGGAAACCACACACATTGCGCGGTAAATGCCAGCGATTACTCGCTTCGGTCATCACACCACCCTGTGTACCAAACGCGGCCAGTACGAATGGATTGGCGGCTTGTGCAGGGAAGTATTCCTGCATTAAATAATCGCTGGTATCTCCGTAGGGATAGGCAAAGAGTTTTGTCCCCGGATTAGGTGCGGCGCGGTTAAGATAGTCGGCCGCAGCGCGGATTTCGGCATCGGCATCATCAAGCGATTCGACGCAACGAAAATTACCCTTGGTCTGTTTTTGTACAGCTACGGGCGCGACACAATCGTGATTATGATCCCAGCTATGGTTGGCGATTGCCATCAGGTTTGACGCCACCGCATCCGCCCACCACGTTTCGCGCCACCAATCTTTACCCAAGATGCACGCTTTGTCCATCTGCACGCGCGCATCGGGAGAAGCGATAACGAACGACGTTGCATGCGGCTTTGGCGCGAGTTTCGAGGCTTCAGCTTGATCACGCATGATGTTGAGCATGCTTCGCTGCACCCCGAATTCCGGATGCGCCAGATCGTGAAAATCGAAATCAGAGCCATCGTCGAAAGTAATGGCGATTGTTTTGCTCGGTAGCGCTGCGGTCATGCCTAGATAGGCGCTGACGACATCAAACAGTGGCGCGATATGCCAACCGGCTTTACACAACATCGCTAAATCTTCGCGGAACGCGACATGGTCATTGTTGCCATAGTCAAGGCCATGAACGTTCAGCGCGTGATAGGCCAAAATCGGGATTCGCATCGCGCTAGAACGGCCCGATTTCTGCGATTGCTTCAATCAACTTGGCTTGCGCATCTGCATCCAAACGGTTTTCCGGACCGCCCATCCATTTCACGATTAAATGTTTATGCACGGTCGGCTGATAGCCCACGCGCAGGTCAACGCGGTAGGCTTGTGCATCGCCGCAGTATCCAAACCAAGCCGCCGCGTCGTTAAGATCGCGCGCCGCTGATTCCATCATGATTTGTGCCACGCCGCCAAGCGCTTTGCAGTC
>JBBRZG010000051.1:0-23108 GCA_038236905.1 Burkholderiales bacterium
AAGACGATATGCGGGCGCTTTTTGACACAGTATTGAAGTACGTGCCGGCGCCTGACTGCGTTGCAGATGCGCCGCTGCAATTACAAATTTCAGCGTTGGACTATTCGACGTATGTGGGCCGTATTGGCATTGGTCGAGTGCGTCGTGGCTCGATCAAGCCCGCGCAAGATGTGATGGTAATGATCGGCGACAAGCCGCCCAAAAAAGCGCGCGTGAATTCTGTGCAAGGCTTTCAGGGTTTGAACAAAGTCAATCTTGATATCGCTGAAGCAGGCGAAATTGTGTTGATTTCAGGGATTGAAGATTTGGCCATTGGTTGTACGTTGGCAGATATGGAAAATCCCGAAGCGCTGCCGATTTTGGGTGTTGATGAGCCGACACTGACGATGAATTTTCAGGTTAATAAATCGCCATTTGCAGGGCAAGAAGGCAAGTTTGTTACGTCGCGCCAACTGCGCGAACGACTCGATAAGGAACTGCTTGTCAACGTTGCCTTGAAGGTCGCTGAAACCGAAGATACCGATTCCTTCATGGTGTCGGGACGTGGTGAATTGCACTTGACGATTTTGCTCGAAAACATGCGCCGCGAAGGTTATGAATTGGCTGTCGGCAAGCCTCGTGTGATGATTAAAGAAGTCAATGGAGAGAAGTGTGAGCCGTTTGAGATGCTCACGCTTGACGTCGAAGAAGCCCACCAAGGCCCAGTGATGGAAGCGATCGGCGCGCGCCGCGGTGATATGGTCGATATGGTACCGGACGGACGTGGCCGAGTGCGCTTGGACTACCGCATTCCCGCGCGTGGACTAATCGGCTTCCAAACCGAATTTATGAACCTGACACGCGGCACTGGCTTGAAGAGCCACGTGTTTGACGAATATGCGCCGCTTCGTGGAGAGATCGCATCGCGTCGCAATGGCGTGCTGATTTCGGGAGAGCAGGGCGACGCGGTGGCATACGCTTTGTGGAAATTGCAGGATCGTGGCCGCATGTTTGTTTCACCCGGTGAGCGTTTGTACAACGGAATGGTGATCGGCATTCATAGCCGCGATAACGATCTCGTCGTCAATCCGATTAAAGGTAAACAGCTGACCAACGTGCGCTCCTCCGGCACCGATGAGGCGGTGGCGCTCGTGCCGCCGATTCAGATGACGCTTGAATCCGCAATTGAATTTATCGATGACGATGAATTGGTCGAAATAACGCCAAAAAACATTCGTATTCGAAAACGCTTCCTGCTCGAACATGAGCGCAAGAAGGCATCGCGCGAAGCGGCCTAATCTCATCACGTTGAAATTAAAAATCCCCCCCAGCCTGTTTTCAGTCTGGGGGGATTTTTTTGCTTAAGCCGCGCGCGCAATACGTGGCGATTGCTATATTGTCGGTTGCAAATTAATTACGAAAGAATTCTATGTCTTCAAGCATTTCCAAAACATTTTCAAACTTCACGTGCGCCGTGTTATCTAGTATTTTTTTCGTTTCCGCTGGGGTAAAAGTGGCATCTGCTGCGGAGGCGGTTGCTGCTGAGGGCCTCGAAAAAATCTTGGCAGGTGAGCATCGCAGTGCCACGAATAAAGCGCGCGACGCCTTTCGACACCCCAAAGAAACGCTGGCGTTTTTTGGCGTGAAAGCAGATTCGACAGTTATCGAAACCTTTCCCGGCGCGGGCTGGTACACCGAAGTGCTTGCACCCTATTTGCGTCCCAGCGGCCGCTACATAGCGGCATATCCTGCTGAATCCGTTCGTGGCATAAAATCGTTTCAAGAAAAGCTGGCCGCAAAACCAGCGTTTTATGACAAAGTAAAAATTGTGCCTATTGGTGCGCCGGCCGCGCTGGATATCCGGCCCGATGGTGCTAACACCGTTGTGGGCGGCGGCGCAGATTTTGTGTTGACGTTCCGTAATGTGCATAACTGGATCGACGACGATAACGTGGATGCGTTCATGAAGAGTTTTTTCGATGCGCTAAAACCGGGTGGTGTTTTAGGTCTGGTGGAGCATCGGGCGAAGCCTGGCAGCAAATTAAAGCAGGCAATTGATTTGGGCTATGTGACCGAAGAATATGTCATCAAACACGCGCTGATGGCGGGTTTTAAGCTGGATGCCAAGAGCGAGATCAATGCAAATCCTAAAGATAGCAAGGACTATAAAAGCGGTGTCTGGACGCTGCCGCCCTCTCTCGCTGACGGCGAGCTTGACCGCGCGAAATATGTTGCGATTGGTGAGTCTGATCGCATGACGCTCAGATTCGTAAAGCCGCTAACACGTTAGTTTTACCATGCTGAATTGTATTGGATCGAGAACTGGCGGCTGATTCGTTGCGGGATCGACTTAGCAGCGCGCTTTCAAGCATCCGACTGCATCAGCAGAAAATCGTTATACGTACCGCTCGGTGCCGTGTTGAGCGTCTTTGTAAAATGTAATGTTGCCGCCGAATGCGAGTCGACACACGCTATATTTTCAACGCGTTCATTACAGCGTAATCGCAATTTAAATCGGGATTTACGGTGAAACTTAAATCGAGTTATTTATGACCTTCACTTCTACTTCGCTAATTTTTTTGATCCTCGTGCCGCTTATTGTTTGGCGGATCGCAGTGCGGATTCGGCGTCTTATCGGCCGGCAACGATCAAGACCCGTTCGCCATTGGCTGGCAGCGATATTTTTTCCGCTGCTGATTTTGTTGTTAGCCGTTACCGTGCTAACCACACCTGTTGCGCTGACGGCGCTGGCGGTTGGTGCCGCAAGCGGAATTGCGCTGGCATGGTGGGGACTGCGATTGACGAAATTTGAAAAGAGCAGCGATGGCTATTTTTATACGCCGAATGCACACATCGGTATCACGCTTTCAATCCTGCTGGTGGCTCGCCTTGGCTACCGTTTTTTCCAGATGGCAACGCTGTCAGCAGCGGATTCCCTGCATGCCGCCCAAGAGTTTGGGCGTAGCCCATTGACGATGATTATTATCGGCACACTGGCTGCTTATTACGCCGTCTATGCGATCGGAATTTTACGGTGGCGACGAAGCGCAATTTGATTCTGACCGGATGCTACCTCTCGTGATAACGGCACGTTGGTATGAGTTCCTGAATGTCCTTTACGTCAGGACTTCTGCACGTCCATGTGATCTGGCCCGCGCCACTCGTTTCGGCGACTATGAATAATTGTTGTTCCGCCCCAGCTCCATTCACAAAGTTGACTCGGATGCGCACGGCTTTTGCGTAGGGCTCAAGATTCAAGCTGCGCAGCGTTTCGGTGCGGTAACTTTCAGCGGCAGGCAGTCCCAATTCCTGGTTGCTGACCGGCCATTTGCCCTCCGTCTGAAAATATTCAACAACGGAAAGTTTGGTTTGTTGCGCCGCCATTAAACCCTCGCTCAATGCTCGTCCTTGTTTAGCGCGGTCAATTTGTTGCTGTTGATATTGTTTGCTAGCGCCGATGGCATTGTTGAGCGCATCGGCTTGTGATCGAGCATCCGCTGACGTTTTTTCGATCGCAGATTTTTCCTCTGCCAGTGCCGCCACCTGCTGTTTCGCATCCTCCGCGCTACGTTCAAGCGCGGCTTTGGTGCTAACGAGTTCGGCAGTGCGCTGACCGAGCTCTTTTAATTCGCGGCTGCTGTTTAGCGCTTTTTCATCTGCCGCAAGCTGGGCTCGAGCTTTCTCCGCCGCAAAATCGGCTCGGTCATGCTCAAGCTTTTTTCGTTCTGTGCGCACTTGTCGCGAATCACAAGCGCTGGTGCCGTAAGCCAGCGCCGTTGACAACAACGCAATAAAAAAATTATGTCTCAGACCGGTATTCATGAAGCGAGGATGCACACAAAACCTTTGTGATAGATGATTGATCAGGGTTTATTGGCGAGCGAGTTAAGCACAATAAACGCCAGCATTGGCGAGGTTCGCGAGAATAAAATGCCTGAAACGCCGCGCTGATACTAGCGTTTGAATAGCGCAATCAACAAACCGATAACCAGCAGCACCAGTACGCCAATGATAATTATCGGAAGCCGTTGCGCGCTCCGCAAATTTTTTGCTTCGCTTTCGGTCTCGGCGGCTAGTCTTGCGGTCTCGGCTTGCTGACGGCGACGCTCAAGCTTGCGCTCCGCCCGGCGGCGCTCGCGGGCTTCCTTGGCGGCCCCGCTGGTGCTGTCCTCGGTCGCGCTGTCCCTATCCGCAGCTTCAGGACTAAGGCTGTCGGCGCTTTTGTTTTTTTCAACATACGCGCGCATCTTTTTAGTGGCCGAAATATAGCCATCAAACTCGTTTGTTTGATTCGTCAAGGCTGCGAGTTTTACAGTGGCATCGAATGAATCGAAATCCTTGGCGAGTTTGAGCGGGTTTGATTCGTTAACGTCGTCGCCCTGTTTTTGAAAACGCCCCAAACCGAGCGCCTCGATCGAAGGGAGTTTGGGCTGTGAGGGCGCATTTTTGGCGATCATGCCTTTGGATTTAGCGGCCAACTGACGCTTTACTTCATTCAGGTCGTGCGCAAATTCATGCATCGTCTGATAGCGCTCTTCGACCGTTTTTGCTAGCGCCTTGGCCACAATTAAATCTAGCATCGCCGGCACATCCGGGTTTTCGCGAGAAGGTGGCGGCGCCGCGGTATTGACTGTCGAATACATGATCGCGTTGACGTTATCGCCATCAAAAGGCGGTACGCTAGTGAGCGTTTCGTACAACACCACGCCTAACGAAAAAATATCGGTACGATGATCAAGCGAGCGCCCGACAACCTGCTCCGGTGACATGTAGCGAGGGCTGCCGAGGATAAGACCGGTCATTGTTTTGACGGCCGAAGCTGTCATGCGGGCAATGCCGAAATCCATAATTTTCGCGAGTCCACCGCGCACAATCATGATGTTCGACGGTTTTACATCGCGATGAATGATGTCGTTGTCATGCGCGGCACCCAAGCCCGATGCGACCTGGGCAATCCAGTCTACGGTGCTTAGCACTGGTGGCCGATCGTCTTCCGCTAGAATATCTTTCAGCTCTTTTCCGACCAAAAATTCCATCGCCATATAGGCAACGGTTTCGGTGCGCCCCACATCATAAATGGTGACAATGTTGGGATGGTTGAGTCGGCCTGCGGCCTTGATCTCTTGCTGAAATCGAGCCTCGTATTCTTCAACATCGTCCGCGTTGATCGACAGATTTACGGTTTTGATCGCTACCATGCGATCAATCATCGGGTCCACCGCGCGATAGACCACGCCCATTGCGCCTTGGCCAATGGTGTCGAGAATCTTATAGCGGCCTAGCGTCTCGTTCATGGTGGATGAATTATACGGCCTTGATGCGGCTTGTTAGTCGTTGCAACGAAACCAAAAAAGCAGCTGTTATTTTTTTTTCGCGGAGGTCGTATCGGGAGTCGCATTTAAGGCGCGCCTGAACGCCTGTTTCGCACTCAGAAATATGGCGCTCCAAGAAGGATGGCCTGCTTCTGCGGGTTCAAGTTCGAAAGCCGGCTGTAGTTTTAAAATTTTGCCAAACTCAGCGCGACATGAATTGCGTTGCTTTATCAGACAATAACTAAACGCCGTTTGTTTATAAATTTTGATGCGCTCGGGCATTGGCAAAGACACCGGCAGAGCTTCTTTTTCGATACTTGTGAATAGTTTAGCGGCTGCCTTGTAATCGCCCGCATCGTATGCTTTCATGCCCTCGCTGAAAATACGCTCGGAAGTAGAAGCCTGCTTGGCGGTCGCTTGTTTTGCAGCTGAGTCGCTTGATGCCGGCTTGCTGTTGCGACGAAGTTCTATCTCGGCTTTAACCTGACGATAGATGGGGCCCCAGGCCGGATGTCCTGCCTCGGCCGGCGTCAATTCGAATTTGGCGTCGAGTGTGAATGCTTTTTCAAACTCTTCACGTGCGCTCGGCTGGCGGTTTTGCAAAACATAAATGAACGCCATGTGTTTGCGCGCATTGAGCAGCTGTGGTGTGGTCAATAGGCCGCTATCGACACCCAGCAAAAAGCTGGTTTTGGCTTCCTCAAAATTGCCCGCCTCATAGCGCTTGAGTCCCTCCGCCAGATTCGCAAGCGCGCGCTCAGTTCGTTGTTGGTTCGCGACCATGGCAACTGGCACGGCATTAGGTGCCGGTCTTCCAGGAAACAATGCACAGCCACCGCTGACGAGAAGGATAACGGCGAGCGCGGCTAATTTAACGGAAATGAAGGCTGACTTAAAATGCATTTTCTCGATGGTTAGCCGTGGCCAGAATGAACATTGTCTTCGTTGCTTTTTTATGAATGCTTACTGCGCTAGATGTAATCGATAAGCGAAGTGTGGCATTAAACGTAGCATTTTTAATTTATCCACCTCTGCGCGGCTTCCGTAAGGAGTTGGCAAGCATGAGAGCCGTTAGACGGCATGATAAAAAATAACAAGATATTTGAAGGCAGCCCCTTACATGCATTCATCAGTGTGGATAAAAAAATCTGCACCGTTTACTGAAACTTGTGCTCGATACTGACTGCGTCGAGGCTTTTAACTTCTACATTCAAGATGTAAGGGGTAAAAGTGGTGTTTCTTATTTCTACTTTGTAGGTGCCGGGCGCGAGTTTTGATTGCTTCAATGGCGGAGATGCGCCGACTGATCTACCGTTTATATACACATCTCCCCAAGGGCGAACGTTGAATGAAACCGTGCCTTGTGCGAGCAACGGCTTGGGAGCAGGTTTTATAAGCGGCTTGGTTGCCGTGGACGTGGTGCTGAGTGACATTTTTGTATCCGCAGGCGGACCAGAGGGTGGAAGCGATGCGGGGGTTTCAGCGCTAGAAGAAATGCCAGACGGTGTGATGCTTGATGGCTGCGTGATCCCGATATCAGCCGCAGTAGATGCGGTGGGGCCAGCAGTCGCGATGGCTGGAGGCTCAGATTTTGCTGTCATCGCCGCTGGTTCTGAAGCGGCTGTTTCCATCGGAGGGATAACTTTATTGGCGGGTTTTCGTATTAATAGCGCGAGGAAGAGGGCCGCCACCACGAAAGCCAATATGCTGCCCGTCAAAAATAATTTATCGCGGTTGTGTAGAAACTCATTTACAAAAGCGGTTGCTGGGTTGATCGGATGTTCAACATTGCGGATAGCCGGCCTCGAATTGGCACTGCCTACACCTGCGCTATCACTTGCTTTGTCGCTTACCTTTCCATCCAGCGTTTTATTTTTATCTTGCGCGGCTTTGTTTTTATCGCCCGGCTTCACTATGATTGCTGCAGCATTCATGGACTTACCGGCCTCGACTAAGGCGGCATCACCCGATTTGGCGCTAGCTTCTTTTGCTTTTTTATCTGTCGCGGCATTATCGGTAAGGTTCGCGACGGCAACAGTTTCTGCCACTACATAGATTTCGTGGTCGCGGACGTTTTTATCAGTACGTGAACCCTCGTAGGAAAGCAGTTTTGCGTATGCAGCTGAGGCTGCCGAAACCGCATCAAAATACGACTGAGAGACCACGATTTGATCGGCTTCTGCGAAGCTGGTGAGACGCTGCGCAACGTTGATCCCATCGCCTACGATTTGTGGATGACCATGACTATCTTGCTGGAGCATAACCGGGCCGAGGTTGACGCCGATACGTAACGAGTAATTGAAAAGCGGAATAGTGCGGTCAAGGTCAGCCGGGTTGGGTTCGATTACAGGTGCACCGTTTGCGGCCTTGAGATAGTCGCGCATTCGAATACTGACCAGGAGCGCGTCCTGTACATCGCCCAAAAAGCTCACTGCGGCACCATCGCCCGTATCCAAGACCAATCGCAGCTCCGGATCGATACCTTTGATCGACAGCGTCATCAGCGATTTGAAGCGCTCGCGAATCAGGATTTGTTCCGAGACGGTTTTTTTTGAATAATCGACAATGTCGATAAACATGATGCTGCCCACAAAAATCCGTTTTTCGTCCGAATCGGGCGGATCAGGCATGGCGCTCATGCGGCGCTCCCGCGTGTTGAATGCATATTCAGGCGCATAGATAACCAAGGAAGTGAAGTTTCAAGGGAGCGGAGCTTTCGAATCAGCACAGTGTGTTCGCAGACTTTTTATATGAATAGTCTTGTAGCGGGTAAACCGGAATGTTGTTTAGTTTTTATAGTGTACCGAAAACACGCGAAGTATTGAGCATGTTGCGTGCCAACAATTTCAACATTCAGACTTTGGCGGTTGCTACCGCATAAATTAATCGGCGGCGAGTTTACAAACGTAGAGCGCGTTATGCGGATTTGCGGCTTCAGAGCTGTCGTTGGGAGGCGACATGAGGTAGACAAAGTGCGGCGCAAGGCTTTCTGCGGAGGGCAGTGACGATGATAATTCGCCGGGATGGCTGATTGAACGAGCCGGGCTGGCTACAGGCCCCGGGACGCAGAGATGAAATCGCACCTGATCCGTTGAAGTCGATTCGCCTTGCCACATGGTGGCCAGTGGGCCTAGAGCCGATTTTATCGCGGCAAATGGCCCCCAATATGGCGTCGGTTGCAACGCATGGGTTTCCGACAGCCAGACCACAGAGGCCCGTGTTGAACGATTTAACAACATCATGCAAGCTTTGGTTAGCGCAGCCGGTACAAGTAGATTTACCGTGGCATGTTTTTGCCAGCTATCCAGGTCAATCGACGCTAACGGCGCGAGCGGCGAAAAATGGCTTGCGCCATGAAAAATGCCATCAAGGCGGCCGAACGTCACGTGTATTGACTGTGCGAAACCATCAAGATCCGCTTGGGTCGCGGCCAAAAAATCAAGAGGCATCAATGCCGGCTGAGCACCACCGAGGGATTCAATTTCATCGTATACCGCTTCTAGTTTCGATAACTTTCGACCATGCAAGATAACGCTCGCGCCGTGCTGCGCAAACGCCAGCGCGGCAGCGCGACCCAGGCCCTGGCCGGCTCCGGTGACCAAAATAATGCGACCCTTAAGACTATCCGGTGCCGAAACGTAGCCATGTGGCAGGTTGCGGTAAGTCGTTTGCAGGTTCGTCTGTGGAATAGTGTGCGGGTCAGTCATGGCGTGGTTTTGATAGAAATTTCGCCGCGAGTATCGCGGCGGCGGCCCCATTGCGAACGGCGGCTTCGAGGGTAGCGGGATATTCGCATGCAACATAGTCGCCGGCCAGAAACAGCCCGTCAATATGAGTCTCAGTTGAAGGGCGGGCAGTGTTTTGGATTACCGGCGTGCAAGCAAAAGTGGCAAATTTTTCAGCAACGACTTTGTGCCAGATGGGAGCTGGTATTGCCCCCAAAATTGCTGACAATTCATCATGAACGCGGGCGGCAAGTGCGGCGTGGTCGATTGCTTCGTGTGCTCCAGACGCTGATATCACTGCAGCAATCAGGCCGTTGCTTGATGGCCCAGCCGCTCCATCCTTCGCTTGATGTTTTATTAACTCGCCACGATCAAAAAACCACTGGGTTAATTTACCGGTACAACCGAGCATGGGGGTGGGTAATTTTACCTCTGGCGGATACCGCAGATAGACGGTATAAATTGGCTCGTACTGCAGATTCGGCGGTGTCAAAAGCGGCGACGCAACGCGGTCGACCTGATGCGGCCCGACCGCCAAGACGATGCTCTGGAACAACATTGTTTCCGCACCGCACACAATTTCGAAGCCGCCGCTGCCCGCTGTCGAGAATGCAATTGAAGACACTCGAGAACCCACGCGAACGATGGAGCCGTGACTAGAGAGCCAATGCGCGGCGGGCTCGGGGAAGAGTGCGCTTAGATCGGTGTTGGGTAGAATCAAATCGCTGGCGACGCGCGACGCGGCCAGCGTGTCGCGCAATACGTTTGCTAACACTTGTGCGCTTGCTGAATAAATCGGAGTGTTGAGTGCAGAAACGGTGAGCGGCTCCCACAGCACCGTGATGAGCCTTTGTGGTTGTTCGTACTTCGCGAGCAACCCTGTAACCGTCTGGTCTGGATCACATTTGAAATTCGATTTTTTGAGCGCCTGGATCAAACGAACAGCAGCAAGGCGTTCTGTCCAATCCAGTCCTTTAGCAGTAAGGAGTGCCCATGCAAGATGCAACGGTGCAGGCAGATTCGGCGCGTTCAATGAAAAATGCTTCTGAATATGATTGCCTGCTTTTCCCCCCTCGTCTCTTGTTTTGTCATGAAGCGTATCGATTGTCATGTCCAGCCGTAAGCGTATTTGCTCAAAAGCGGATGCGGACACACCGACCAGCGCCATCATGCGCAGCAACTCGGTGTAAGCGCCCGATAAAATGTGCTGGCCGTTATCAAGTGTGGTGCCGCGATATTCAACTCGACGCGCGCGACCTCCCAGCACTTTTGCCGATTCAAAAACAACCGATGCAATATTGAGCTCTGCCAGCTTGACTGCGGCCGCGATTCCCGCGTAACCGCCGCCAATCACTGCGACGGGCGGTGCACTCAAGACGTGACCCACGTTTTCCAGGCAATCCATAATTTTCGTAGCGGCGTCAGCGACGTGCGCTGATTGAGTACCTTAAAACCATCGCGTTCCAACTCGTCTAGCAACGTACGATAAATAGCAGACATAATAAGCCCAGGCCGCTGTGGGCGGCGATCTTCAGGCGAAAGCGCCTCAAACGCCTCGCTGTACAAGGACTTTGCTCTGACAGCCTGAAACGCCATCAACCGTTCGAATGCGGGAGTTTGTTTGCAATCCAGAATATCGGCCGTGGTGACGCCGAATGTATGGAGGTCTTCTTGAGGCAGGTAAATACGATCACGGCGTGCATCTTCGCCGACATCTCGAATGATGTTGGTCATCTGAAAGGCAAGGCCCAAATTCTCCGCATAAATCATGGTTTTGGGATTTGAAAAACCAAAAATACTGGCGGACAGTTGCCCGACCACACCTGCGACGCGATGACAATACAAAGTCAGGGATTTGAAATCCTGATAACGTCGGCGCGATAAATCCATCTCCATACCGTCAATGATTTCGTTAAGGCGCGGTTGATCGACGCCAAATTGCTGGGTAGCGGGCTGCAGCGCTTTTGAAACCGGGTGAGTCGGGTGGCCTGAGAATAAATTGGCTAGTTCTGCGCGCCACCAGCCGAGTTTTGAGCGGGCGACGTTAACGTCTTGGACCTCATCGGCGATGTCGTCCACCTCTCGGCAAAAAGCGTAGAGCGCGGTAATTGCGCGGCGCCGTTCAGGGGGCAAAAAACGGAAGCTATAGTAAAAGCTGGAGCCGCTTTTGGCGGCCTTTTCTTGGCAGTATTCGTCAGGAGTCATTGTTGTTTTTATCGTTGGGCGCGGGATTTATTGTGCAAGGCAGTAGTTTATGAATAAGATTGATGCGTAGGACGACGTGTTAAACACTTCACGCAAGCAGCGCTGGTGCCATCGCAAGCCAATCCCATTTATTAAGTTTAGGTCGTCGACGAAAAACGTCGCCATTAACCGCGTCAATTTTATCCAGCACCCGCGCGCCACCGGCCACAATCATTCTCAGTTCGACACCGAATCTGCCCGGAATTGCTCGCGTTAGCGGCTTGCCAAACATCAACATATCGCGCGCCCGCTGACATTGGAACAGCATCAGTTGCTGCCATGCGACACTGTTACTGGCGTTTGCGATATCACTTTCCGCAACACCGTATTTGGACATTTCGTCCTGCGGCAGATAAATTCTCCCGCCGTCATTTTTTTTCCAGTCAATCGCCACATCCTGCCAATGATTGATCAGCTGCAACGCTGAACAAATTGAATTGCTCCACGCTACATTTTGGGGAGTTGCAGCCTCATTGAGATGCAGCAGCAACTGGCCGATCGGGTCAGCCGAACGACGACAATAATCCGATAGTTCAGAAAAAGTGGAATAGCGTGTTTTTGTGACGTCTTGCTTGAACGCAGCTAACAGATCGCGAAAAAGTTGTAGAGGAAGCGCGTGGCTTTTAATCACGTCAGCTAAATCGCGAAAAAGCGCGGATTCAGAGGCCTTATTAAAGTTTATGTTTTCCAGCTCAGTCTCATAATTTTCTAATAATCGGATCCTTTCAGGCACCGACCAGTCACCTTCATCTGCAAAATCATCTGCTGAACGCGCAAAGGCGTATATGACTTCGATCGGATGGCGAAGGTGTTTAGGCAGGAGAAATGAGGCGACGGGAAAATTTTCGTAGTGATCAACGGGCACAGCGGGGAACTTTCAGCGCAGGGTTTTGAGTTGAGGAAAGTGTTGGAAGCCGATTATATTTGTTTAAGCAAGCGCCGCCCAAGTCACAAATCTGATGAGCTATCTTTTTTAGGCCTCGCTCAAACTGTAATCGGTCTTTGCGAAATAAATTTATTGGTGCGGCCGCGGCATGATTTTATTGCTCGAGCAGGTTGTGGGGCGAATGTGAATTTTGGTTACGGCGATCTGTTCTATGAAGTAGTTCACAGATTGAACGGGGTGGCGTCGCTAAGCTCGATGCCAAATGCAGTACTTGCGTTTGCAGAATAGTAATAACCGCGCTTATTTTTATCTACTTGAATAGCCCACGCCACCGATGTCTACGCCGCGTACCTTTAGTATTGTTCTTGGCTGCATGCTTGTCCTGTTTGCTGTTACGCAAGGGGATTGTTGGGCGCAAAGCCGCTTGACCATTACCCTAAAAGACAGCCAGGGCACTCCTCTGAAAGATGGCGTGGTGATGCTGCAGCCTAGCGCCGACATCACACTCGCTTCTAGGGTGACGAAACGGGATTTCGCGGTACAGCAGATTGATCGTGAATTTGTACCGAGAATCACGGTAACCAGCGTCGGCGCTAATGTCACATTCCCCAACCGCGATGCGGTACAGCATAGCGTCTACAGTTTTTCGAAAGCAAAATCCTTTGAAATTCCCATTTATGCCGGGAAGTCGCCGCAAACCATTACACTCGATAAGGCTGGCTTGGTGACGCTAGGATGCAATATCCACGATTGGATGGTCGGCTATATTTTGATTGTCGATACGCCCATCGCCGAGCTGTCGGCTGCGGACGGGAAAGTAGTCGTATCTGACATTCCGCAAGGCAAATATACGCTTCGAGTGTGGCATCCCCGATTGAAATCGGGCGAAATGAGCGAGCCGCTCACTGTATCCGCCACCGAACAAAATGTTGAAATCAAAGTCACCCTCAATCCGGCTAGAGCACGTAAAAAACCGGTGCTTGATAGTGAGGGTTATTGACCGATGAGCATCGTCGCTAAACCGATAAAAAATGCGGTAAACAAGTGCTGAAATCCTCTGCAAGTCCAGGCAACACTCGGAATTCGCTTCATGTGCGTATTGCGCTCTATTTCATCGGCTTGCTGGCGGCAGTGCAGCTGATCACCCATTTTGTGGTTCACGACGCGAACATGCGAATCGCCAGCGCCCACACCGCGGATCAACTCAACCGCGGCGAGCGCGTGCTGCGTAGGCTGATTGAGGAACGTGGCGCAAGCTCGAGGCAGGCCGTACGTATTCTGGTGGCTGATTTCGCCTTCCGCAAAGCGGTTGCAGCCGGCGACCCTGCGACGATGCAATCAGCGCTGGATAATCACGGTGCCCGCCTGCGCTCCGATATAGGTTTTGTTGTTTCAGACAGCAAGCAAGTCATAGCGAGATTCGGGTTGCCGAAAAGTACCTCATCCGATGCGATTGCGGAGGTCATTCAAAATATTGAGCGGAAGGAGGATGTACCCTGGGTTGCATTGATTGACGGTAGAGCAATCTTATTTGCGGTCGCTCCCATCCTGATGCCGGATGCTAACGGCTGGGCGGCGTTTGGGTCGGTACTGGATGACCGCGTGGCTACAGATCTTAAAGGTTTGACGGACCTGGACATTTCATTTCTCGCTACGAGCGTCGCTGGCCAGTATCAAATTTCAGGCTCAACGCTGGCGCCTTCCGAGCGGGCGCAATTGCAGACACGTTTGGCTCGTGGACAGGCTCCTGCGGGAGAGTGGCCGGAAATAGATCTTGACGGTCATCCGTATGCAACCTCTGGCTTTTCACTTGATGGAGATGCTCGTTTAAAAAATGCGCCCGACGCAAGCGCGGCGGTATTGGTGCAAAAATCGGTAGAACAAAGTACCGGCCCCTTTAAGCACCTATCATTGATTCTATCGGTTGTTTCATTGGTTGGTGCATTCGCGGGCATTCTGTGTAGCGTATGGATTGCACGAGCCATCGCGAAACCGATTCAGGTGCTAACGGAAGTGACCAACCGCATCAGGCGAGGTGAAAAGGCGGTGGCGGTCCCCATGCACTTTAAAGGCGAAATCGGCGAGCTGGCAACCGGTTTTGTGCAGATGAATCTGGAAATTGACAAGCGTGAGGAGGAGATATTGCGCCTCGCGTTTGTTGATCCCCTCACCCAGTTGGCCAATCGGGCCGGGCTGATGCAGGCCGTTGAGCAGATGGCGGTTCAAGCGCGTGCTGCCGATAGTAGTTGGGTGGCCATTGTTTCGTTAGACATCGCACGACTTCAGCAGATCAACGATAGCCTCGGCTTTAGTGTCGGCGATCAGGTAATCAAGGCTGTCGCGGAGCGGCTAAAGAATTTTTCGCAGGCTGAAGAGGTTGTGGCTCGGATTGAGGGCGACGGGTTTGCATGGTTGATGGTCGATAAGCAGGTTGCCGATATCGATCTCAGATTACGCTCATTACTCGATGAGTTTGCGTCTGACCCGATCAATATCGAAAATCATACTATTGATGTGCAGCTTCATGCCGGCTGGGCGGCATCGCGCGCAACGGAAAAAAATGCGGACGAGCTGTTTCGTCGCGCGGAAATTGCGCTTCATGTCGCGAGCATGCGGCGGTTATCACCAGTCCGGCATGATCAGTCAATGGATGTTGATTCCAGTTCGCAGCTGGGGTTACTGTCAGAGCTACGTCGAGCCGTTATTAACGATGAACTCGTGCTCCACTATCAGCCCAAACTCACCATAAATGGCAAGCCAGCTGGTGTTGAGGCACTGCTGCGCTGGAACCATCCCAGCAAAGGCCTTATTGGCCCCGGCACGTTCATTGAATTTGCTGAGCAGACTGGCAGCATCCGTGCAATCACCCGTCATGCCGTCCGAGAGGCAATCAGGCAATCAGTGAGATGGGAAAAAATCGGCCTTGATATCCCGATCGCGGTCAATATTTCTGCCCACGACTTGCAAGATGAATCATTTACGGGTTTCGTGACGGACCTGTTGACGAGCGCGCGCGCGCGCCCCGAGCTGCTTAAATTTGAAATAACTGAGCGCGCATTGCTGGATAATCTGGGCGCTGCCGAACGTGCGCTAAAACAGCTGGGCGCTGCAGGCATTGAAGTGGCTCTGGATGACTACGGCACCGGTTATGCGGCGCTGACTCATTTAAGTCGTCTGCCCGTGAGCGAAATTAAAATCGACCGCAGCTTTGTGTCCGGCCTGACAGCAGGTTCAAGAAATTTCGCCATCACGCTCACTACGGTTGAGCTTGCGCATCGACTCAAAATGCGGGTTGTCGCGGAGGGAGTGGAAACAGTTGAAGAGCACACTGCGCTGAGGAAAATCGGATGCGATCAGGTTCAGGGCTTTTTGTTTGCCAAGCCGCTCCCCGCAGACGAGTTACGTGATTGGTGGCAGGCAAGATCAGCTGCGTACGTCACCATCGAACGCGCGCGCGAGTGCGGATAAGCTTTCTAAAGTGCCGCTGTCAGCCCGTATGCGGAAGAAATCAGCCGGTAGGCCCATTGCTCATCAGCAGCATCTTGTCCTTTAGGCATGAGCACAAGGTCAGGTGTCATGGCGAATGAGTCGGTTTTCGAGCCGTGACGAAAGCCGAGCCTTTCCGAAACGATCCTAACAAAAACTGTGTTCCTTGTAAGCGTTAATCGACGGTTTCAGTTAAAATCGAGCGTGAAGCCTTGGCGAGAGTGGCGGAATTGGTAGACGCACTGGATTTAGGTTCCAGCGCCGTAAGGCGTGGGGGTTCGAGTCCCTTCTCTCGCACCAGACCTTATTGGTTTGTCGTTTTTCATTTTTATTTTCCAGCGCCACCTGAATGGCGGCATCCTTTGCTTTGGCAATAGATGCCGTTTTTAGTTTGGTGGAGTCGCTATTTTTAAGCATGATCTACGCGTTATGCGCATGATCTTAAGGAACAGTTATGCAAGCACAAGTACCCGCCCGCAACCTCGAACGCAATATTCTATTATCGTTGCCCGCTGTTGAAATTGAGTCCGAAATCTCCAAGCGTCTGAAGCATATCGCGCGCACCGCCAAAATGCCTGGTTTCCGTCCAGGCAAAATTCCGTTCACGATGATCGCCAATCAGTATGGATTTCAGGTGCGCCAGGAAGTCATATCGGATTCCGTGCAAAAGATTTTTGCAGACGAAGTGGAAAAACAGCAGCTAAGGGTTGCTGGTTACCCAAGTTTTGCGCCTGCTAACAGCGGCGAAGCCGCTGACAAGTTCGAATTTACCGCGACTTTTGAAATTTACCCTGAAGTAACAATGGGTTCTCTGGCAGGCAAACCGCTTGATCGCCTGCACGCAGACGTAACTGATAAAGAGGTCGATAACACTATCCTTACGCTGCAAAAACAACGCGCGACCTACGACAAAGCTGATCGTGCTGCGCAACAGGGCGATTTCCTAGTCGTTGACTTTACCGGCAAACTCGACGGCGAACCGTTTAAAGGCGGTCAAGCCGAGAATTTTGGCATGGTGCTCGGCGAGGGTCGTATGTTGCCTGATTTTGAAGCGGCGCTGAGGGGTATGTCAGGTGGCGAAGAAAAAACATTCGATTTAACTTTCCCGGCAGATTATCAAGCCGAACTGGCCGGCAAAACAGTGCAATTTACTGCCACCGTAAAAGTAGTCAATGCGCCGATTTACCCGCCGGTAGATGTTGCATTCGCGCAATCGCTCGGCGTGACGGACGGTGATATTGCGAAAATGCGCAATGAAATCAAAACAAATCTTGAACGTGAGTTGAAAAAACGCGTCCAGTCCAAAACTAAGGATCAAGTAATGGATGCTCTGGTATCCGTTGCCCAATTGGATTTGCCGCGTTCGTTGGTGGACATGGAAGTGGGGCGTTTGCAGGAACAAGCGGTTCAGGACCTGCAAGCGCGCGGTATGACCACCAAAGATTTGCAGTTACCACCTGAGCTGTTTGTTGAGCGCGCAGAAAAGCGTGTAAAACTGGGTTTGATCTTGGGCGAAGTGGTGAAGCAAAATAATTTGCGTGCCCGCCCTGAACAAATCCGCAGCGTTGTCGAAGAACATGCAGAGAGTTTTGAAGATCCCGCGCAGATGGTTCGCTGGTATTACAGTGATACTTCCCGTTTGCAAGAGGTTGAAGGCATGGTGCTGGAAGACAATGTGGTGGAATGGGCGGCGACATCCATGGCAGTCACGACCGTGACCAAGGAGTTCGACGAAATCATGGAGATTAAACGATGAAAAGCTTTTACGACTTTCAATCCCGAGCATACGATATGACGGGGATCGCACCGGGGCACCGAGATCAATACGCCTCAGCGGGATACCAGCCTGCTACCGGACTGGGTTATGTGCCGATGGTGATTGAGCAGTCTGGGCGAGGCGAACGGGCATTCGACATTTATTCGCGCTTGCTTAAGGAGCGCGTCATATTTTTGGTCGGTGAAGTTAACGACATGACGGCCAATGTGATCGTCGCACAGATGCTTTTTCTCGAGAGCGAAAACCCCGACAAAGATATTTCGCTTTACATCAACTCACCTGGCGGTTCGGTGTCTGCAGGTTTGGCGATCTACGATACGATGCAATTTATCAAACCCGATATTTCAACACTCTGTACAGGTTTTGCTGCGAGCATGGGGGCGTTCTTGTTACTCGCTGGTGCGAAAGGTAAGCGGTTTTCCTTGCCTAACGCGCGGATCATGATTCATCAACTGTCGGGGGGATATCGTGGTCAGGCTTCGGATATTGAGATTCACGCAAAAGAGGCATTGTTTCTGAAACAACGTCTCAATGAAATCATGGCAAAACATACTGGAAAGACCGTTGAAGAGGTCGAAAAGGACACTGATCGCGATAATTTTCTGTCAGCGGAGCAAGCGTTGAAATACGGTATTATCGATAAAGTACTAGAAAATCGACACGAAGTAGTGAAGTAAGTTGGACGTTAGTGAGAATAGCTTGCGGTGGGCGTGTATTGCTCACTTGCAGATTCTCCAATACTCAACTGCAGTGCCGAAGCGAGCCGTAAACGCAATTTGAAAAGAAGCTGATAAAAACGAGTACAGGCAGTTGTGCATAGGCTAAAAACAATAAGCGCTATCTTGCGCGCGGGTGAAGATGTCTAATTCGAATGTTTTTTCGGCATTCGCGTAAGACGACGAGATGGGGTAGAGCTTGTAATGAGTGAGAAAGTTGGAGAAAAACTGCTTTATTGTTCCTTCTGTGGCAAGAGCCAGCACGAGGTACGGAAGCTAATCGCAGGCCCATCGGTATTTATATGCGATGAGTGCATTGATCTTTGTAACGACATTATTCGCGAAGAGGCGCAAGCTGATCCTGCGAGCAAAGCCACCAAAAATGATCTGCCGACGCCGCAGGAAATTTGCGACATTCTTGACGAGTACGTCATTGATCAGGTGAAAGCCAAGAAGATTTTGGCGGTTGCGGTTTATAACCATTACAAACGACTGAAAAACGGTACCAAAGATGGCGAGGTCGAGCTCGCCAAATCGAATATTTTGTTGATCGGCCCTACAGGCTCAGGCAAAACGCTCCTCGCGCAGACGCTCGCGCGGTTGCTCAATGTGCCGTTCGTAATTGCCGATGCCACGACACTAACAGAAGCGGGCTACGTGGGCGAAGATGTTGAAAACATCATCCAGAAACTGCTCCAAAAGTGTGATTACGATGTCGAGAAGGCCCAGCGTGGCATTGTCTATATTGATGAAATCGACAAAATTTCCCGCAAATCGGATAACCCGTCGATTACCCGTGACGTCAGCGGTGAAGGGGTTCAGCAAGCGCTTCTGAAGCTGATTGAAGGCACCGTTGCTTCTGTGCCTCCGCAAGGCGGCCGAAAGCACCCGAATCAAGAATTCGTTCAGATAGATACCAGCAATATCCTGTTTATCTGCGGTGGAGCGTTTAACGGTCTTGAAAAGGTCATTCAAATGCGTACCGCCAAAACCGGAATTGGTTTTGGTGCAGACGTGAAAAGTGGCGCGGATCGCGAAGCAAACAACGCATTGTTGCGAGACGTCGAGCCAGAAGACTTGATAAAGTATGGTTTGATTCCCGAGTTTGTTGGGCGCCTCCCAGTTGTGGCAACGCTTGAAGAGTTGGATGTGAAGGCGTTGATCAGAATTTTGACCGAACCCAAAAACGCGCTCACCAAGCAATACCAGAAATTGTTTGCGATGGAAGGCGTTGAGTTGGAATTCCGCGAGGCAGCGCTAGGGGCGATTGCAAAGCGCGCGCTTGAACGCAAAACGGGCGCGCGGGGACTTCGTTCAATCATTGAACATGCGCTGCTTGACGTAATGTTCGAATTGCCATCATTGAGCAATGTTGAAAAAGCCGTGGTGGATGAAGGCACAATTAACGGTTCACAAAAGCCGTTGTTGATGTATTCAGACCATCCCAAACTTGCTGGGGCGCAGAGCTGACGCCCGTACGACACCCCGCCTTTTGGCCTACAATATTCTCCAACGATAGCAGCAATTGTTGGAGGCTTTCGAGGCAACTGTTTGAGTCGTCACTTGAGATTGTTATGCATATCCCAATCTCCCATTTATCAGGCAAATTTTTACCGAGTTATGTCGCTTGCCCTCTAAAACGCGCATTGTTGTGCTGAATCCAATCTTGGTAAGCACTGCGTTTATTAATATTAATTGTTAGTGCAAGCAAAAGGAAAAGGACGAGATCATGACGTTCGCTGACCAAGATAAAGATCCATCCAATTCAATCCTGCCATTGCTGCCGCTGCGCGACGTGGTGGTATTTCCACACATGGTGATTCCATTGTTTGTGGGTCGCCCTAAATCCATCAAAGCGCTCGAAGCAGCGATGGAAGAAGGTAAAAATGTGGTCCTGGTGGCGCAAAAGTCTGCGGGTAACGACGAACCAAATCCTGAGGATTTGTACGATGTCGGCTCGGTGGCCAGTATTTTACAAATGCTTAAATTGCCGGACGGTACGGTTAAAGTTTTGGTCGAGGGCATTCATCGTGCCCGTATTAATCATGTGTTGAACGTTAAAGAAAATTACGAAGCTGAAATTACGCCGATCCCCCAAGAAGAAACTGATAACAACGAAGTTGAGGCAATGCGGCGCAGCTTGTTTGGCCAGTTCGACCAATACGTTAAACTCAACAAAAAAATTCCGCCTGAAGTATTGACTTCACTCTCGGGAATCGACAACGCGAGTCGTTTGTCAGACACCATTGCTGCACATCTACCGCTTAAGTTAGAGCAGAAGCAGCAAATTCTTGAAAACTTTGATGTACCTTCACGCCTCGAGCAATTGCTCGGACTGCTCGAAACTGAAATCGACATTTTGCAGGTTGAAAAGCGTATACGCGGCCGCGTTAAGCGGCAGATGGAAAAATCGCAGCGCGAGTATTATTTAAACGAGCAGGTTAAAGCGATTCAAAAAGAGTTGGGCGAAACTGAAGACGGCGCAGACATTGATGAATTGGAAAAGAAAATCAAGGGCGCGCACATGCCAAAAGAGGCGCGTGCCAAAGCTGAAGCTGAATTAAAAAAACTAAAACTGATGTCTCCCATGTCAGCGGAAGCAACGGTGGTGCGCAACTACATCGATACCGTCGTAGGGCTGCCGTGGAAGAAGAAAACCAAGGTAAGTTCTGATCTGCCGAACGCTGAAAAAGTGTTGAACGCCGATCATTACGGACTTGAGAAGGTTAAAGAGCGGATTGTCGAGTATCTCGCCGTGCAAAGCCGCGTCGACAAGCTCAAAGCCCCGATTCTGTGTCTTGTAGGCCCCCCTGGCGTGGGTAAGACATCGCTTGGTCAATCGATTGCCAAAGCGACTAACCGTAAATTCATTCGCATGTCTTTGGGTGGCGTGCGCGATGAAGCTGAAATTCGTGGCCATCGTCGCACCTACATCGGCTCGATGCCGGGTAAAATTTTGCAGAACATGTCGAAAGTAGGCGTGCGAAATCCACTTTTCCTGCTTGATGAAGTCGACAAGATGGGGATGGATTTTCGTGGTGATCCGGCAAGTGCGTTGCTTGAAGTACTTGATCCCGAACAAAACCACACTTTCCAGGATCACTACGTCGAAGTAGATTTTGATTTGTCCGACGTCATGTTCGTGGCCACTTCAAATTCATTCAATATTCCCCCTGCGCTGTTGGATCGTATGGAAGTTATTCGCCTTGCGGGTTATACCGAAGATGAAAAAGTACACATTTCCCGCCAGTATTTGTTGCCCAAGCAAATGAAGGCAAACGGTGTGAAGGATGAGGAATTACATATTGCGGATGCGGCGCTGCGCGACATTACCCGCTACTACACGCGTGAGGCGGGTGTGCGCGGCATGGACCGCGAGATAGCCAAGATTTGTCGCAAGGTAGTTAAGGCACAATTGTCTGGTGAAGCCGCCAAGAAGAAGCCAGGCAAGGTGCAAGTAACCGCAAAAACGCTTGATAAATATTTGGGTGTGCGCCGCTATAGCTATGGCATTGCCGAGAAGTCAAACCAGATTGGTCAAGTAACGGGTTTGGCGTGGACCGAAGTGGGCGGCGAGCTTCTTACAGTTGAGGCCGCACGTTTACCTGGAAAAGGTAAAGTTGAAACCACAGGCAAGCTGGGTGAAGTTATGCAGGAATCGATTAAGGCCGCAATATCAGTAGTGAGATCGCGGGCGAAGATGCTCGGAATTGCTGAGGATTTTTACGAAAAAAATGATCTGCATATTCACTTGCCTGAGGGCGCGACACCCAAAGACGGACCGAGCGCGGGTGTGGCAATCACGACGGCATTGGTATCAGTCTTGTCAGGCATTCCGGTGCGCTGTGATGTGGCGATGACCGGAGAAATTACATTGCGCGGTGAAGTCTTGCCCATTGGTGGTTTAAAAGAAAAGCTACTTGCTGCCGCGCGCGGCGGAATAAAGACAGTGCTGATACCTGAAGAAAATAAAAAGGATTTAGCGGAGATTCCAGTCGAGATTACCAAAGACTTGAACATCATTCCGGTACGTTGGATCGATAAGGTCCTCGAGACTGCGCTCGAACGTAATCCGGTACCGTTGGTTGAAAATGTCGATGTTCCAGCCGTTGCTGGTGCGCCTGTAAAAGACGGGCCACCGGTAGTGACTAAGCACTAAGCTCTAGAGCGGCGAATTCCATAAACGCTGCAAAAGAATCTTGTTGACCTTGACATTCGCGCTGCTGAATTGCTATAAAATTGGAAGTTTGAAGCAGTGCAAAAGTTGTAGGTAGGGAGATGTACAAGATTACGGCGCAACGCTATAAATAGTGGGCAATTGAGCCTCCAGTTCTTCCGCACAAAATTCCTTTTTTATCCGAGTATCCGGTTCCTTATTTTGTGAACCGTAATTATGTTTTACGAAATTCATTGCACGGTTAAAATCTACAGTGCCTGAGAGAAACGAATAACTGACCGCCGAAGGGCGGTTCCATAAATGACTGAAAGGGGTATCACATGAATAAAACGGAATTGATCGATTCCATGGCCAAGCAGGCAGACATTTCTAAAGCAGCAGCCGGCCGCGCGCTTGACGGAATGGTAGCCGCTGTCCGCACGTCACTTAAAAAAGGCAACATGGTCACACTGGTTGGCTTTGGCACCTTCTATGTAGGCAAACGAGCAGCACGCGCAGGACGTAATCCTCGTACAGGTGTTGCGATTAAGATCAAAGCAGCTAAAGTTCCGAAGTTTCGTGCTGGTAAAGCATTGAAAGATGCGTTAAACTAGCAGGCTTCGGGTGCTTAGCTCAGCTGGTAGAGCGTCGCCCTTACAAGGCGAATGTCGGGGGTTCGAGCCCCTCAGCACCCACCAATAGATTCAAGCAGTACTCTGTTAACTCGAATTGATGTATAGGCAGTATTTCCTATATGTTGGAGTGGTAGTTCAGTTGGTTAGAATACCGGCCTGTCACGCCGGGGGTCGCGGGTTCGAGTCCCGTCC
>JBBRZG010000052.1:0-23040 GCA_038236905.1 Burkholderiales bacterium
CCGTCAGCACCCGATACGTGTCTTCCGAAAAGTCTTGGTGACCGGGCGTATCGAGCAGGTTGACGACGTGATCACGATATTCAAACTGCATCACCGAACTCGCGACCGAAATACCGCGCTGCTTTTCAATCTCCATCCAATCGGATGTTGCATGGCGCGAACTCTTGCGGGCTTTTACCGTTCCGGCCTGTTGAATCGCGCCGGAAAATAGCAGCAGTTTTTCGGTCAGCGTGGTTTTACCGGCGTCAGGATGCGAAATAATGCCGAATGTGCGGCGGCGGGCGGCTTCGGTTTTGATCTGTGCAGCCTCGCGTTGCAAGTCGCGTGCGGCGTCCAGCGCGGCCTCGGTCGGCGGTTCGGCAATATGGGTGGTTTCGGTAGCCATGATGATGCGATTCAGATTCGTAAAAAGAACCGCGTAGTTTACGTGGCTTGAGAGCGCAAGTCGAATGCGGTGTCTTCTATCCATCTATACTTTGCCCGTAATGTCATTTGCTTCTGCTAACGCGCTACAGCAAACGGCAGCGCGGATTGTCTCCTTCCGCCGTCGCGAGGGAAAGGCATTAGTCGACACAGCATTTATCTTTAACAAGGATCCAGATTATGAACCTCAATATTCGAACAGCCGCGGCGGCTTTAGTTATCGCTACTGGACTGTTGGGCTGCAATCTGGCCGCCGAAGAAATCGGCTCTGTCGATACCAAATTCATCCTCATTGGCCCCGATCATAAAATCGTGGTCGAAGCCTTCGATGATCCATCCGTGAAGGGCGTCGCGTGCTACGTTTCGCGGGCGCGAACCGGCGGGCTGAAAGGTGCAGTCGGCCTGGCGAAAGACCCTTCGCGATTTTCGGTGGCCTGCCGCCAAGTCGGGCCGATCAGCTTCGTGAAAAAGTTGCCGCAGCAGGAAGAGGTTTTCAAAGAGGGTGCCTCATTTATTTTCAAACACGTTCGCGTGGTGCGGATGATCGACGCCAAGCGCAACACGCTCACCTATCTGACTTATTCCGATCTGGTGATTGATGGCTTCCCCGATAACGCAATCACGGCGGTGGCGATACTCGATCAAAAAATTCCGCTGGAGTAAATGGTAATGGCTGTGGACTACATCGGTGATACCCGAATCTGGCTGGAGCGTGCGGTGATTGGTATGAATCTCTGCCCGTTTGCGAAAGCCGTGCATGTCAAACGGCAAATTCGCATGGTGGTGAGCGAGGCTGCCACGGTGGAAGCGCTGATCGAAAACCTAATGATGGAGCTGAATCATCTGGCCGCTGCGGATAAAGAAGTCATTGACACCACGTTGCTCATTCACCCGCATGTGTTGAATGATTTTTTGGACTACAACGATTTTTTAGAAATTGCCGATGCGACCGTGGAGGAGCTTGGTCTAGCCGGAGAAATTCAAATCGCGAGCTTTCATCCGCAATATCAGTTCGCTAATACTGAACTTGACGACATTACCAACTACACCAATCGTTCGCCTTACCCCACGCTGCATTTGCTGCGCGAGGCGAGCGTAGAAAAGGCGGTGGCGGCGTTCCCCGATGCGGCGGATATTTTCGAGAAGAATAAGGAAACGCTGGAAAAATTGGGGCACCAAGGGTGGCGGGAGCTGGGACTGAAGTCGGCGTGAGCTATGACCAATGACCCTTCACCCATGAGCGCCGCGAGCCTACCAACCGCATCCCGCACCGACATTATCGGCGCGGCGTATGTGTTGATCGCCGCGATCGGCTTTTCAGCCAAGGCTATTTTCATCAAGCTCGCGTATGCCAACGCCGCCCTGACGGGTATGGCGGTGGCACCAATCACGCTGCTGTTCATGCGCATGGCCATCTCTCTGCCGTTTTTTTTAGCCATCGCGTATTGGTCTTCGCGCGGCGCGGCACCCCTGATACGACGCGATTGGGTTGCGCTAACCGTGGTCGGCCTGATGGGTTATTACGGCGCGAGTTTGTTCGATTTTTGGGGCTTGCAATACATCAGCGCGGCGTTGGAGCGGCTGATTCTGTTTTTGAACCCGACCATCGTGGTGCTGTTGTCCGCGCTATTTCTAGGCTATCGAATCGTGAAGCGTGATGTCGCGGCATTGACCTTAAGCTATGCGGGTATTGCGCTGGTGTTCGTGCACGATTTAGTGGTGAGTGAAAACTCAGTCGTCTTCGGTAGCGTGTTGGTGCTCATTTCGGCCTTGCTGTACTCAGGCTATTTGGTGGGTGCGGGGCAAATGGTGAGGCGTATCGGCGCGGTGCGGTTTGGTGCCTACGCCTCGGTGGTGTCAACGATCGCGATTCTGATTCATTTCACGATCGCGCATAGCGTGACGGCACTCAAGCAGCCCACCCAAATCTGGACGCTGGCCGCATGGATGGCCATGGTCTCGACCGTGCTGCCGGTATTGATGATGGCTGAAGGCATGCGCCGCATCGGCTCGTCTAACGCCGCGATGATGAGCTCCATCGGCCCCGCCGCGACGATATTTTTGGGCTATTTATTTTTGAATGAACCGGTCACGTGGTGGCAGATGGGCGGAGCCGGATTGGTGATGGCAGGGGTGTTGATGATTGGGCTGAAGAAGCGGGTGGATTAGGCGGTTTGCCGTAGGCAGCTGATTGGTCGTCGTTTTCGCTCTCCCACGTAAATTCAGCGTAATCGGGAAACGCGTTGATCATGTATCCATGCCGGGGTTGCCCGGCGGCAACTCACTTTCTTTGTTTCGCCAAACAAAGTAAGCCAAGAAAGGCGACCCGGGGTTGTGGTTTTGTCGCGATGCTGCCGCGACAAAATGCGTTGCGCTACTCGAAGCGACAGGCCGCTGCGGAAGTCGTTGTGTGAAATAGTGTTTACGTTGGAGATGCATCGTGGCACCCGCCTCAGACAGTCCTCGCGGAACGCCCCTGTCGCTCCTGCGTTGCTCAGCAACGCTCAACGGGAATTCACGCATGCGATGAGGTTGCATCGTTGCAGGTAATTTTGTTGAGTAACGACCTTAAGAAAAAACGCCGCCCGACGTTCAGCACCATATTTTGTATAATCAAAGGCTGCATTTATAACGCCTCCCTTCACTCTCATCCCACTCTGGAGTCAACTCATGAAAAAACCAATGCGCGTCGCGGTCACCGGTGCCGCTGGCCAAATCGGTTACAGCTTATTGTTTCGCATCGCCTCTGGCGAAATGCTCGGTAAAGATCAGCCTGTGATTCTGCAACTGCTTGAAATCGCGGATGAAAAAGCGCAGAAAGCATTGAAGGGCGTGATGATGGAGTTAGACGATTGCGCGTTCCCGCTGTTGGCGGGCATGAGCGCGCATGCTGATGCGATGACTGCGTTCAAAGACGCTGACGTTGCCTTACTAGTGGGTGCCCGTCCACGTGGCCCTGGCATGGAGCGCAAGGATTTGTTGGAAGCCAACGGTGCGATTTTTACTGTGCAAGGCGCAGCGCTTGATGCCGTCGCATCTCGGGATGTAAAAGTGTTGGTAGTCGGCAATCCTGCAAACACAAACGCCTACATCGCCATGAAATCAGCACCGAGCCTGCCGCGTGAAAATTTCACTGCCATGCTGCGTCTGGATCACAATCGCGCGCTCTCGCAGCTCGCCACCAAGACGGGCAAGTCAGTGGACAGCATCGAAAAAATGATCGTCTGGGGCAACCATTCGCCCACCATGTATCCCGACTATCGTTTCGCCACTATCGGCGGTGCAGCCGCAGCTGCGGTTGTGAACGACCAAACTTGGTATCGCGATACGTTTATTTCGACCGTCGGTAAGCGCGGTGCCGCGATTATCGAAGCGCGCGGTGTGTCGTCTGCCGCCTCCGCCGCTAATGCCGCGATCGATCACATCCGCGATTGGGTGCTTGGAACAAACGGTAAATGGGTCACGATGGGCATTCCTTCCGACGGCAGCTACGGCATTCCTGATGGCGTGATGTACGGCGTGCCAGTCACGTGTGCGAACGGCAAATACGAGCGCATTAAAGGCCTCGAAATCGATGAATTCTCACGCGGCAAAATGGATAACACGCTGAAAGAATTGGAAGAAGAGCGTGCCGGTGTGGCGCATTTGTTGAAGTAGTAGTTGTTCGTAAAAAATCAAAAGCCGCAGATTAAATTCTGCGGCTTTTTTGTTGTGGCTTTTGCTGGCCCTATGAACGCGGCTTTGGTGGCCTGTGACCGGTCGAAACGTAAATCCTAACCGTATCCCTAATACTCCGTCATCCACGTGTAGGCGGAGATGCAGATTCGTTGTCGCCTCGAAAATTTGAACGCATCCCGATTCAAGCCCTTACGCCGACGGAAGCGGATGATGTGGCGCGAAAATTAGGACGTCTTAGCCTCTCAAAAAAGCGAACCTCGTTTATAGGCGGGGTTTCTGAAGGCTTTCTGGTTTGTGACTGCCGTGGATATTAGGGGTTGACTCCTTTTGTTGAGTCTTTAATTTTGCGCCAACCGGCGATGCGCCGCCTCATTGCGCGGAGTCGCGTGACCGAAGGGGCGAGGCTGAGCGCTGAGTTTGTGCTTACGCCGCACCGAGAATGGAGCGAATCAAAGTCGCGCCGGATGGCGTGAATAGCCATCCAAGCACGCCGCAATTGAGAAAGACAGTCGCCCAAAATACGATTTGAAAAGATGCTTTCTTGGATTTGTGGCGAAGTAGTCGCTGAGCCGCCAAAGCTCCCGGCCAACCACCAATGAGGGCGAATAGATGCAAATTACTTTCTGGCGTCCGCCATCGATTGCGCTGAGCAGCGGATTTGTCGAAAGCGTAAACAATGAACGTGACGATACTGGCCACAACATAAAGGGCAAGAACCGCCGTTGGTAATTTGCCAAAGAATACTGAGGCAACGACAAACACTAAAAATCCACAAGCGAATAGCGTAGGCATGCTGCTATTTCCGGAGGAACTGGATGAAATTGACTGCTCGCCAACAAACGCAACAGCCTCGGCCTGGGCGCGACCTTTTGCATCGATTCGAAGCTCATATGTGACGATCTCGTTGCCCGCCGGCCGTCGTTGCCGATTTACGAACGAGCTGATATGAAGAAAGACTCGCGCACCACCCCCGTTTGGCGTGATGAACCCAAAGCCTTTGTCATCCTTCCAAGTTGTAATTCGTCCTTGATAACGCATATGGCTTCGATTTGTCCTAGCTCAATATAGATACAAGCTGCAGCCCAGCTGAGCAAAGCGACTCCGGGGTGTAATCCCATGAATCACCTAATTTCCTTGCTAACCCTAGTACACGCTGCATGTTAAGACACCAGCACTGGCGGACGTTTTTCGAAGTGGACACCCGAACAGGTGCGAGCATTTATGGTTCGAAAAGCTCATGGATGCTGGCCTTTCATTTCTTAAAATTGAAATGCTTGGCGGCGTTGATACCGTAGTTGATAGATGTTGGAGGTAAATTTTAACGCCCCCATTTTCTGACGGTCACCCCGGAGTCGCTTTGCTCGGCCACGCTACTATCGCTAGACCAGCTTGGTTATTAGTGCTGCAGACAGAGCAAAGAAACCCCAGATTAGCAGTGCGGTCGCAAAACGCTGGAACCACTTTTGGAACAGTCCAAAGTGCGGTTGCCCCGCTGGTGCATAAAAGGCGGGACTCAGAAAAGCACGAGGCCCGGTGATGTAGGCCAAAAGTTTTCGATCTTCGCGAATGTGGCCAAACATGCGGGCTGCGTAAAAGAGAGCGAACGCAAAACAGATTGACGCTACAACAAGCGGACCAAGGAAAATGACGACGACCATCGCTTCGCGCATAACTTAGCCTGGTTCGCAGCTGGTCGCAGCGACCCTCGGCGGGGTGGCGAGTACGGCTGCTGCGGTCTCCCCTGAGGTGCTGGCTCGAAACAAATTGGATTTGAAGAATTGGATAAGCTTCATGATGTGGTCAGTGACAGCTCTATCTTTTTTGACCGGCGGCTTGCGCGGGTAGCATGTGCGAGCGAATGTAGATGCCGCATATGACTACCCAGAGCAATACACTGGCCTCAATTGCTCGCTGGCTCAAGCCGACGTAGGGCGACTTTGGCGAGAGGGTGAGCAAACCAACAAGGGAAAGTGCTGCCGCGAGGAAGCCAACCGCCGCGAGTTGAGCTCCGCCGGGCCAACGGCGCGCTTGCCAGCTAAAGGCAAACAGAAAAAACGGTGCGAGCGCGTAGCCAATCAGACCAGCTACGTTATGGATGATCTGTGAGAAGCTAGGTTGCGTGGGCCTGCACCCTGCGTCGCATGGGAAAAAAGCGGCAGTGACATATCCGCCAACGTAGATGACAAGGCCAACCAATCCGAATGTGGTGAGTCCGGATCTTGGCAGGCTCTTAAACGCGGCGGCGGCAAAGATAGAAAGCAGGATTCCGGCGGGCAAGAAGCCGCCAAAGCGAACCAGCATTTCTTGCGGAGCACCTGTCGCGCCTAGCTCGCTGACGAATTGCGATACATGGCTGTAGCCAGGGAAAGCGGCGGCGCCAATAACGATGAGTAGAAATACAATGCCAGCGCCGAGGATCGCGCATGCAAATGCGACACGCGCCGCCAATAGAGCGGGTTCATTCATGTGTTTTCGGTCTCACTCAATATAGACAGCGATAATCTGTCTTCTCAACATCGCTTTTGCGTCATAACATCGAACACAAAACTTTTTTTAGAATCGCTCGCGGCGTGGCTCACCAGCGATTTACGATATAAATAAATGGTCATAACAACTCCAGACAAAGCAGCATGCGTAGCCCGGTAGCGCGAAGCGATTGCGGGATTGTTGTCCATAAATCACTGAATTTCCCGCTAACGTTTGTGACCCACTGAACATAAAGCGCTACCACTGACGGGCACCCTCGAGCATTTTTGGTGCAAAAAGCGCATGGATGCTAGCTCTTTGTATTTTTAAGAATGAGAAGACGCATCAATTTTAATGCTGTGATGGATAGATATTTCAACTAAATTTTATCATCATCATTTTGCGACGGTCGCCCCGGAGTCGCTTCGCTCAGCCGGGCTACATTTTCTTATGACCTAACACCGCACATTGCCAGCATTTCTTTTAGTGCCAAGGTTAATTACTGCAGCCCGGCCATACTTCACGTTGAAGTAGCCATGTGTCCCGAATCCGATTCTCCATGTGTACTTTGGGTCTCGCTCAATCCAACCGACATTGCCTCTTTCAACGAAAGAAATGACCCCTGCGGAATCAGCAGGAATACCATTTGTTTGGGCATGCTGAAGGTTCAACGAAAGGTTGGTATGCATGAGGACGAACAACGGACGTGCTTGCCTTTGCCCAACTGTAAATAGTGATTGTGCGTACGAAAGCGACTGCCAAGCCAGCGCATTGATCTCACTAAGCTTGTAGCTTTTGAGGTACTTGACCTCAACGCCAATCCAGTCGTCATCGAAGCCACGGTCAACCAAGTGTTGCCTAGGTCGCATCAGAAAATCGATTACTACGCTTTTCGGTTCGATCAAACTTTGTCCAGGAACGTCGCTCTGGATATCAAAGTCAGTGATGAAGTCGCGTAAAAATGATCGCTTTAGAAACGGCTCACTCATAAATTAATTCTGACCAGTTAGAGGTAACAAGCGCTGAGAGCGCACTCCTATTGATAAACATGCACCCCGCCATTCACCGCCATATTTGTTCCCGTGACGTAGCTCGCTCCGTCGCTGACTAAAAACAACACAGCATTCGCCACGTCCTCCGGCGTGCCTGCGCGGCCCGCGGGGATAGCGGCCAGCGTTTGTTGGCGCAGATCTTCGCGGACCGCGGCGGTCATGTCGGTCTCAATAAAGCCGGGAGATACGGCATTCACCGTGACGCCTTTTTTGGCGACTTCGAGCGCGAGTGATTTGGTGAAACCTAGGATGCCTGCTTTGGCCGCGGCGTAATTGGTTTGGCCGAATGCGCCTTTAGTCGCGTTTACGCTCGAGATATTGACGATGCGACCAAAGCCGCGATCACACATGCCGTCGATCACATGGCGGGTGACGTTGAAAACGCTGTTTAAATTTGTGTTGATGACGGCGTGCCACTGGTCGGGCGTCATTTTGCGCAGGCTGACGTCGCGGGTAATGCCGGCGCAATTAACGAGCACGGCTATCGGCCCGATTGTCGATTCGATATCCGCGACCATTTTGCCGCTGGCGTTGAAATCCGACACATCAGCGCACGCAATGCCGCATTCATCTTGATCAAAACCTGCCTGCTGCATTTTGGCTTGCCAAGCCACTTCCGAGCCGGGCACAAGGTAATTTGCGATAACGAAATAGCCTTGCTTAGCGAGCGCAATACAAATGGCGGTGCCGATGCCACCAACGCCGCCGGTAACGAGCGCGATTTTATTTTTCATGGGAATTTTTCAGATTTAAGAAATCAAAGGAAATCAAAGAAGACAGCGCACTCGCACAGAATATTTGTGGCAATGGATGGTGGTCGAGGCTTGGATCTATAGAGGCCATAGAAATAATACGCAAAAAAAACCCCAAGAGGAGAACCTCTTGGGGTTGAATCCTTTACCAAATTCTAGCGAATAAGAATAAAGGAGGAGGAGACGTTATGAGACTTGCTGCAAATGCGTGTGCTTATTTTCTCTTGGAAGAAGCAGTTGCTTTTGTCGCTGTGTCGGTTGCGGTTTTGTATGCGTTTTCAGCATATGAAGTCGCTTGCTTGCTTGCTTTGGACATTGAATCCATTGCGGCGGTTGATGCAGCCAAACCTTGTTTCATTGCGGCGATGGCAACATCCGAACCGGCTGGTGCTGACTTAGCAACTTTGTCCAAGCTGTCGGCAACTGATTTCTGAAAGCCGGCAACCCGCTCTTCAACCAATGCTGAAAAGTTAGCTTGTGCGGCACTGGAGATTTCGTATAAATTTTTGGAGTAGCCGGTGAAAAACTCAAGACCGGTTTCTGCCGATTTGGTGCTCACGGTGTTCATTTCTTGAACATCCTTAACGCCCGCCAATGATTTTGCGACTTTGGACGTTTGGTCAAGGCTCACTTTGGTGGCTTCGAGGTTAAGCGCCATCATGCGCTCGGCGCTGTCGATAGAGACTTTTGCAAATTGCATTGCGGCATCAACGGCGGTTTTGGAAAAATCACCGAATTGTTCGGCTGTGTTATTAATAGTTGTCATGATCGTATTTCCTAATTGGGCGGTTAAAAATGAATGCTGTTTGATAGTGTGGACTTTAAAACGGTGACGCTTTACCGTAGTCTTTCCCAGCATATCGCTACAGAACACCCACTCACTCAAAATATTACCGAGGACTTTTTGAATCAAAAATGGTGCGCTGCACAAAACAAATAATAGAGACGAAGCCTTCTCAAGTCAAGCGTTTTTTGGTGCAGTGCAACATTTTCATTTTGCTAGCCCAGAAATCTCGAAAAATGTTAATATAATCAATCATGTACTTAGACCTGTCGGTGCTTGCAGTGCTACATGCACGCAGGCAGTTTCAGGCTTTTGTGGTGCGCCGCACATTCACATTACTTATGCTTCGCAGTTGGATATCTAAAACGTTATTGTGTAGCGCAACATGTGACAGGCGTGTGACGGATGCGCATGAGCGCCACAAAATACCCGCAAAAAGTTCAGCGAATAATCCTTTTGGTTACGTTTTTCCGGTGCCAAGAATATGGCAGTAAGCGCAAAGAAGCGTAGCTGTTGTTGTTGATGTATCCAGCCCTGTGTTTTGCTTAATGGATCTTTTTATGGAGCCCGTAATGCCCAGAATCATCAAAAAATATCCTAACCGCCGCTTGTACGATACGGAAACGAGTGCCTACATTACGCTCGCCGAAATTAAACAGTTTGTGCTGGAATATCAGGTTTTTGCCGTGCACGATGCGCGCACCAATGAGGACTTGACCCGCAGTATTTTGCTGCAAATTATTCTGGAAGAAGAGAGCGGCGGAGTACCGATGTTTTCAGCCGACATGCTCGGCAATATCATTCGTTACTATGGACACTCCATGCAGGGCTTGATGGGTTCCTATCTTGAACGCAGCATCGGTGCGTTTCATGAAGCGCAGCGCAAATTTCAGGCGCAATCGCAAAACATTTATGGCGCGGTGCCGGCGTTTAAGCCGGATGCATGGACGAAAATTATGCAGACGCCAGCAGGCGGAGCAAGTGGTGGAGCTGGCGTCGGTGGACTAGGTGGATTGGGCGGCATTGCCGGGGCCGGCGCTCTCCCGAACGTAATGGGTGATTATCTTGAAAAAAGTGCGACCAGCGTAATCGGTATGCAAGAAGAATTGCGCAAACAAGCAGTGCAAATGTTTTCCGCGTTTCCGTTCGTTTCGCCACTGGGAACGAAGACCGATGAAGGCGATTCTGCCGCGTCTTCCAGCCCATCGCCCACTGAGGAACCGGTCAAAACGGCCAAAGCCGCCGCGGCTAAATCAACCGCTAAAGCAACACCAAAGCCCCGCGCTAAAAAAGCGAGCGGAAAATAAAATCAACTATTGCTCGCTCGCTAAACAGCAAAGCCACTAAACCGTATCGGTAAATTGTCATGACTCTTGTTGTTCGTCCCATTAAACTTTCCAAACCACCGGTGAAAGCGCCACGCGTTGGCTTCGTATCGCTCGGCTGCCCCAAGGCGCTCGTTGATAGCGAGCAGATCATCACGCAATTGCGCGCAGAAGGTTATGAGATTGCGCCTAATTACGCGGGCGCTGATTTGGTGGTGGTCAACACCTGCGGCTTTATCGACTCCGCGGTCGAAGAATCCCTCGATGCGATTGGCGAAGCGCTTGCTGAGAACGGCAAAGTCATCGTAACAGGCTGCCTGGGTGCGAAGTCAGGCAAGGGCGGTGAAAATTTGGTCAAGCTCGCGCATCCGCAGGTGCTCGCCGTTACCGGCCCGCACGCCAAGGAAGAAGTGATGCAGCACGTCCACGCTCATCTGCCGAAGCCGCATGAGCCGTTCATCGATCTGGTGCCCGCTGCCGGTATCAAACTCACACCAAAGCATTACGCCTATTTAAAAATTTCCGAAGGCTGTAATCATCGCTGCACGTTTTGCATTATTCCGAGCATGCGCGGCGATCTGGTGAGCCGTCCGGTCGGCAGCGTGATGCAGGAAGCCGAAAATCTGGTCAAGTCCGGCGTTAAAGAATTGCTGGTGATTTCACAAGATACCTCGGCCTATGGTGTCGATGTGAAATACCGCACCGGCTTCTGGCAGGGCCGCCCGCTGAAAACGCGCATGACCGAATTATGCGAAGCGCTCGGCACGTTGGGCGTGTGGGTGCGTCTGCATTATGTGTATCCGTATCCGCATGTGGATGAAGTGATTCCGCTGATGGCCGAAGGCAAGATATTGCCGTATCTTGATGTGCCATTTCAGCACGCGAGCCCGCGGATTTTGAAGCTGATGAAACGCCCCGCGAATGCCGAGAAAACACTAGATCGGATTCACGCGTGGCGAAAGATGTGTCCCGATATAACACTGCGCTCCACTTTCATCGCCGGTTTTCCGGGCGAGACTGAAGCTGAATTTGAAGAGTTGCTTGCTTTCTTGCAAGAGGCGCAGCTGGATCGCGTCGGTTGTTTTGCGTACTCGCCCGTTGAAGGTGCGGTGGCAAATGATTTACCCGATCCGGTGCCCGACGAAATCCGCAATGATCGTCAGCGCCGCTTCATGGAAACGCAAACCAAAATCAGCCAGGCAAAACTGAAAAATAAAATTGGCCGCGAAGTCGATGTACTGGTCGATATGGTGAGCCGCGATGGAGTGGTCGGTCGATCAAGCGCTGACGCGCCGGAAATTGACGGCCAGGTTCATGTGCATGCCGACAACAAAAACGCATTCAAAACCATCAAATCGGGTGACATTATTCGTGTCCGCGTGACCGACACGAATGAGCATGATTTGATTGCGACGGCGGCAGTTTAAAAACTTACAAACCCTAGCAGAGGTGGATCTCTCTAAGCACAATTGACTGGAGAAACGCGTAAATGCTGGGCCTTCATTTACGTAGCTTCGGAATATTTGAAATTACTGCCGAACCAGTTTGCCTGCATCGACTTTAATTTTGTCGCCTACCCTGTAACTTGTCGCCGAGTTAAACGTAAAGGTGCGGGATTCGCCGGATTCCAGCTTCACGGCAACTTGATATTTCGTTTTTGCTTTCATGTTTTTCTCGGTTTGGTGGCCTGCATATGCGCCACCCGCCGCGCCTGCCACGGTCGCGACATCTTTACCCCGCCCGCCGCCAATCTGATGGCCCAGCACGCCGCCTAATACGCCACCCGCAATAGCACCCAGCCCTGTGCCTTCGCCTTTTACGTTAATGGTCTTGACGGTCGTGACGGTGCCGCAGTTATCGCATTTGGCATAGGCGGAAGTCCCCGCAAACATCGCGCAGACAGTAATTAGTATTTTCGCAATTTGCGTAACTTTCATTTTGGTTCCTTTATTAAATATCATTTGAACAATTTAACACGGGGTGCAACGATAAATTGGGGGCTCATTTCCCTGCGCGCGAAAAAAGTACGCAATCCAATATTGCTTACCCAACAAAAACTGAGTACTCTAAAAATCTTCTAATTTGTGAATACGCTAACGCAGATGCGTCTGTACCCGCCGACATATTCAGTAACAGCTTGGCAATTGCTTATTCATCCTCCGCTGTGGAAACTAAACCTAAAGCGAATACACAATACATTTTTCAATATCCAACATGGTGCGATTATGGTGCGGCTAGGCTTCTTTCGGAAATCAGTCACGTCAGCCCTATGCGCCGTCCTGACTATCTGCATGACGTTGGCATATTCACAAGCGCAAACGCTGAATTTCCGCGCGGCCGCTGATTATTCCGCCTCCACCCTAGGCGATGCTGTAGTGGTGATGCAGCGGGGGCAAATTATTTTTGAGGAATATCAGCACGGCTATGATGGTAGGAGCGTGCATTTGTTGGCCAGCGGCACCAAGAGTTTTAATTGCGCTTTGGCTGTCGCCGCCCAAGATGACGGACTTCTGTCTCTTGATGAACCTGTGTCTAACACGATAGCCGCGTGGCGGGTGGGTGCGGCTAATCCCGCACCGCAGACAAATTGGAAATCGCAAGTCACGGCACGTCAGCTGTTGTCGCTTTCCGCAGGTCTTGCGGCAGAAGGAGACACGGCCGCAAATCTTAATAAAGTCGACACTTATGCACAGGCCCTGTACATCGACTCAACTCGTGCGCCGGGCCAAGCAGCGATTTATACGCCCAATACGTTTCAGGCATTCGCAGCTTTTTTTGAACTGAAAACCGGTGGGAAACTGGCAGCAGATGGCTCGGTGACGGGTGGGCGCGATCCGCTGGATTATTTGTCGCAGAAGATTTTTACGCCGCTCGGGATGGATATTTCCCGATGGCTGCGCGACATCAAAGGTAAGCCGAATATGGCCGGAGGCGCTTATCTCACGGCACGTGATTGGCTGAAATTTGGGCAGCTGATGCTGCAGGACGGCCAGTGGAACGGGCGGCAACTATTAAGCGGCAGCCGGTTGCGCGAGTGCAGCACTTATAACAATCCTACGTTGACCGAATACGGGATTTCATTTTGGCTTAATCGCCCCTTGGCGGGCACCTACACTGCGGGGGTCGATTCAGTGCCGCAGTCAGATGTTTTTGCGACAGGCGCACGCTATGCGGAGGATGCGTCCACAGATATTTACATGGCGGCCGGCGCGCTGAATCAACGTCTTTACATGATTCCGTCGTTGGATTTGGTGGTGGCTCGATTTGGCAGAGGTGGACCGTGGTCTGATAACGAATTTTTGAAGCGCTTGTTGGGTACCGCGAGCGTAAAAGCACAGCCATTCAATTACCAAGATCTGTGGTGGGCGGGCGACGGAAACAATGTTTCGAATCCAGAAAATGGCTGGGGTTTCACGATCGGCCAGCAGGGCAGCTCGCTCTTCAACGTTTTTTATGTCTACGATAATCTCGGTAAACCGCAATGGGTGGTGATGCCCGGCGGCGTATGGAACGCTGCATACAGCAGCTTTAGCGGGCCGCTTTATATCCCCGCTGGTTCGCCGTTTTCAGCATACGATCCGGCTAAATTTAACGTGGGTAATTCAGTTGGTACGGCGACGCTAAATTTTAGAGACGCCAGCACAGCAACGTTGAGCTATACCATCAACGGCGTGACAGGAAGCAAAGTGATATCGCGGCTGGTTTTCGCCGAGGGCAAGCCGCTCAATAACTATAGCGATTTATGGTGGGGCGGCACCAGCCAAAACGGCTGGGGTTTCTCGATTACGCAGCAAGGCGGCACCCTGTTTGGCGTTTGGTACACCTATAACGCAGAAGGCAAAGTGCAGTGGTATTTCATGCCCGGAGGTAGTTTTACCGCGGCCAATGCGTATGGCGGCACCCTGTATCGCACCACTTCGTCCGCCTGGCTGGGAACGCCATACAACGGCGCACAGCTAATCGTTGTGCCGGTCGGCAATCTGAGCCTAAGCTTCAGCGACGCGAACAACGCTGTCATGCGCTACAGCGTTGATGGGGTCAGCGGAGAGAATATAATTTCTCGGCTGGTATTCGGTGGTGCTGCCGTTGGAACTGGTCCGTGAAGATGATCTAACCGGCCATCGCGTTGTCAAGCTCCGGCCAATCGCATCATGATCGTTTGGGAGATCATCTGAATTTTCTTGATGCGTTAATAGTTGTCCCGTCGGTAGGTAGGCAATAGAGCTATCCTCGGAAAGTCAGAATCAATCCGTCTTCGCATCGTCGACTATGGGTGATTCAATGATTCGTACTGCTTTGAACAGCCTCGCCCGACCGGGCGGGTTTTGAGAGATGCTTGGCGGAGTCCACCGAATAAGAAATCTAGATTTTTGGTCTTCGGTCAGCATTCGTCCTAAAATAAGCAGGTTCGCCAATTGGGGTATTTTTAAACTTAGTTGAACGTGCTTTATGCAGGTCTCAGCATTTAAGGAGATCAGTATGGGGCAGCGCGCCGCGCTGTGGCTAGATTGGGTCGGGGCGACGGATTTGTCGTTGGCCAATTTCCAAAAGGTCGAACTAGCGCCATAATGCCGCCCGATTTTCATCCTTGAGCCCCAGAATCTCCAATGCGTTCGTATAGTGGCACAACTCAGTATTCAGGAAAGATCACGGTTTTCCGATTGGGATGTCAGCCTCCGCTTGAGAGGCAAGCTGCCAAGCAGGCACTATCTCCGACAGATACTCAACGAGAAAATTTTTAAAAGCGCATTTTTTGACACCGCACACTCAAAGCCGGTAACCAACAACTGTTGCCGCGATAAATAATTCAACCACACAAAACAAGAAATCACGTAATGCAAAAAGAAACCAAAGAACGTCCCCTGCGCGCAGTTGTTGCCGCCGTACATCTGTCGAGCGTCAGCGATGTTGAGTTTGAGTCGTCGCTTAACGAACTACGCGAACTGGCGAAAACGCTGGGCTATGTGGTCGTTGGGACGTTCATACAAAAGCGCGCAAACTTCGACACCGCCGCCTATTTGGGCGTCGGCAAGCGGCAGGAAATCCGCCAGTTTGTGGAGGATGGTGGTGATTTTAATCATGTCACCGATGACCCTTCTGATTCTCCCGCCGCCTCTGATGCAGCCGATCATCAAGCCAGCACAAAAAACCTATCGCCTAAAAGTGGGGTGGCAAAAGCGAAAGCCGCGGCGCAATCTGCAGCCGACCCTGATACGCGTCGCGTTGATGTGATCCTGATCGACCACGAGGTGTCGCCTTCGCAGGCGCGTAATCTCGAAATAGAAGTCGGCTGTGAAGTGATGGATCGCACTATGGTGATCCTTGAGATATTCCACCGCCACGCCAGCTCGCGGGCGGCTCGTGCGCAGGTTGAGATTGCGCGGCTGGGCTACATGTCGCCTAGGCTACGCGAGGCGGCAAAACTAGCGGGTTCGGGCGGACGGCAGCGCAGCGGCACCGGCGGCCGCGGTGCCGGTGAGACCCATGCCGCGCTGGATCGTCAGAAAATCCGTAATCGAATTGCTGAACTGGAAGTAGAGATCGCCGCGATGGATGCGGAGCGTCAAACCCAGCGGGCGCGGCGTCAGGCAAACCAGGGCGGCCAGGCTGGAAGCCAAGGTCTGGCGCGGGTGGCGCTGGTCGGCTATACCAATGCAGGCAAGTCCACGCTGATGCGCGCGCTGACCGGTAGCGAGGTGCTGGTGGCCAACAAGCTATTCGCGACACTCGATACCACTGTGCGCGCACTGCATCCTGAAACGGTGCCGCGGGTATTGGTAAGTGACACGGTTGGTTTTATTAAAAATCTGCCGCATGATCTGGTGGCTTCGTTCAAGTCGACGCTGGAAGAAGCCGCCGAATCATCGCTGCTGCTGCACGTGATTGATGCGAGCGACCCGGGCTTTGAACGGCAGCTGCTGGTGACCGATAGTGTGCTGGCCGAGATCGGCGCTGAGGCGGTGCCGAGAATTCGCGTATTCAACAAAATTGATATGGTCGGCGATGCCGTGGCGCAGGCAGAGCGCGAGACCATGTTGCGCGCGCAGTACCCTGATTGCATCGTGATGAGCGCGCGCCGCGAAAATGATGTGGCAAAAATGCACGCCGCTATCTGCGCGTTTTTTCAGCGCGGCTTGGTGGAGGCGGAATTATTTTTGCCTTGGTCTGCGCAACAACTGCGCGGCAAAATCTTTGCGAATTGCGAAGTACTGGAAGAGCGCGCTGACAACGATGGCGCATTTCTGCGGGTTCGCGGTGAGGCTGCGACGATAGAAGGTCTGCAGGATCAGATCGGCGCGAAACCCACATTAGCGGTCTGAATTTCGAGCGCTTCTGAGATCGTCGGCCAAGCGCTAATAACTGTGAACGTGGGGCGCGTAAATGAGTCACCTTCCCTTCCTGCTTGAGAAGGGTGCGGCTGTTTAACCCGCCTTCAAACCGCAGTGCGATGTTGGCCAGATTCAGCAGCGTCTGGAGCAAAATCACTTTCTCATCACGCAGTAATCCTTCTGCACAAAAGCGGCTTCAAGCCGTCGAACCGCAAAAACGTCGGCCCCCTAAATTCGCCGCCCGAAAACTGCCTTGCCATCATGGTTTCAGTCACGTGCATTTTTAAAGTGCTGCCTTTGACTATTTTCAGATTTGTGTACGATAGCGGGGGTTGCATTTCCACCTAAGGCTAGATTGGATAAGTTGATTTATCGGTCTCCGTTCGCTATTCCTAAAACGGCACTAAACTTACCTACCAAAAACAAAACTAGGCCAGTAAGCCAAAAGCAAACTGTCCCAAATCGTTAATATTCCAAAACCAAAAATTGAGGAGCTTTACTATGTTGGTAGGCGTTCCAAAAGAAATCAAAAACAATGAATATCGCGTTGGTCTCACCTCGGCCAGCGTACGTGAATTAACGCTGCGCGGCCATCAGGTAATGGTGCAAAAAAATGCGGGCGCGGCGATTGGCTTGCGCGATGAAATGTACGTCGCGGCGGGGGCTTTCATTGTTGACACGACGCAGGAGATTTTTCAACGCGCGGATATGATCGTGAAGGTAAAAGAGCCGCAGCCGGAAGAATGCGCAATGCTGCGCGCCGGACAAATTTTATACACCTATCTGCATTTGGCACCCGATCCTGAACAGACCGCTGCGCTGATCAAATCCGGCGCGGTTTGCATCGCTTATGAAACGATCACCGGCGCTAATGGTGGCTTGCCGTTGCTAGCACCGATGAGCGAAGTTGCCGGTCGGATGGCGGTTCAGGCAGGCGCGGCGCATCTTGAAAAATCCAAAGGCGGAATGGGTTTGTTGTTGGGCGGCGTCCCGGGCGTGGCACCCGGTCACGTGGCGATTATTGGCGCAGGCGTGGTGGGTACCAATGCATTGCAAATCGCGGTCGGTATCGGTGCGCGCGTGACGGTGTTGGATAAAAGTGTTGATCGGCTCCGGCAGCTTGATTTGGTTTACGGCAATCGCATCACCACACTCTACTCAAACGCGCAGACCATTGAGGAATCCGTGCTGAGTGCCGAGCTGGTTATCGGCGGCGTGCTGGTGCCCGGTGCAGCAGCGCCGAAGCTGGTAACTCGAAACATGATTTCACGCATGAAGGCGGGATCCGTGGTGGTGGACGTTGCCATCGATCAAGGTGGCTGCTTCGAAACCTCGCACGCAACGACCCATGCAGAACCGACTTTTGTGGTGGACGGCGTGATTCACTATTGCGTCGCTAATATGCCTGGAGCCGTTGCGCGCACGTCCACTTTTGCACTCAATAACGCAACCATCGGCCATGCTTTGGCACTCGCCGATAAAGGCTGGAAAGGCGCGCTGAAAGCCAATCCGCATTTAAGAAACGGCTTGAATGTATGTGAGGGCCACGTGACTTATGAAGCGGTCGCGGACGATCTTGGCCTGCCTTACGTGAGCGCCGAAAGCTTGTTGGGGTAACTTTCGCCCGTGCTCTTTCCTACACGCTTGCAGGCAACAAAAATTGGCGGGTACGCTCAGACAGCGGCTCGCCCACGACACGCTTGGCGGTTACGGTCGCCGCTTCGCCCATGGCGCGGCGAAGGAGGACATCACCACGCAAGCGTTCGACATGCGCCAGTGCTGACGCGGTGCTGGCAAACAGCAGGCTATCGTGGCCATGATTCAGATAGTCCGCATAGCCGCCGCGTTGCGCCGCCACAACCGGCAATCCCGAGGCCATCGCCTCGAATATGACGCGACCAAATGCTTCAAACCAGGTCTCTGCGGTGCGGTAAATAAAGCAGTCCAGCGAACGTAAAAAGGTGGCTTGATCTTCAGCGCCGGCGGGCAATAGCTCGATATTGGGAATGCCCGCGAGTGCGGCGGCTAGGCAGGTGCCACCCATGATGCGAACGTGGCATCCGTTGGCAGCGAGTTTTTTATAGAGCGATGGATCTTCTGCGTGATGCTTGTAATCATCGTCACGGCTAAGGCGGCCCACGGTAAACATATGATGCTTTGGGCGCGTTGCACCGAGGCCGAGAAAGGGCGCGAGCTCAATCGGACTTTCAAGTATCGGCAACGCCAGTCCCAGCTTGCGGTTCAACGCTTGTGACGACGACACCACCTCGGGCAGCACACCGCAGCCTTCAATTCTGCGCAGATTTTTGTCGAGCCGGTCGGGTTGATCCGTGTTGTAAATGACCACGATGCGATCCGGGCGAGCCGCCCAAATCCAATGACCAATGCGGAAATAAACCCCCATGAAAACAAACGTGCCGCGCCGGGGAAACGATAAATATCGACGCTGAATTTTTCGCACCGGATATTGAGAAGTAAATTCACTCACCGGATCGTATTCAGACCACAGATGCGTTTCCGCCCGTTCGCGCACCAATTGCCACGTCGCAATGGTTCGGCGATCTGCTCCGCCGTTTGAATCCCATAGCGGGTTGATGAAATGCACTGCGTCACGATTTGACGATTTGATGTTCACATCTACCTCTCGTTAGTCGTACAGACCGAAGACTACGAGGGATGACTGACCGCGCGGGAAGGCGATTGTAACTGGGTGTACTTTTTCGGGGGAATGGAAGCTGGGGCTAAACAGCCAACAATGAGATGTGTATAAAGCGCTACAGCATTGCATTGCACCCTATCGAAGCCCAACAGGCTACTTAATAAATTTGCACAGAGTGCAACTCAGTACACAATTTGTAACAAGTCAAAATAGGAAGTCAGGCTGATTCGCCATCCACAACAGCGAAAAACGATCAAATTTTCCAAAGTGCAGCACCAGACGCAGTGGGGCAGTACAGACATTAATGCTTCGAAATGCCCGCCAGTGCTGGTGCTTCATTTTTTTGTAAACGACTGTCGCGCCTGATCGAGCGCAGCACAGACCTGCGCCGCACCTTCGGCCAATCGCGGCCCGGCGCGCAGGATCGGGTCTGAGGCGACGCGATAAATGCGCTTGGCATCCCATGCCATCAAGCCCCGATAACGGGGCCATGGCGACCCCTCACGTTTCTCGGCGGCGGTATAGATGATCGTATTCGGCTGTTTGCGAAACAACTCTTCCAGCGGCGCGACGAATGCCAGCGGCGTGACGTCCGCAAACACGTTTACGCCGCCGCAAAGTCGAATGACTTCGCTAATGATATGGTCGCGATTGACGGTCATCAGCGGCTCACGCGAAATCTCAAAAAAAACGCTTACTTTTGATTTTGCCGCGTTTGCGATGCGCAGGGCTGTGATCTTCTGCTCGTATTCAAGCGCCGCGCGCGCTCCAGTTTCAGCGACTCCTGCCAATAGTCCGATGCTCCGCAACGCACGCGGCACATCATTCATGTGCTCAATTTCAAGGGCAAACACCGGAATACCGAAACCACGAATTCTCTCGAGGTCAGACGCGCGGTTACCTGACTTCCATGCCAGTACCAAGTCGGGCTTTAGCGCCAGTAGGGCTTCGAACGATACGCCGGCGGCATCAGCTACCTGCGGCAGTTTTTTTGCGCTGGATGGATAGTCGCTGTAAGCCGAGACCGCCACCAGTTTGTCGCCCGCGCCTGCGGCAAAGGCCAGCTCAGTCAGTGATGGCGCGAGCGCGATAATGCGCTGCGCGGGCTGCTGAAGAGCGACTATCTGCTTGGCGTCATCAGCCGCGGAAACCGCTTGAAAACCATGCGCATTGAGGGCCAACAACGAAGCCACGCATCCATACACAGCCGATACAAATATTTGCGAAAACTGTTTACACAAAGTGTCGCTTCGCCAACGCCTGCCGCTTCTCATAAGCTTCACGCGCAATCGCGACGTCTTCTAGAAAATACGGTAATTCTTCGAGGGTAATCGCCTGTGCTGCGTCCACCAGTGCTTTTTTCGGCACGGGATGCATATCCACCAGCAGCATATTCGCGCCTGCGATCACGCCCTGTGCGGCAACATGAAAAATATCCAGAATGCCATCCGGCGATGCGCCGCGCATGCCGACCGAGTGCGACGGATCGACGCACACTGGCATGCGGGTCATGCGATGCACCACCGGCACATGGCCAAAATCAACGAGGTTACGATGCGGATCGCCGAGGTTGGTTTTCATGCCGCGCAGGCCAAAGACGATTTTTGTATTACCCTCCGATGCGCAATATTCCGCCGCCATCAGCGATTCATCCATCGTGATACCGAAGCCGCGCTTCAATAAAATCGGAAATTCACGCTGCCTGCCGACGGCTTTGAGCAATTCAAAATTTTGCGTATTGCGCGTACCGATTTGCAGCATCACGCCCGTCGGCTTGCCCGTTTTATGCAGCGCCTCATTGATCTCGTCAAGATGCGCTTCACGCGTAATTTCCATCGAAATTATTTTGATGCCGTATTTGCCCGCCAGCTCGAACACCCACGGTAAACATTCGCTGCCCATTCCCTGAAAAGAATACGGACTGGAGCGCGGCTTGTAGGCCCCCATGCGCGCGCACACTTGGCCATGATCGCGTAAACATGCAAAAGTTTGCTCGACAAATTCGCGCGTATCGACGGCGTTCAAGCCCGCGAATGTATGCAGATTGTTCTGGCTGAACGTCACCCCGTTATAGCTAAAACTCGTGTTGTGTTCATCGGCCTGATGACGGCCAAGAATGCGAAGTTCGGTTGCCATGCTTATTCCGATGTGTTGATGCGACGTGCACGAACAGCCTCGGCCAACTGCATCAGCGAAGCTTCGGTGCTGGCCCAATCAATACAGGCGTCCGTCACCGAGACACCATATTCCAGCGGTTTGCCGACCACAATATCCTGACGGCCGGGATTCAAATGGCTCTCGATCATCACACCGACAATTCGGTTATCGCCCGCTGCAATTTGCTTGGCGACATCAGCCGAAACATCCATCTGCTTTTGATATTGCTTGGACGAATTGGCATGTGAAAAATCGACCATTACTCGCGGCGCGAGTGCTGATTTCGCTAATTCGGCACAAGCGGCATCCACGCTCGCGGCATCATAATTCGGGGTTTTGCCGCCACGCAAAATGATGTGGCAGTCTTCATTGCCCGCTGTAGAAACAATCGCCGAATGACCGCCCTTGGTGACGGACAAAAAGTGATGCGGGGCGGCAGCGGCCTTGATGGCATCAACAGCAATTTTGATATTGCCATCGGTGCCATTTTTGAAGCCGACTGGACACGATAGACCGGAAGCCAGTTGCCGGTGAGATTGACTTTCAGTGGTGCGTGCACCAATTGCGCCCCAAGCGATCATGTCAGCATAATATTGCGGGGTAATGAGATCGAGATATTCTGTTGCCGCCGCGAGCCCCAGCTCGTTGATATCTACCAAAAGCTTGCGCGCCATGCGTAGGCCTTTGTTGATATCGTGGGTTTCATCCATATCAGGGTCGTTGATGTAACCCTTCCAACCGATGGTGGTGCGGGGTTTTTCAAAATACACGCGCATCACGATGGTGAGATCTGCCTCCAGCGTCAAGCGCAGCGCCTGCAAGCGTCGGGCGTACTCCATTGCGGCATCGTAATCGTGAATAGAGCATGGACCGACAATCACCAGCAGCCGGTCGTCACCGCGGTGCATGATCCGGTGAATTTCCTCGCGCGCGCGATACACCGTGCTGGATGCGCTTTCGGTGCAGGGGAATTCTCGCATTAAATTCGCCGGGGGCGAAAGTTCTTTAATGCCGCTGATGCGCGTGTCGTCAATGTTGTAAGGCATGTCGTCTGCTCTTTCGTTTGCTCGCTCGTTCACCGGCGCAAGATCCCGCAAGCTCTCCGTGACTAATTTCAAACTGGCTTTAACTAACACTGGATTTTGCGTGCTCATTGTCTCATTCTCGCGGGGCGGTTTAATTCGGTGATCGATAAGGTGCTGGAAAAGGCAGGCATAAAAAAACCGCCGGTTCTTGAAGCCGGCGGTTTTGGAATTTTTTTGCGTCACACCTGAATCTAGCGATGAGTGCAACCCTTCCAGCCGCCGAGGCTCGGAAAATAGGATTGCCAGAAATAGAAGTATGACGTGTGCATCGCCGAATACTATCAGGGCTTGCGCGGGTTGTGCAAGTGCGTCGATAAACCCGTAAAAAGC
>JBBRZG010000053.1:0-23030 GCA_038236905.1 Burkholderiales bacterium
GAATTCCGCCGCATGATCCTGCGCGAAGTAACCCGGCTTGGCTTTTTCGGCCCATTTCACTTTGCCGTGATCCGGGGTCAAGTCGCCTGCGAGGATCCGCAATAGCGTGGTTTTGCCTACGCCATTCGGGCCAATGATGGCGATTTTTTCGCCAGCTTCGACCATTAAATTCAGATTTGAAAACAGTGGCTTGGGCATGCCGTCAAATTTCTTGTTGAGCTTTTCTACCTCAACCGCTAATCGGTGCAGCTTCTCTTTTTCATCGTAATCAAAACGAATAAACGGATATTGACGAGATGACGGTTTGACCTCGATCGCTTCGGCTTTGATTTTTTCAATTTGCTTGACACGCGATGTGGCCTGACGCGCCTTTGACTTATTGGCCGAGAAACGGCGCACAAAGTCCTGTAAATCCGAAATGCGCTCCTTCGCTTTCGAATTCGATGACACCATTTTCTCGCGCGCCTGAGTGGAGGCGAGCATGTAGTCGTCGTAATTGCCGGGGTAGACGGTGATGTTGCCGTAGTCCAAATCGGCCATGTGGGTGCAGACCGAATTCAGAAAATGCCGATCATGCGAGATGATGATCATCGTCGATTGCCGCGCGTTCAAAATGTCTTCCAGCCAGCGAATGGTGTTGATGTCGAGGTTGTTGGTGGGCTCATCCAGCAACAAAATTTCCGGGTCTGAGAACAACGCTTGCGCCAGCAACACGCGCAGCTTCAAACCCGGGGCAATCACCGACATCGGGCCGTTGTGAAATTCCAAGGCAATACCGGAACCCAGCAATAGCTCTCCCGCCCGCGCCTCGGCTGAATAGCCGTCATATTCAGCGACTTTGGCTTCTAAATCCGCCGCCTTCATGTAGTCGTCTTCAGTGGCCTCAAGATTCGCGTAAATCGCATCCCGTTCATGAATCGCCGCCCATAGCTCCGTGTGGCCCATCATTACCACGTCGAGCACGCGCACATCTTCAAACGCGAACTGGTCCTGGCGCAGCTTGCCGAGCCGCTCATGGCGCTCTTTGGCGACTTCGCCGCTCGATTGTTCGAGATCGCCACCCAGAATCTTCATGAAGGTGGATTTGCCGCAACCGTTGGCCCCGATCAGGCCGTAACGATTACCATCGCCAAATTTGACGGAAACGTTTTCAAACAAGGGCTTAGCGCCGAACTGCATGGTGATATTGCTGGTGATGAGCACGCGATACTTTCAAAAATTTTGTGAAGCATTTTATCATTCGTGCTGTGAAATAGCTTCGTCAATTTCCCCGGAAAACGTCACAGAGCCGGTGCTGGAAACGGGGTAAACTCAACATCCCAGCGTGCGGCTTGGGCAGCTTGATTTGCGTTTAGTCGCCCACATGTATGCGAATTCAACGTAAAAAAGGGTGATGCACTGGCTGTTTTTGAGGCGCGCGCGATACGCGATAAGGTCGCTGTATTGCGGTCAGTGCAACCGCCAAAAATAATCAGTTTGTCGAAAAAACTATGGTTCCACATCTCACCACCTCCCTCACCGGCCCACTGCTTGACCTCGAGAAAAAAATTCTCGATTCGATGCCACAGATCGAGCGCTGGTTTCGCAATCAATGGGTCGAAAACACGCTGCCGTTTTACTCCTCGGTTGATTTGCGCAATTCCGGCTTCAAGCTGGCACCGGTCGATACGAATTTATTTCCGGGCGGTTTTAATAATCTGAATCCGGATTTTCTGCCGCTGTGTGTGCATGCGGCGATGTCTGCGGTGCAAAAAATCTGTCCGGACAAGCAGCGGTTTTTACTGATTCCCGAAAATCACACGCGTAATCTTTTCTATCTCACCAACGTCGCCGCCATTCAAAAGATTCTGTTGAGCGCGGGCATGGAAGTTCGTATTGGGTCGCTGCTGCCGGAGATTATCGCGCCGACTACGCTTGATCTGCCGAACGGTGAAAAGCTGGTGTTGGAGCCGATTATTCGCAAAGGCAATCGCCTGTCGCTGGAAGGCTTTGACCCTTGCGCGATTTTGCTGAATAACGATTTGTCGGCCGGCGTAATGGATATTTTAAAAGGCCTTGAACAGCAAGTAGTGCCCCCGCTTTACGCGGGATGGACCACGCGCCGCAAGACGCTGCATTTCCATGCATACGACCGCGTTGCTGAAGATTTCGCAAAAATTATCGGCATTGATCCGTGGCTGATTAATCCAATCTTCAGCCAGTGCGGACGGGTTAATTTCAGCGCGCAGGAAGGCGAAGAATGTCTGGCCGCCAACGTTGAAGCGGTGCTCGCCGAGATGACGGTGAAATACAAAGAATATGGCATCAAAGAAAAACCATTTGTGATCGTCAAGGCAGATGCGGGCACCTACGGCATGGGTGTGCTGACGGCGCGTTCGGCGGACGATGTGCGCGGACTCAACCGTAAAGAGCGCAACAAAATGGCGGTCGTCAAAGAAGGCCTTGAAGTGAACGAGGTCATTATTCAAGAAGGCGTTTACACCTTCGAAAGCGTGAACGGCGCAGTCGCTGAGCCGGTGGTTTATATGATGGATCAATTTGTGGTCGGCGGCTTCTATCGCGTCAATACAGATCGCGGCATTGACGAAAATCTGAACTCGCGCGGCATGAGTTTTGTGCCGCTCGCGTTTGAAACAGATTGCCATACGCCCGATTGCGCGGGTGCGCCCGATGCGCCGCCGAACCGGTTTTACACCTACGGCGTCGTCGCACGATTGGCGATGCTGGCGGCGGCAAAAGAGCTGGAGCAATTGGAGAAAACCATTGACGTCGATGCGATTCCCGCGCCGCAGCCGAAGCTCATTGCCGCATAAATAGAACATGAAAATCGCCTTCATCACCGACCCGCTGGATCACCTTAAGGCGTATAAGGATTCCACTGTTTTTATGATGCGTGAGGCCGCCAAACGCGGCCATGTGGTATTCGCATTTGAAGTCGGCGATATGGTGATGATGCCCGGAGGCCTAATATCGGCGAGGGTTTCCAGTTTGTTGCTGGCGGCCGATAATGAGGCGTGGTTTGAAATTTTAGGGCAGGCGGAAACGGCGCTGCATGAATTTGATGCGGTCGTCATGCGCAAAGATCCGCCGTTTGATCAGGAGTATTTGTACGCCACGTTATTGCTGAGCATGGCCGAAAATCAGGGCGCGCGTGTGGTTAATCGTGCGGCCTCATTGCGCGACTACAACGAAAAACTGGCGATTGCGAAATTCCCGGAATTTGTGGCGCCCACCCTGGTCACGCGTGATATGGCGCGCATTCATGCCTTCATTGATGAGCACAATGATGTGATCGTCAAAAAGCTCGACGGGATGGGTGGCACCTCGATTTTTAAGGTCAGCAAAATCGATCCGAATCGTAATGCGATTTTGCAGGTGCAAACCCTGGATGGCACCTGCAGCGTGATGGCGCAGCGCTACATTCCGCAAATTGTCGCGGGCGACAAGCGTGTGATTTTAATTGACGGCAAAGCGGTGCCGTATGCGTTGGCGAGAATTCCGAAAGCCGGCGAGACGCGCGGCAACTTAGCACAAGGCGGCACTGGTGTCGCACAGGCGCTCACCAAGCGCGACCATGAGATTGCGGAGGCGCTGGGCCCGACGCTGGTCGCCGATGGCCTCACGCTGGTGGGGCTGGACGTGATTGGCGATTACCTGACAGAAGTGAACGTGACCTCGCCCACCTGCATGGTGGAAATTTTTGATCAAAAGGGTTTTAACAGCGCGGCGGTGTTTATAGAGGCGCTGGAAAAAATGCCCGCTAGCGGCTGATTTTTGCAGGTCACGTCGCGAACCTACGCGAACCTGACCGTCGCAAATTGAGATGGTCATTCAGCCTTTGGCCAACGGAACTGCAAAGTGCAATGACGGTGCGTGTTTCAGAGCAAAAGTGCTTCAAAACCCCCGCTAATGCTAGAGGTTTGTCCCCGAGTCAGCGAATGCCTAAAGCAACGTTACGCGATCAAAGTCGAGCCCGCGTTCGACGAAATCATAGAGTGTGACTTGTTTTGAGTTGCCATGACCGTGCTGGAAAAGATCAATTCCGCGACCGCGTTGTGCGAGGCCGGACGGAACGATAAGCGTCTCAGGAATTTTGAGCGCGTCCATCGCCGGCAGACGAAAACCCTGCACATAGGTCAGGCTGCCGCGAGTGCGTAAATCGCCGGAACGTACCGCGGCCGGTTCAGGCTTGCCGGGCAGCATGGATACCGTGACCACGATATTGTTTTCCGGCTCTTCGACTATTTCGCGAATCACACCCAAATAAAACGCGCTTTCCTTGCCAATTTTCATGCCAACCAATTTACCGATCGCCACGCCGCGCGGTGAGTTTGCGGGCCGCAACAAGCGGAATGCCCCGCGGCTTTCGTCAATCACCCCCCAGGTTTCGGTGCTGTAATTGAGGTCGGCATTTTTGGCGCGGAGGGTGGCTTCCGAGACCTTGCCGAACATGGCGATATCGTTCGTTTCCTGGCGGCTCATCTCGCGCTTCGCATCCGGCTGATCAAACACATCTCCCGACAGCAGGAAGTGAGTTTCGCCAATGCCGAACGATAAAATCGCATCTTTTTCACGCGGCACGGTAATGGCGCCTCGCGGCGGCCGTCCCTCGCACCACAGTAAATGCAGGCGCACCAACTGGTCGCGTGCGTCGAGAGGTTTCCAGTCGCCCGGCAGATCCATGCTGACTGGATCTTCGCCGTCGTTTAGCTTTTTGATACGGCGGCGAATGGAGCGAGAAATATCGGTCATATCAATGAAGCGGACATGTTCCGCGGGCATTGCACTGGGACTAAAGCTGGCGCCGGTATTGGCGAGTAAATCAATTCCCAGTGTGAGTCCTTGGGCATTGGCCGCAGTTTCGCGCACGATCGATACTTTCTGCCCAAAGCGTTTCATCACAGCATCAACAAAATCAATCTGGCGCGCGGATAGTTCGTAGATGTTCGCGAGCTGGCCCAACACCACCGCTGTGTAGGCTTGCGCCACACTCGAATTGCCATCAATGGCACCCACCGAGTCTTTGACGCGCACATCGCATAGATTGCGCTGGTCGGCTTCCATCCAAAGCGAGTGGAGGCGCATCCACAGGCTGGTGTCGAAGCGGCGATAGATAAAGCCGGTGAGCAGCATTTGCAGACCGAGATAGCGGATCGTTCGCTGGATGATGAGCGCAGCATGCGCGCCCATATGTTCATCTGAATTGCATACGTCCACCCAGCAGCGGCGATAGCCTTCTTCCATCTCCGCCACCAGGCTTCGTGAGACATTCCACGCGGTGTATTCGGTGGCTGCCAGTGGGATGGTTTTGCCGACAAACCGGGTTCGCTGTTCACCCAGCAGATATGCGACCGTCTCTCGCAGCAATTCCATGCTGGTCAGTCTTTCAACCGGCATAAAATCATCGGTGCGGTTCATCATCCGCAGTGAGTCCAGTATGCCCTGCTGTGCCTGGGCAATATTGGTCATTGGCATCGACTTCAGCCATTCTTTGCAGGTGCGCGCATCGCTAAAAAACATCGAGGCCGATTTGGGCGGCGGGAAATGATTTGCTGCCGTGTATGTTGCCATGTGAAGCTCCTCAATATCCTTACTGCTGCGCCGAACGGAGGGCACCAACTTTTAGGTTATGTCGCTATGTTGAAAACTGAATTTGAAAAGTGAAATTCGAAAAGCTGCTTTAAACTTTTTCTTAATGCTCAATGTTTAGCGCCATTCAGCCAAACTAAAGGCTTGTCGAACTGCCTCCCGCCATGCGCGATCGGATGGGTTTTGGGCACCTTTGGCAGATAGTGTACCAACATGGGCGCTAGCCTGTAAGTCTGCGCGTTCGATGGGATGCGGGCGATCCGGCGCCGCCCAAATCGGTTTCGGAAAAGTGGCGTCGCCGACAAATCGCGGAATCACATGCCAATGCAAATGCGGCGTCATATTGCCCAGGCTGGCGATATTCATTTTTTCAGGCATCAGCCGCTCGCGCAGCACCGCCTCAAGCTTGAAAACCGTTTTCATAAAGCTTGCCCGATCTGAGGGCGGCAGATCGGTCATTTCTTTTACGTGCTGATTCCAGATAACGCGACAAAATCCCCGATAAGTTTCACCGTCTGCGCCCTCGATCGCAACAATACGTAACTCAGCATTGCGATGCAAAACCTCGCCACCGTCAGCCGCGCACAGTTCGCACTCAAGCGCATTCATAGCTACAGCAGCACCCGCTCAATGCCGCCGTTGTTGGCTTTCGCCACATAATCTGCCATCCAGTTTGCGCCCAGAATATGCTTCGCAATTTCGACCACGATGTAATCGGCGGTGGTGCCGGAATCATCGTCAAAACGTGACAGACCTTGCAGGCAGGATGGACAAGAAGTAAGAATTTTTATGTCGCCTTTGAATGGTTCTAGCGACGATTCTACTGCTGTTGAACCGCTCGCGGACACCACTGGCAAGGCCCGCAATGCATTCGCCCCTTTGCGCATTTCTTCTTCTTTGCGGAACCGGACTTGGGTAGAAATATCCGGGCGGGTCACGGCCAAGGTGCCCGATTCACCGCAGCAGCGCTCATTCGCAGTCACCGTCACCCCCATCAATTCATTCACCACTTTCAGCGGCTGATAGGTTTTCATTGGTGAATGGCAGGGGTCGTGATACATGTAGCGTGTACCGGTCACGCCCTCGAGCTTCACGCCTTTTTCGAGCAAGAATTCGTGGATGTCGAGCAATCGGCAGCCGGGGAAAATTTTCTCGAATTCATATTTCTGCAATTGATCCATACACGTCCCGCAGCTCACCACCACGGTTTTAATATCGAGGTAATTAAGCGTATTGGCGACGCGGTGGAACAGCACGCGATTCTCGGTCGTGATTTGCTCGCCTTTGGCTGCATTGCCAGACGCTGTTTGCGGATAGCCACAACATAAATAGCCGGGCGGCAATACCGTTTGTACGCCAACTTCATACAGCATGGCCTGGGTGGCCAAGCCGACTTGCCCAAACAAACGCTCCGAGCCGCAGCCGGGGAAATAGAACACGGCTTCCGCATCGACATTCGCTTTTACCGGGTCACGGATGATCGGCACAATCGTGTTGTCTTCAATATCGAGCAACGCACGCGCGGTTTTTTTCGGTAGGCCGCCGGGCATCGGTTTGTTGATGAAATGAATCACCTGTGCCTTAATTGCAGGCTTGCCGATGGTCGCGGGGGGAGATTTGATCTGCTTGCGCAATAGCAGCGTTTTCTTGGCGAGCGAATGCGCAAACCGTTGCAGTTTATAGCCCCAGTCGATCATCACCGTTTTATACAGCTTGATGGTGGTTGGATCCTTGGCGTTCAGATAAAACATCGCGGCCGTCGTGCCCGGATTAAATTTTTTCTTGCCTTGCTTGCGCAATAAATCGCGCATCGCCATCGACACATCACCGAAATCAATATCCACCGGGCAGGGGTTTTCGCATTTATGGCAAACCGTACAGTGATCGGCCACGTCAGAAAACTCATCGAAATGCCGCAGCGATACACCTCTGCGCGTCTGCTCTTCGTATAAAAACGCTTCGATTAAAAGTGACGTGCCGAGAATTTTATTGCGCGGTGAGTAAAGTAGGTTCGCACGCGGCACATGCGTTGCGCAGACCGGCTTGCATTTGCCGCAGCGCAGACAATCCTTGATCGAGTCTGCGATATGTCCGATCTCGCTTTGCTCCAAGATAAGCGACTCCGCGCCCAGCAGCGAAAACGATGGCGTATACGCCCGTGCTAAATCGCCGCCCGGCAATAGTTTGCCCTTGTTAAAGCGGCCTTCGGGGTCAATCTTTTGTTTGTAGTCGACGAACGGCGCGATTTCCTCCGCGGTTAAAAATTCCAGTTTGGTGATGCCGATACCATGCTCGCCTGAAATCACGCCATTTAAATTGCGTGCAAATGCCATGATCCGTGCGACGGCGGCATTCGCCTCTTGCAGCATGCCGTAGTCGTCGGAATTGACGGGAATGTTGGTGTGTACATTGCCATCGCCAGCGTGCATGTGCAGCGCAACGAATACGCGCCCCTTCAAAATCTGCTTGTGGGTTTCGGCGATTTTACCGATCACCCGCTCAAACACGCGGCCGGAGAAAATTTGTGCAAGCGGCTGTTTCAATTCCGTCTTCCACGACACCCGAACCGCATAGGTTTGCAGCAAATTGAATACCGTCGTCTCCGACGAAATCGCTTTGATTTGCACATCGGTTAAGCCGACCGCAATCAGCCCATCAACGATATCGGCGACCGGCACATCTAAATTCAGCAGCAGGAAATCCCAGCGGGCCCGAATATTCGCGAGCAGCTCGTTTACCTGCTCAAGACGCGAACCGAAAATTTCTTCGCGGGCGATATTTTCATCATCTTCGTGAAGCGGCAAATTGGTTTTGAATAACGCATCCAGCGCATCCAACAGGCGGATTTTGCTTTTGATCGATAGCTCGATATTTAATCGCTCGATACCGTCCGAATAATCGCCGAGCCGATCCAGCGGAATCACCACATCTTCATTAATCTTGAACGCGTTGGTGTGTTTTGCAATCGCTGCCGTGCGCGCGCGATCCAGCCAAAACTTCTTGCGCGCATCTGGCGTGACGGCTACAAAGCCTTCACCATGACGCGCGTTTGCAAGCCTCACCACCTGGCTGGCCGCTGCCATCACGGCGTCTTCATCGTCGGAGACAATATCGCCAATCAGCACCATTTTTGGCCGCTGATTACGCCGCGATTTGGTCGCGTAACCCACCGCTTTTAGATAGCGTTCATCCAGATGCTCAAGGCCCGCCAGAACCGCCTTGTTGCTGGCGTCCAGATAGTCCTTAATCTCGACAATGGACGGTACTGCTTCCTTAACTTGTCCAAAAAATTCCAGACACACGGTGCGAATGTGCTTGGGCATGCGATGCAAGATAAAGCGGGCCGAGGTAATGATGCCGTCGCAGCCTTCTTTTTGTATGCCCGGCAAGCCGCTTAAAAATTTGTCCGTCACATCTTTGCCGAGACCAGTTTTACGGAAAGCTGCGCCCGGTATTTCTAGTATTTCTTCCGACTTCAGCGAATTGCCGGTCGGGTCAAAATGGCGCACACGAAATTTTGCCATCGCGATATCGTGAATCTTGCCGAGGTTGTGCTCAAGGCGCTCGATCTCCATCCAGTCGCCGTTGGTGTCGACCATTTTCCATGACGCTAAATTATCCAGCGCCGTGCCCCATAACACCGCTTTTTTCCCGCCGGCGTTCATGGCCACGTTGCCGCCCACACAGCTGGCATCTGCGCTTGTCGGGTCGCACGCCCAGACCAATCCGGCGGCCTCGGCGGCCTCCATCGCGCGGCGTGTGACGACACCGGCACCACAGTGAATTGTTGCCACGGGCTCACTCAAACCGGGCAGCATGATGCGTTCTACGGCGCCGAGTTGATCAAGCTTTTCGGTGTTGATAATCGCGGAGTTTTTGGTCAGCGGGATCGCGCCGCCGGTATAGCCGGTTCCGCCGCCGCGCGGGATGATGGTGAGCCCCAGTTCGATCAGCGCGGCCACCATTGGCGCGCATTCCGCCTCGGTATCGGGGTACAGCACCACGAACGGATACTCGACACGCCAATCGGTCGCGTCGGTTACGTGCGACACGCGCGCTAGGCCATCGAAAGCAATGTTGTCGCGGCGAGTGATTTTGCCCAAACGCCGCTCTACTTTTTTGCGAAAGTCCCAGGTTTGGCGAAATTCGGCCTCGAATGTGTCAACTGCCCGATTGGCGCGCTCAAGCAGCACAATTACCTTGCGAGACCGCTCCAGTGCTAGGGTTTCTAAATCTGCATTGAGCGCATTATTCTCGTTACCGTCGCTGGTATCCGTGCCACGCCGCCGCTCAATATCTCGCAGCCGATGGCGCATGGCTTCAATCAGCATGGCGCGGCGCTTGGGGTTATCGAGCAAATCATCCTGCAAATACGGGTTGCGCTCCACCACCCAAATATCGCCCAGCACCTCGTACAACATGCGGGCGCTGCGCCCGGTTTTTCGCTCCCCGCGTAAATCCAGCAGAATTTGCCAGGCATCGTCGCCCAATAGCCGCATGACGATTTCGCGATCCGAGAACGATGTGTAGTTGTACGGAATTTCGCGCAAACGAATCGTGGATCCGTCATCGGCCGTGTCATCACTGGCATGGCCGTGCGGCTTTTGCGCCAACGGAAACGGCAATACGTCGCCGCCACGGCTTGATTTGGCGGCTTTCGCAGGGGGCAGATAGGCGGGATTTAGTGCCATGGTCAACTTCAATGGAAAAAAACAGCGGTAGCGTGGCGCTCGTGCGGAGCTGGCGCCACAAATGGAAACAATGTGGTGCCGAAATGTTGACGCCCCAGTAACAAGCAAGTTTTCATTCTACCGCAGCGCAGCAAATCATGACTCAAGTCAATTCAGTTGCTTGAAAATGCGCGCTTTCAGGAGGGTTTCGCGGATCGACGCTTTAGCCGGACATTAAGGGTCGTCACACTCGCCGTGCTAGTATTTGGCTCCTATTTTTTGCCTCTGCCGCCATGACCAAATCTGCCAGCCCCACTCCGTCACCCACATTGATTCGAATTGCCTCCCGCGAAAGTGCCCTTGCCATGGTGCAGAGCGAATGGGTGGCGGCGCAGCTGCGTGAAATGCACGCGGGTTGCGAGGTCGAAATTATTGGCATGACCACTAAAGGCGATCAAATCCTCGACAAGCCGCTCGCCCAGATCGGTGGCAAAGGTTTGTTTATTAAGGAGCTTGAAGTCGCGATTGAAGAAGGGCGCGCCGATATCGCGGTGCATTCGATGAAGGATGTGCCGATGACACTGCCTGACGGGTTCGCTGCAACGATTGTGGGCGCACGTGAAAACGTGCGCGATGCGTTCGTCTCAAATCGTTACGCCAGCCTCGAAGATTTGCCGAAAGGTGCCATTGTGGGCACGTCCAGTCTGCGCCGCGAAAGTCAGCTGCGCCATCATTTTCCGGAAATGCGGATTGAGCCGCTACGTGGCAACGTGAACACCCGTTTGAAGAAATTGGACAACAACGAATTTGATGCGATTATTTTGGCGGCGGCCGGACTGAAGCGATTGGGCTTCGAAGCGCGCATCAAAACCGAGCTCGATGACGTACGCTTCATACCGGCCATCGCCCAAGGCGCATTGGGGATCGAGTATCGTGCGGATCGTGCTGACATTGCCGCGTGGCTGGCACCATTTGCCAACGTTGAGACCACGGCAATTGTGGCGGCGGAGCGGGCGCTGGGGCGCGCGCTGACCGGTAGCTGCGACGTCCCGCTGGGCGGACGCGGACAAATCGTAGACGGAAAATTGCGCTTGGAAGGTTTTGTGGCGTTGCCGGACGGCACCCGCGTGATTCGCGATACCGTGACCGGTTCAATCAAAAATCCCGAAGCCATTGGTGCGGCATTGGGAAAACTGCTGATTGAACAAGGTGCCGCTGAAATCCTAGCGACCCTCACGCGCCAGCAAAGCTAGCTGGCGAATTGAACTGCATTAACCATTAATCATTAACCATTAACAGCCGCGCTGCGCATTTGCCCATGCCAATCCCTAACTTCGACAACGCGTCTGATTTGACCGGTCTGACGATTGTGGTGACGCGGCCATGGCGGCAAGCCGAGGCCAGCGCAAACTGGCTTCGAGCGCTCGGTGCCGAGGTTGTGCTATTCCCTGTGCTGGAAATCGAAGCGCTTTCCATGACGACCATCGACGAGACTTTTTCGGTGTCGCAGCTGCGGTCGGCAAATTCGATTATTTTTGTAAGCGCGAATGCGGCGGAGTATGGTGTTGCGGCGATAGAGGCGCGTGGCGGCTTCCCGCAAGAAGCTGCCATTTTTGCGATTGGCAATGCCACCCGGCTGAGGCTGGTTGAACACGGCTTGAAAAAGATTCAATGCCCTGCTTCCGGGAATGACAGCGAGGCGTTACTGGCCTTGCCTGAGCTGCATGACATTAGCGGCAAAGAAATCCTGATTGTTCGCGGCGCCAGCGAAGGCGGCGGACGACTATTTTTACAAGACACGTTGCAGGCGCGGCACGCGAAAGTCTCGACGCTGGAGTGCTATGTGCGTGGCGCTGTAACGGCGTCTGCGGGCGATCATGAGCGGCTTGATTTGGCGCTGCAAGCTGCGCGAGCGCGGGGAGCGACGCCTGCATTTTCGGTCCTGAGTGTCGAGACCCTGGAAAGCTTGCTGGATAATTTGCCGGGTCTGAATAGGGCAGAAGGCCTTCGCGAATGTATGATGTTGGTTCCACATCCGCGAGTGGCTGCCGCCGCCCAGAAAATGGGTTTTACGAAGGTGTCGGTGGTGCCGATGGGCGGCGATATATTACGCGCGGCTTTGTTGGAACTCAAGCCGGTATTACTTGGAAATCAAAGCGTGGCAAATGCAGATAAAACTTCGCATGCAAATTCGCAAATCAATCTGAAATGAACGACGACAACTCAGCATCACCCGACGCAGCCTATGCGACCGCGGCCACCGCGGCCGCCGCGCCGACCACGCCCGTGTCGACGAATGCCGTGTCCGCCAAGCGCAGTTGGTTTGCGTCCGCTGCGCTGGTGCTTGCATCGGTGGCGTTGGCGTGCAGTGTCGGTGCGCTATGGGAATCGTATCAGTCTGCCCGTGATCTGCAGTTTAATGTGGGCACTAAATTAGGCGAGCAAGGCAAGGCCCTGCAGGACACTACCATCCGCACCGAGCAGATTGTTCGCGATTTACGCGAATCACAAAGCCGCGTGGCGTTGCTTGAAGGCAAACTCGCCGAGTTCCAGGGGCAGCGGGTTGCACTGGAAGAGATGTACCGTGAATTGGCCCGGGCGCCAGATGATTGGCTGCTCGCTGAAGTTGAGCAGACCTTGAATATCGCGAGCCGCGAACTAACGCTGGCTGGTAATGTGCGCGCGGCGCTGATTGCGTTGCAGGCGGCCGATCAACGGCTGGCGCGCGCGGATAAATTGCAGGTGGTGCAGCTGCGCCGCGCGATCACACAAGACATGGAGCGTTTGAAAGCGATTCCGCTGGTGGATACCCAGGGCGTCAGTTTGAAACTCGATAATCTGATGGCACAAGCGCCCACCCTGCCGCTGGCGCTGCCGGACGCGCAGGCGCCTGGTGAACGGGAGACGCGCATAAAAGCGGAGGGCGATAACATGGTGGCGCGGCTCGGCAAAGACATCTGGTTTGAGATGCAGCAACTGGTCCGAATTCGCAAGCTCGATAGCGGTGATCCGGCGCTGTTGTCGCCGCAGCAAAGCTATTTTTTGCGGGAAAATCTGAAGCTGCGGTTGTTGTCCGCGCGGACGGCGTTGATCGCGCGTGATGACATCAATTACAAAGAAGATCTTAAGATTGCGCGCGATATGCTGACCAAATATTTTGATCCCAAGGCGAAAGTAAATATCAATTCGCTGGCGATGATTAAACAACTTGCTGAAAATCCGGTATCGATTTCAGTTCCGGATATAACGGTCAGCCTGAATGCCGCCCGTGCCGCCCGCGCCGCGCGCGAACGCCCGCAACGGTAGTGATTTCATGATTTCGCGGCCTATTCGTTGGACGTTATGGATCCTCGCGCTGAGCGCGCTGGCAGTCGCGATTGCGTTGGCGGGACGCTATGGAAGTGGCTATGTGGTGTTCGTTATTCCGCCCTGGCGAATAGAGCTTTCGGTGATGCTGTTTGTGTTGTTGACGCTCCTTAGCTTTGGCGTGGTCTATATGCTGCTCAGGCTTACCGGTAGTGCGATGCGGTTGCCGCGTGCGCTGAAATCAAAACGCAATGAGCGCGAGCGGGCGAAATCGCGCAATGCGCTGTACGCCAGCATGAAAGCACTTTTTTCGGGCCAATTTCGCGATGCCGAACGCCAGGCCAGAACCGCAATGTCTGCGGAAATGGCGCATGAAGGCACTCGGGATTTAGCGGCTGCGGTGGCGGCATGGTCTGCGCACGAGGGCGGAAATCTCGACGCCGCGGTGCCGTATCTGGAACGCATTCGCGATGCAAAATCCGTTGAGATGCGCGATGCCTCAAAAGCCTACATGCTGCTGGCAGAGGGGCGTGCGCATGATGCGCTGCCGTTATTGAAAGATCTCGCGGTGAACGCGCCAAAAAACCCGGGTGTGTTAAAAATGAAAGTTGAGGCCGAGATGGCCGAGAAAGCTTGGGAGGACGTGCTTGCTAGTCTGGGCCCGTTGACACGCGCCGGTCTGATGCCCGCACCTGCGGCCCAACAAATCCGCTTGAATGCAGAGCTCAATCTGATTAAATCAAAGCCTGCAAATCGAGAGGTTATTCTAAGCACCTGGAAATCGGTTTCCAGTGAATCGCGTTATGACACGTCGATTGTGGGCACCGTGGCGACGCGGCTGATCGCGCTCGGGTGCGGCGATGATGCGCAACGGGTGATTGAAGAGGCGGTTGACGCACGCGGTATCGAGCGCTGGGACAGTGGCCTCGCGGCTATTTATGCGGACTGCAAAGCAGAATTTACGCTGCCGCAAATCGAGCGCGCCGAGGGCTGGCTGCGTCAGCATGCGCGTGACCCGGTGTTGTTGGCGACGCTCGGCAAACTGTGCATGCGCCAAGCGTTGTGGGGCAAGGCACAGAGCTATCTGGAGGCGAGTGTGGCTCTGGCACCCACGCTGGATGCGCACATGACGCTGGCCAGACTGATGGAGCAAATCGGCAAACGCGATGAAGCGATCAGACACATCCGCCGCAGCGCCGAATTAGCGCGATAGCGATCAGGAATCAAGTTTTATGGCGCGGGCGATTGGCAATGTAGCGTTGGTGGTACGTGATTACGACGAGGCCATCACGTTTTTTACCCAGTCGTTGGGGTTTACGTTGCGACACGATTCAAATCTTGGTGGTGGCAAACGCTGGGTTGTAGTATCGCCAGATGCCACGAGCTGCGGATTGTTGCTTGCGAAAGCGTTAAATGCAGAGCAAGAGAAGGCGATCGGCAATCAATCTGGTGGCCGCGTGTTTATGTTTTTACATACGGATAACTTTGTGCATGACCATGAAAAAATGGTGTCGCGAGGTGTGCGTTTTCTTGAATCGCCGCGCCATGAAAGCTATGGCACGGTGGCGGTATTTGCAGATATCTACGGGAATAAATGGGATTTGCTGCAACCGAACAATTAAGATTGTTTTGGATACTCGCTGGAGAGCCAATATCTACGAGCATCTTCAAGGGTTACGCTCTAAACCCCGCATCTGTATTGGCTCTTGGAGCGATAGGTTTTAGAAATTTAAAAGGTGGCGTGATGAGAAAAAATAACCTTGTTTTTGCGTTCGTGATTTTTTTTAGCGCAGCCGTATGGGCAGATGATGGCGGCATGTTGCGTTGTCGCGGTTTGACCGATGCAGCCACGCGACTGGCCTGTTATGACGCATTGCCGTTGCCATCCGTAGCTGCAAAATCGCTGCCGGCAATGGCTGCAGTGTCACCCATTGCCCCGCAAACGCCCGCGCAATTTGGTTTAGAAAGTAAGGCGTATAAGACTGAGCTTGATTCAGTTGAAAGCCGCATCGTCGGGCGATTTGAGGGCTGGAGCGCCGGTTCCAGAATCAAACTCGAAAATGGCCAAGTGTGGCAAATCAACGACGACACGTCGCGATTTTTGGATTTGAACAATCCTAAAATAGTGGTGCGGCGCGGCGTGCTGGGTGCGTTTTATTTGGAGATTGATGGCACCAATCATTCGCCCAAGGTAAGGCGAGTACAGTAAGTTCGCAGTAAGTTCGCAGTCGCCGCACGCTCGCTGCAGCGCGACCGCCAAGGGTTAAAAAGCAGTAGGCCTTATGTTGCCAAGCCCAACATCGTGCTCATATTTTGTACTGCTGCGCGACCTGCGCCTTTGCCCAAGTTGTCAAGGCGAGCCATCAACACGGCCTGCTGCGTTTTGGGGTTATCAAATACGAACAGCTCAAGCGAATTGGTGTCGTTCAACGCTTCAGGATCAAGCTCTGCAGGCGGCTCATGAGTATAGGGTTGCACGATGACGAAGCGTTGGCCCGCATAGTGAGCGCTCAGCGCGCTGTGCAAATCCGCGCCTGAAACGGGTGCGGGTAATGCCCATAGCGGTAGCGGAATTTCGAGCAGCATGCCCTGTCGGAACGCACCGACCGATGGCGTGAAAACGGGCTCATGGTTCAGTCCCGAGTAATGCTGCATTTCCGGCAAGTGTTTGTGCGCCAGTTTCATGCCATAGGCGATGAATTTGGTGTTTGCATTTGCGCCGCCCACATTCTCGAACGCTTCCACCATTTGCCGGCCGCCGCCGCTATAGCCTGATACGCCCCAGGTGGTCGCCGCGAATTCTTTGGGGATCAAACCGGCATCGACCAACGGCCGCATCAATGCGATGAAACACGTCGACCAACAGCCGGGATTTGCAACCCGTTTGCTGTTGCTGATGAGTGCGGATTGCGCGGAGGTCAGTTCCGGAAAACCAAATACCCAACCCGGCGCAATACGATGCGCCGTGCTCGCATCAATCACCCGCACGTTCGCGTTCTCAATCATCGCCACCGACTCGCGGGCTGCGTCGTCGGGCAGACATAAAATCGCCAAATCAACGGCGTTCAGCAGGCGTTTGCGTTCGGCCTGATCCTTGCGTTTTTCAGGCGCAATGCTGACCACGTCCACGTCATGCCGACCCCGCAACAGGTCGCGAATCAGCAGGCCGGTGGTGCCGTGTTCGCCGTCAATAAAAATTTTAGCTGTCATAGAAAATAGCGGAAATTAATATGATTCGAGAGTGGCCAAGCTCAGGGCCAGCCCTGAGCTTGATTTCAACCCGGCTTAGGTTTGGCTTAAACCTTCCCTAAACGTTCCCTAAACCTTCTTCAAACCTGACCCAACATCGTGGCTGCGTCAGAGACCTCAAATTTCCCGGCAACTTCCAGGTTCAATGTTTTGATTACGCCGTTATCGACCAGCATCGAACAACGCTGCATGCGCGTGCCCATGCCGAATGCGCTGGCGTCCATTTCGAGACCCAATGCCTTGGTCCAAATTGCGGAGCCATCACCGAACATGCGGATCTTGCCATCGGTTTGCTGGTCTTTTGCCCACGCGCCCATGACAAAAGCATCGTTTACCGACACGCACCAAATTTCGTCCACGCCCTTGGCTTTGAATTCCGCAATATGGTCGCGATAGCCGGGAACATGTTTGGCTGAGCAAGTCGGCGTAAATGCGCCGGGGAGGCCAAAAATCACGATTTTTTTGCCTTTAACTAAATCGGCAACATGAAACTTATTCGGACCAAGCGAGCAGCCTTCAGTTTCAACCGCAATGAATTCGCTCAACACGCCGTCGGGTAAGGTTTCGCCAATTTTGATCATTTGAAGCTCCATGAGGTAAGTTTTAATTGAGGTGATTTTGATTTGAACGGTCAGGCCTTTACCGGAACAGATCCCGCCGGGTTGGATTGAGCGGCGGTGGGTAAAACGGGAATAGACGGGGTGGAATAAGTAAATGAGTCAGCAAAAAATTCATCTTCTGGCAAACCGCGTTCTGCAAATGCTTTTTGACCTGATTCGATCATGATTGGGGCACCGCAAGCATAGACTTGATACCCGCTCAAGCGTTCAAAATCATCAAGAATTGCTTGATGGACGAGCCCACCGCGCCCCTGCCAATTATCGTCGGGTTTCGGGTCCGATAACACCGGAATAAAACTAAAATTTGGATGCTCTTTTGCCCACTGCACCGGCAGTTCTGCCATATACAAATCGGCGAGTGATCGGCAACCCCAATAGAGCACCATTTCTCGATCAATGTGCGTAAAAAATGCGTGTTCTATGACCGCTTTAATCGGCGCAAAACCCGTGCCGCCCGCCATGAAAATGATCGGTTTGTCCGAATCTTCGCGGAGAAAAAAGGAACCATGGGGGCCTTCGAAGCGCAGAATCGCCCGATCCCGCATGTCGGTAAAAACGTAATCCGAAAACTGCCCGCCGGGAATATGCCGAACGTGAATCTGGATGTAGCCATCTTGATGTGGCGCGTTCGCCATTGAATAGCTGCGGCGGCCGCCGTCTTTCAATAGTATGTCAAGATATTGTCCCGCTAGAAACTGCAGTCGTTCTTGCGCCGGTAATTTGAGGGACAAGATCGCCACATCAGGCGCGGGCTTTTCAACTTTTTCGACACGGCAAGGCAGGGTGCGGACTTGAATATCGCCCATCCCGCCAATTTCTTTGATATTTAGCGTCAAATCCGAGCAGGCTTTGCCGACGCAAAAGAGTGCTTTGCCTGCGGCTTTTTCTTCGGGCCGCAGGGTGCGTTCCTGATAGACCCCGTAATCGAATTCGCCCGAAACGACGACGCCTTTGCAAGATCCGCAGGCACCGTTACGACAGCCATAAGGCAAACCGATGCCTTGTCGAAGTGCCGCCTCAAGAACGGTTTCGTCGGCTGCGGCTTTAAAGGTGTTGCCTGACGGTGATAGCGTGATTTGATATTCAGGATTGCTCATTTGCTTGAATTTAGGACTTATCGATTGAGACATGGGGACAAACACATTTAGTCGAGGCCAAGAAGCCTGGTGCTTCGATTTTGCTGCTTTAATTGTGTCGCCCGATTTGTGCGGCGACGGTTGTGGTGCTCAGTAACGACTACTTTATACTTCACCGACTATGAATTCTGCATCAAAAATTTTGATTGTCGGCTTTGGCGACGTTGGTGTGCGCCTGGCTAAATTGGTCGCGCCAAAATATAAGGTTTTCGCGCTCATTCGTGACGCCAGCAAGCCCGAACGCGCAGCCGTGGCACGTATCTGCGGCGTGGTGCCGGTATCTGGCGATTTGGATGATCGTCGCTCACTGTCCAGAATTGCCGGTCTCGCCAATATTGTGTTTCATTTTGCACCTCCCGCCACGTTGCCGTCGCGCGGTATTGACGATAAACGAACCCGCTATTTGCTCGCCGCCCTTCATCAAAATGGTGCCGCGATGCTACCACAGCGCCTTATTTATATCAGCACGACCGGCGTGTATGGCGATTGTGCGGGCGCGTCCATTGACGAGACCCGCAGGAGGCAAGCGACTACTGATCGTGCCCGTCGGCGCGTGCGCGCTGAATCGTTAATACGCCAATGGGGGACGCGTACCGGCGTTAAAGTTTCAATTTTGCGTGCACCGGGAATTTATGCGGCGGATCGTTTGCCGATAGAGCGTCTCAATAAAGCAACACCGGCGCTGATTGAGGCGGATGACGTATTCACCAACCATATTCATGCCGAGGATCTGGCTCGAGCTGCTCTCGCGGCGGCGATGCGCGGTCGACCAAACCGGATTTATAACGTGGTGGACGATACCGATTTAAAAATGGGCGATTACTTCGATGTGGTGGCCGATCATTTCAAGTTGCCGCGCGCCACGCGGGTGAGTCGGGCCGAGGCTTCAGTCGTGATTGGCTCGCCAATGCTGTCCTTCATGAGCGAATCGCGGCGAATTCGCAACCAGCGCCTGAAACAGGAGTTGAAGTTTCAGCTCAAATACCCGACCGTGCAGGATTTTCTGGACGGGCTATTGCCGGTCGCCTAGGTTTCGCGCCTGAATTCGCCATCGACCGTGTTTGCTGATGGACGAGCGGCCCGAGCATCCTCATTGCCGCGCGCCGCGTTCGCGCGCCGTGTCGCCGCGTACTGCTCTGTGCGGTTTCCCGGGTTAGCGGCGGCATGTCCCGGCGGCTGAATGAATGCGGGTTCGCGGATTGGAATTAGTAGCAGTACCATGGCCATCACATCTGAAATTACGCCAGGAAAAATTAACAGCAGACCGGCTAACACCGTACGAAAGCTGTCGATAAATGCCGCCAGTGAGAATTGTCCCTGCGAGAGCGCTGTTGTCAGTCGCGAAATCAGCGAAAAGCGCGCTTGTTTAATCAGCGCGATACCTGCCATCGCTGCGAACACAAGCCACGCCAGCACCCAGCCGCCATGGCCTGCCGGACCTGCGGCTAGATGGTAAAGAAGTATGCCTTCCGCAAGCGGGAAGCCAATTAATAAGCCAATGATTAAGAAACGCATTAAATTCCCTCTCGCCACCTAAAAATATACTGTTTATATCGACTAAATGCGGCCAAAATTTAGATTCACCACACTAACCTACCGAATTGAAGCTGTAAAGTTCTATGTCTCGCGCTGACTCAATTGAGGGATTTGAATTTAGCGCAAAAGAAGCTGTCACAGCAAAGTCCTGAATTTATCTGCCGCAGTGCAAAAAACACAAAAGACGCGGAATACAATGAAGACCGAAGCCGCAACGAACGAATTGGGCTTGCTGCTTCGCGTTCCTTGCGTAAAAGTTTTCCATATTTGTTTTGGCGTCAGGTCCAGCTAATCGTTCCCGTATGATTTGAAGTGCGCCAGTATTAATAACCACACAAGTTGAATCATGATGAAGCGATTGCGCCCACACACTCCTGTTTTCTTCGTTATCACGCTCATACCCTTGATATTTTTCATGCTCTTGGGGGTATATTCAGATGAGACAAGCGCCGCCGCGACAGCTACATCTGCCGCAACGCCGGTTCAAGAGTTGGTGCCAGCGGAAGACGTGTTCAAAATTTCTGCGCGATTCAGGGATCCCAAAACAATTGAGCTTACCTATCAAATTGCCGACGGCTATTATTTGTATCGAAAGCGTTTTCGTGTCGGCAATGAATCGCCACAATTCAAGGTGGGTGACATTGTGTCTCCAGCAGGAACGGTAAAGCAAGACGCTACCTTCGGACGTGTTGAAACATATCGCAAGCGTGTGCAAATACTTTTACCGCTATCGAGCGTGAATAAGGATAAAGGGACTGGTTCGACTACCAAAGCTAGTGCTGCATCGCTTTCTACCGATGCGGCGGCGCTTGCCAACACGGTGAAACTAAAAATCACTTCTCAAGGCTGCGCCGATGTCGGTATTTGCTATCCACCGTTACAGCATGATTTAACGCTTAAGTTTGGGTCGGGCGATTTGGTAATGCCGTTAACCACATCTGGTTTGGGTCAAATGCCCCTGCCCCAATCGTTATCGTCTCCGGACACATCACGGCCTGCATTGCCCGTCTCGCCCGGTGTGGCCGATCTCGTCAAAAAGACGCCGTGACACGCCCAAAGCTGGCCATCACCATTGGATTGGCCGTTATGCTGTTGCTAGCATCAGCCGCGCTTACGGTGGGTTATTTAACGTCGCCCCAACCCGTCCGCCTGTCAGGTTTGGAAGTGGCCGCAAGCAGCGTTACTGGAGTTTTATCCTCGCCCGCGAGTGAACAGGCCGCTACTCAACTGCCGGTAAGTGGGGCGCCGGACGTCACGCCTGGCGTCATTTATACAGCGATATTTAAAGACATGGCGGGAAAATCACAATCGCTGGGCCAGTGGCAAAATAAGTTGCTGGTGATTAATTTTTGGGCAACATGGTGCGCGCCGTGCAAAGAAGAAATGCCTATTTTCGTCAAGCTACATCAAAAGCTGGCGGCGCGAGGCGTGCAAATTATCGGTATTGCCGCTGATACGAGCTTAAATGTTGCTAAATTCGCTAAAGTGACGCCTATTAACTATCCACTTTTACCGGGCGACGCGGGTGCAATAGAATTTTCGAAACGGCTGGGGAACCGTTTCGGGTTGCTACCCCATACGGTCGTCGTTGCGCCCGGCGGAGCGGTGATTTATGCCAAGCTGGGGCTTATTTCCGAGATGGAATTTGAAGCGATCTTGCAGCAAAATCTTCCAAAATGAACTAAAACTCATGAATAGCAGTTAAATAATGATATTTGTTTTTGCATATTCTTTGGTTTGGCTTACTCGCTTAATAGCGAAACATTCAATCAAACCGTCCGCTAATCAATCGCTGATAGTTATGAGTTCGTCGTCAGATTTTGCTGCTACCCTCGTACATTAACTCGTCGAAAGTGTAAAGTCGGCGAGACCAGTCAGGGCGATCTCAATGGCACGGGCGTCGCCGTCTAGCGCGCATCAAGCACGCGCCATAGCCGTCATTATTTTTTGCGCGCGAGAAACGCTTGACTTTTCGTCGCCAATTTGGTGAATAGCGTAACGTCGGTGAAAAACTAGACAATCTGATGCGAAATGAGGCAAACTTGACCTTATGCGCAAGATTTTAGTCCTTCACGGCCCCAACTTGAACCTGCTCGGCACCCGCGAACCCGGGCATTATGGCCGCAGCACATTAGCCGAAATTGATGAAAGCTTGCGGAATCGGGTAGCTAACTTGCCAGCCGACATCGCCGGAAAGATTGAGATTGAGATTTTTCAATCAAACGCAGAAAGCGCCTTAATTGATCGTATTCAGGCGGCGCCGCTCGCTGATGTAGCTTTTATTGTGATCAATCCAGCGGGCTTCACCCACACCAGCGTTGCGATTAGAGATTCCATTGCTGCTGTGGCAATTCCCTTTATTGAGGTGCACTTGTCAAACATTCATGCCCGCGAAGCATTTAGGAAACACTCTTACTTTTCCGATTTGGCGGTAGGGGTGATTTCGGGTTTGGGTGCACAAGGCTATGAATTCGCCGTTGACGCGGCGGTCCGCAGAATCCGCCTCACCAACGCACAGAACACGCCCGCCACCCAAAACGCAAACACGCCCATCCCTAAGTCTCCCGCTATTTCCGCTGCGCCCGGTTCAAACCAACACAATAATTAAACCCACAAACCCGCTGCTGGACACAATTTGGCAGCGTTTTGTTATGAGGTAATGCTATGGATCTCCGCAAAATTAAGACCTTGATCGATTTGGTGCAGCAGTCCGGTATCGCAGAACTCGAAATTACCGAAGGCGAAGAAAAGGTTCGTATTAGCCGCACCGGTAATGGCGGGCATTTCATGCAGCCGATGTCACCCACCTCGGTCGTATTGCCGGGGGATTACGCCGGCGGCCCAACACCAGCAGCGCCTGCCGCTTCGGTAGCGGCTGCGGCTGAGCCCGTCGGCCACACCTTAAAGTCACCGATGGTGGGAAC
>JBBRZG010000054.1:0-23012 GCA_038236905.1 Burkholderiales bacterium
AGCCATGCTGGGTGGCAAGCCGACCATTTCAGCGCAACGCAAGGCCATCGTGATTCTCGCCAAGAGCGGCCAGCAACGCGCCGCCGTGCAGGTGGACGAAATTATCGGCAATCGCGAGATTGTGGTAAAAAACATTGGTCCACAACTTGCTCGTTTGGTTGGTGTTGCCGGCGCCACGGTGATGGGCTCAGGTCAGGTTATCCTGATTTTGAATCCAGTCCAACTGGCGTTCCGCGAAGCTGCCACCGTCAAGGTGGAAAAAGTCGACAAGATTGAAACAGCCGCAAACGATGTGTCGCCGTTTGAAACTTCAGCAACAGAGTCATCGGAGGCAACGCGTGAAATCGCGGCACTGACCGAATCTGAAATGATGCGGGGCCCATCGCTCGCCGAAACCATCGCAGCAAATATGTTCGATGAAGGCGGATTTATCAAGGACGATGTGCCGAAGCTTGCGCGCACTATTCCGCTAGTGATGGTGGTGGACGATTCTCTTACCGTGCGCAAAATTACCAGCCGCATGCTGACCCGCGAAGGCTTCGAAGTCGCGACGGCGAAAGATGGCGTGGATGGACTCCAGCAATTGCAGGATATTCAGCCCGATATTATCCTGCTCGATATCGAAATGCCGCGTATGGATGGTTTTGAATTCGCGCGCAACGTGCGTGCGGATGCGAAAGCGCGTGACATTCCCATCATCATGATTACCTCCCGCACGGCGGACAAACACCGCAATCGCGCGATGGAGCTGGGCGTGAATGAATATATGGGTAAGCCTTACCAGGAAGAACAATTGCTGGCGATGATTCGCTCGTACACCAAGCATATCGTGGCTGCAAGATAACCGGCTAGGCCAAAAAATAACCAAGAATTAAAAATAGATTTGCCGAAAAAGTTCTGATGTGCACCTTCAGTACCCAACAAAAAACCGGCTGAGCCCGGTTTTTTGTTGGGCGATTCAAAATTTCTGGTCTACGTTTTTGCCCAGCTCACCATGCCCGTGTAGGACGTCGCCAACACGACAAGGCCAAACAAAATCCGATACCACGCAAAGATGGTGAAGTCATGAGTGCTCACGTAACGAATGAACCAACGCACCACGATAAACGCGCTCACAAACGAGGCGATGAAGCCAACGCTGAACATCGGAATATCACTCTCTGACAACAGAGTGCGGGCTTTCCAAAGCGAATAAACGGTGGCGCCCATCAGCGTCGGGATCGCTAGGAAAAAGGTAAATTCAGTCGCACATTTTCGGGAAAGTCCAAAGAACATTCCGCCAATGATCGTCGCCCCGGATCGTGAAGTACCGGGAATCAGCGCAGCGCATTGTGCAATGCCAATTTTTAACGCATCGAGCCACGTCATTTGGTCAATGGATTCGACGCGCGGTTTAAGTCCGTCCGCTGCCCGCGATTTATACCAGCGTTCGGCAATCAAAATAATCACTCCACCGATGATGAAGGCCAGCGCAATCGGTAACGGCTTGAAAAGTACCTCTTCAATCATGCTGTGAAATTTAAGACCAACAAGCGCCAATGGCAAAAACGCGATCAGAATATTGATCGCAAAGCGCCGCGCGACCACATCCGTTAGGACGCCGGAAAACGTGGTGATCAGCCGCTGGCGAAATTCCCAGCACACTGCTAGGATGGCACCCGGCTGGATCACAATCTCGAAAACTTTCATTTTGTCCTCGCCCGCAAGTCCCAGCAAATCGACTGCCAGCACCAAATGACCTGTGGATGAGACCGGTAAAAACTCTGTGAGCCCCTCAACAACGCCGAGAATGAGCGCCTTGATTAAAAGAATTATGTCCAACGTTGCCCCTTCAAGCGTTATTTCATCACCAGTGCAATACCGTCGCGACGCACATCAATTCGCTGCGGGTGAAGCGCCAAGCCAAAGCGCGTTAACTCAGATTCCGTAAATGTTCTCAGCGGCTTGTCTTCGATGTTATCGCGCGCGATAGAGGATGCCACTCGTGCCAGCGCGCCTGAAAGCGCATCCGGCATATTGTCAACGCGAATCGTGTCAACCCGAACATCACTGATAAAAATTGAGCGGCTGTTCGGATCGTAGCGCGGCTTTCCCGACATCGCGACAACGCCAGAAATGATTTTGCTGGATAGCACCAACTTGATCTGCACATCGAAAGTCGCCGCCAGACGCGTTTCTTTGCCCGCCTCCTCGCGCGCATCGACGCGCGGCCGCGTCAGTGAGACATCAAGCAGCCCCGCCACACTTTTTTCCAGTGGGAACCGTTTGGCCAAACGCTCTGTCAATTCCGCATGTGTAAATTTTATTTCGCCAAGCCCCAACAAATTACTCGCGCAACCTGTCGCGAAAAAGAAATAAGTCGCGCAAAAAATCCATCCTGAATATCGTCGAAGTGTCATCAAAATAGTGATCAGTTCACATTAAATTTCGTCGCGATTATAGCGACACCGTAACCTTTCAGCGCGTGCGGTTTTGCCGCTAAGCCTGCATTAAGTCTGTTACGACCACCAAAAACACAATACGTTTTGAGTGGTTCGGTGAAAAAACAAAAACACCAAAATTCTAGCGCTTAAACTAAACACCAATAGCAGCGTGCATCTTAGGACATAATTGTTCCAAACTGCCCGCCAATGCTAGTGTTTTAAAATCACCCCTCGGCTGATGCCAGTATTTTTGCCACGCGCTCGATATCTGCGCCAGTCAGTTTGCGCCGCCACGCTCTGGCGCCGGATAGCCCTTTGTAGAGCCCGACCATATGCCGCATCACCGCATGACGCGTGGACCCGGCGGCAACTTGCCTGTCGGCGTATTCGATCATGGCGGCCTCGACTTCCTCACGAGTAGGTGCTTCATGTTCGTCGCCGTAAAATTCCTGATCCCACGACGCCAACCAATACGGATTGTGGTATGCCTCACGGCCGATCATTACGCCGTCCACATGCTGCAAATGCTCGTGTATTTGGTCGGCCGAATCGATCCCGCCATTGATAACAATTTTTAGATGAGGGAAGTCTTTTTTTAGCTGATAAACATGACCATATTTTAGCGGCGGCACTTCGCGATTCTCCTTCGGCGATAGGCCCTTGAGAATAGCGTTGCGAGCGTGGGCGATAAAAACATTGCAGCCGGCCTCCGCTACGCGACCGACAAAATCGCGAACGAACTCATATTCCTCGTGGGCATCAATACCCACGCGGTGTTTGACGGTGACAGGGATTGACGTCGCATCCACCATCGCCTTCACGCAGTCGGCGACCAGTGCCGGTTCCGCCATCAGGCATGCGCCAAAGCTACCGCGCTGCACGCGCTCCGAGGGGCAGCCGCAGTTCAAATTAATTTCGTCATAACCCCATTTCTCACCGAGTTTGGCGCAAACGGCGAGGTCACCCGGTTCACTTCCACCCAGCTGCAGCGCAAGCGGATGCTCGGCCGAGTTGAAATCCAAGTGTCGCGGCTGGTTACCATGGATAAGCGCGCCCGTCGTCACCATTTCGGTATAGAGCCTCGCATGGCGCGTGAGCAGACGATGGAATTTTCGGCAATGCCGATCAGTCCAATCCATCATTGGCGCGACTGATAAGCGATGGCTTAGGTCTTGGCGTTGGGCTTGGCGATGTAAATCACTAATTGCGGAAGAGGTCATAAATAGTTGAAATGCGCGCCGCAAAAACATGGCGGCCTGCATTAAGAAGCCCAAACGAAGCCGAAACAATCTGAGTAAAAGTGGTTCCAACAGGGTGTTAACTCACTTCCCGCATTATCGTCTAACATAATGTCTCTGCAGAATTTAACGATAAGATAAAAATGAATCAAACATCCGATTTAGCTACTCCTGATTTAGCCAGCCGCGAGTTTGCCAACACCGGGATAGCCATCCCCGGGTCACAGAACCCATTTCTTGATTTTTCCGGCTTGCCCCGCTTTGCCTTGATGCAACCGGCGCACATAAAGCCAGCCATGAACGTTTTGATCTCAGAAGCGCGCGCGACCATTGAATCGCTTTCGGCAGATGCTGCGCCAGCAACCTGGGAAAACTTCATTACGCCGCTGGATAACGTCAACGAACGGTTATTGCGTTCATGGGGTGTAGTGGTCCATTTGAACGGAGTCGTAAACTCGCCTGAACTACGCGAAGTTTATAACGACATGTTGCCCATCATTACCCAATACTGGACGGAGCTTGCGCAAAACGAAACCCTTTTTGCAAAATACAAAGGCATTCGCGCCGGCGAGCAGTACCCATCATTGAGCCCCACGCAGAAACAAGCCCTTGAAAACGAACTGCGTGATTTTCGGCTGGGCGGGGCGGAATTGTCCGTGGAGAAAAAGGCACGCTATCAAGTAATTCAGGAAGAAGTGTCGTCACTGATGTCTACATTTAATGACAACGTGCTGGACGCCACCAACGAATTCGCGTGTTTCATTGACAGTGAATCCGAGTTATCCGGCGTGCCTGAAGATGTAAAAACCGTTGCTCGCGAAGCCGCCATCACAGACGGTAAAGCGGGCTGGAAATTAACCTTGCACGGCCCGTGTTACGGACCCATCATGCAATATGCGGACAACCAAGCTCTGCGCGCACGCTTATACCGCGCCTATGTAACGCGCGGTTCTGAGCTGGGTGCAAACGCGGCCTGGGACAACACCGCAACCATTACCCGCATGCTTCAGCTTCGCCACGAAACAGCTTTGTTGCTGGGCTATAAAAACTATTCCGAAGTCTCGCTCGCCACCAAAATGGCTGAGACACCAGCCGACGTTATCGGCTTTCTGGATGACATGGTCGTCAAAGCAAAATCGTTTGCAGAAGCGGATTGGAAAGAGCTGCTGGCCTTCGCCAAAACCGAGCTGCACATGTCTGACGTAAACGCATGGGACGTTTCCTATGTGTCCGAAAAGCTGCGTGAAAACCGCTATTCGTTTTCGGATCAGGAAGTGAAACAATACTTTCAGGAACCGAAAGTGCTGGCGGGTTTATTCCATGTCATTGAAGCGCTCTACAACGTGAAAATCCGTGCTTCCAACACCGAGGTCTGGCATGCAGATGCGCGTTTCTATGATGTTCGCAATCTCGACGGCGGCATCGTCGGCGAGTTTTATCTGGATCTCTATGCGCGTGACGCAAAACGCGGCGGCGCGTGGATGGACGATGCGATAAATCGCAGAATGAAGGACGGCGCAGTACAACATCCGGTGGCATTTCTGACCTGTAATTTCGCCGCACCGGTTGACGGAAAACCGGCGCTGTTCACCCATGATGACGTGATTACGCTGTTTCATGAATTTGGCCATGGTCTGCATCAGCTATTGACTGAAGTGGACGAGCTAAGTGTGTCCGGTATCAACGGCGTGGAATGGGATGCCGTCGAGTTGCCATCGCAATTTATGGAGAATTTTTGCTGGGAATGGGATGTGTTGAGGCGCATGACGGCGCATGTTGACTCGGGTGATGCTTTACCGCGCGCGCTGTTCAACAAAATGATTGCGGCTAAAAATTTCCAGGCGGGTATGGGCTTTGTGCGGCAGCTCGAATTTTCGCTACTTGATATGCGGCTGCACACCGGTTTTGATGCCGCACATGATTCGGTGCAAGATTTGGTGACTGCCGTAAGACGTGCCGTGGCAGTCGTGCAGTATCCTGACTTTAATCGCACATTGCACGCCTTCAGCCATATCTTTGGTGGCGGTTACGCCGCGGGCTATTACAGTTACAAGTGGGCCGAGGTGTTGTCGGCTGATGCATATGCTGCGTTCGAGGAAGGCAGCGCGCTCAATCCGGATATTGGCGTACTCAATGCCGAGACAGGTGCCAAGTTCCGCCGCGAAGTACTCGGACGCGGCGGCAGTCGCCCGGCAATGGAATCATTCATCGCGTTTCGGGGCCGAAAGCCCGATATGGAACCGCTGCTGCGCCACAATGGCTTGAAGCTGGCGGCATAATTTTGGGAGGCTGGGACTCTATGCTTGGACGAGAGATACATAAAACGCGGCAGAATAAAACGCTGCACACCCTGTTGTTATTTGCCGTCATAGCCCTAACCATCGACAGCGTTGATGCGCAGGCTCTTTATCGTTGGGAAGATAAAGACGGCCGCGTTACTTATTCCGATACGCCACCGCCCAAAGACGCGAAACTTCCCCAAGAGAAAAAGCTGGTCGACAATATTATCGAGCAAGACAAAACGCCGTTCGCGCAAAAAGCGGCGGCACAAAGTAGTCCCGTGGTGCTGTATGCGAGCAATTGTGGCGACGTATGCGCAGCAGCCCGGGCATTGTTGAGCAAGCGAGGCATCCCTTTTGCTGAACGTAATCCAGAAAGCGATACCAAAGCCGCCGCCCGCTTGAACGAGCTGGTCGGCGCACTGGAAGTACCCACCATGACGGTGGGCGCGACCACGCTCAAAGGCTTTTCCGAAAGCGCTTGGATGGCGGCGCTCGACAACGCCGGTTATCCGCGCACTAACGGCAATTTAACGCCCGCCGTGTCGGCACGCGGCAAGCCCCAGCCCGCTGGCAAAGACGTTGATAAAAAATGAGGGCCGCGAGATCACGATGAAGCTAGTCACCTGGAACGTAAACTCTTTAAACGTGCGCTTGCCGCACGTGATTGACTGGCTAAAAGAGCATCAGCCAGACGCACTGTGCCTGCAGGAATTAAAGCTCGAAGACATAAAATTTCCGCTGGCCGCGATTGAAGAGGCGGGCTACAACGCGGTGTTTGACGGCCAGAAAACCTACAACGGCGTTGCCATTTTATCTCGCTCGCGGCCTGAGGACGTGACGAAAGGCATGGTCGAATTCCCCGATGAGCAGAAGCGTGTTATTGCCGCGACCATTGACGGCGTTCGCGTTGTCTGTGTTTATATTCCCAATGGTCAATCCATTGATTCGGACAAATATCAATACAAACTTAAATGGCTGGATGGCCTTGTCCAGTACATGACGCGGACAATTCGCGACTATGGCGACGTGGCCCTACTGGGAGACTACAACATCGCGCCTGACGATCGCGATGTGTATGACCCAAAGGCCTGGGAAGGCCAAGTTCTATGCAGCGATGCGGAACGTGCCGCTTATCAGCGTATCCTCGCGCTCGGCATGCAGGATAGTTTTCGACTCTTCGATCAGCCCGAAAAAAGCTATACCTGGTGGGATTACCGCATGAACGGATTCAAACGCAATCTAGGCATGCGTATCGACCATGTGCTGTTAACCGCAGGTCTGGCAAGTCAGTGCGCGGGCGTAAACATTGACTTGGTGCCGCGCAAGCTCGAGCGACCGTCTGATCATACCCCGGTAGCGGCTACACTTCGCTAATACGCGGCGGGCTGACGACGGCCTGCAAAGTCCATCATGGCGACCGAAGCCGCGGGTATTTGTCACCCCGAGCCAATATTTTGTAAAAAACTGAGCGGCAACTTGGTAAATTGTTGTGAATTCGGGAATTGTTAACAGCTACAGCCACCACCCGCCCGTACACTTTGAAGCTCACTTTTCCACCACGACGGGAATTCAACCGGCTAGTGTTTGATCGGCTATCTTGCCAAAATTTCTCCTCAAAGCAATTTCAATCTGTCGATGGCCGTGAATCTAGCTGACTCAAACGCGTACGCTCCCCGCCCAACTTCCGACGCGCTGGTTACCGAGCGCCCGAGCGAATTAGCGCGTTATGAGATTCTGGATACGCCGCCTGAACCCGCGTTTGACGACCTTACGCGCCGCGCCGCCGAGGCACTCGAAACATCGATGGCCGGTTTGTCTTTCTTTGATCGGCCAGACGTTGACCCGCTAAATTTTGAGCAAGCGGGGCAGCAATCGAATAATCAGCCTCAAAGCAACGCGCCGCGTGAATGGTTCAAATCGCGCTTCAATTTTCCGCTCAACACATTGGCGCTTGAGCAAAGTCTTTTCGGTCATTACCTTCATCAATATGACAGCGGCCAGTTGGTAAAGACTTCCCAGTCACCAGGAGCTTTCGTGATCGCTAATGCGCTGGCGGACCAACGATTTCGCGAACTGCTTCTTGTAAGCAGCCCGCCATACGTGTGCTTTTATGCTGCTGCGCCAATTTTTTCCACCACTCACAAACTCATCGGCGTACTGGCAGTATTCGACGGCGCTGCACGAAACGCAACGGCAAAACAATTAGAAGCGCTGAGTAATCTTGCTGAGCTCGTGCGTGCCAGGCTGGAAGCGCGTACTGTGGCTCGCCGCGAACGTCGGGCTATTCGCCCCATGAACGAAACAATTCACCTACCTTCTGAAGTTGCCCCGCCACCGCATACCGATCAGCAAGCCAACACACTGGTGGCAGAAATTAAAAAGCTTGAGCAGCTACTGGAACGTGAAATAGAACATCGTCACGCCGCTGAAGCCAAGCTTCAGGCTGAAAAAGAGTTTTCGGATGCTGCCATTCTTAATATACCCGGCGCTTTTTTTATGTTCGATTCAGATTCACGTATGGTGCGTTGGAATTCCCGCTTTGAAGAGGTTACCGGTTACAGTCCGCATGAGTTAGTCGATATGCATGCGCTTGATTTTGTGGCGGGCAATGATCGGGCGGCAGCCGCGGATGCGGTGCGCCGCGTCTTTGATGAAAATAAAGATGTTTTACTTGAAGCCTCCATGCGCATCAAGAATGGGGGGGAGGCGCCGTATGCGTTTAATGGCCGCGCGATTGCGATTGCGGGTAAACGATATTGCATTGGCATGGGTCGTGATATCTCAGAACGTAAACGTGCCGAACATGATGTTCAGACTGCGAAAGAAAGGCTCGATCTGGCACTGGTAGGTTCGAGCTTGGCAATGTGGGATTGGGACCTGGCGAATAACACCGTGTATTTCAACCAAGGTTGGGCCACCTTGTTAGGTGCCGCGCCGCAAGAGACTGTGGTGTGCGGCGAACAAGTTATTGGCTGGACATTCAAGGACGATCAGGAAAAAATGCGGGCCGCAATCAGGCTCGCGGTCAAAGGCGACGGCAACGAATTTAATTGTGAATATCGGGTGCCTGATATTGATGGCAACTGGATGTGGCTTCATACCCGAGGCGCGGTGACCGAGCGGGATGTAAACCGCCGGGCGCGTCGCATGACGGGCACCACTGCCAACATCACCAAGCGTAAGCTCGCCGAGGAGCGGGCCGAATATCTGGCCACCCGCGATCCCCTCACTGGCTTGCCTAACCGCATGCTGGCCAATGACCGGTTGGAACAAGGCATCGCCAACGCCGCGCGAAAAAATGGCCAGCTCGCGTTCATGTTTATCGATCTGGATCGTTTCAAGACCATCAACGACTCGCTGGGCCACGATGTCGGTGACGAGATATTGAAACGAGTCGCCGCGCGTCTATCTGCTTGTGTGCGCACCAGCGACACGGTCGCGCGCCTCGGCGGCGATGAATTCGCGGTGATTTTGGAAAACCTGCAAAGCAATGATCACGAAGGTGCGCAAAATGTTGCCGAGAAAATGATCGCCGCGCTGGCCTCGCCGATCATGATCAAAAATCAGCACCTTAGCACCTCCTGCTCGATCGGTATCGGCCTCTACCCGGATGATGGCCGCGATCCGCAGACCTTGATGAAGCACGCCGATGTGGCCATGTATGACGCCAAAGCCAAGGGCCGCAACAACTATCAATTTTTCTCGCATGAAATGAATACCAAAGCGCAAGAGCGCCTGACAGTAGAAAACTATCTACGCCTGGCCCTCCGACGCAACGAGCTCGCCGTTTATTACCAGCCGCGCATCTCGTTTAAGACCGGCCAGCTGACGGGAATGGAAGCGTTGATACGCTGGAACCATCCGCGTCACGGTCTGGTATTGCCGGGAAAATTCATTCACGTTGCCGAAGAATCGGGCTTGATTGTGCCGATCGGAGAATGGGTAATGGAAACCGCGTTTGCGCAGCTTGCCGAATGGCAGAAAAAAACCACGCTGGATCTGAGACTCGCCGTTAATTTATCCGTGGGACAATTGCTCGATGGCGAGCGGCTTATGCGCGCCGTGCAATCCACCGCCAAAGCCGTAAACCTTGACACCAGCACGCTGGAATTGGAACTCACTGAAAGTATGTTGCTTAAAAATAGTGATGACACCGCCAAATTATTGGTGCGCCTGGGCGATCTCGGCATTCATATCGCTATTGATGATTTTGGCACAGGCTATTCATCGCTCTCTTATCTGAAACAGCTGCCGGTTGACACCATCAAGGTGGATTCATCGTTTGTGCGCGATATTGGCACCGACCCGAACGACGAAGCCATCATTCGCGCCATTATCGCCATGACCCATTCATTAAAACTAAACGTCGTCGCCGAAGGGGTTGAGCGCGAGGATCAGTACCGCGTTTTGCGCGATCTTGACTGCGACGAGTATCAAGGCTTTTTATGTTCGCCTGCGCTTCCTGCGGCCGAGTTTGAGGCAAAATTTTTGGTCTCGCGCTAACGAGCTATTGGTTAAGGTCTATTGCGTTCAGGTCAGGCGACTCAAGTTGGCAGCGAGGTCGCCTGTGGAATAAAGTCGGTTGAATCCATTTCTGACTTTGAGCATTTCCCATTTACCGCGTCCCACAGCATCGCTGTAAAGTCGTCCGCGATACGGCTCCAGGAAAGACCGTTCGCTGCCAATCTCGCCTGTTGTTTCATTTCTTCAATGACCTTCGGCGTTTCAAGCAGCGTTTCGGCTAACTTTCTTGCAGCCGCGACAAACGCCTCGGGGTCGCCAAACGATACCAGCAAACCGGATTTTTCATGGGCAATATGCCGGCGCGCCGCAGCATAATCGTAAGCAACAACGGCGAGGCCACTGGCTAACGCCTCTATCGTGACATTGCCAAATGTTTCCGTCACGCTGGGAAATAAAAACAGATCTGCCGATGCGTAATGTGCGGCAAGATCACATCCGGTACGCATGCCTGCAAATATAAAATCTGGATTTGCGTGCCGAAGTGCCGTTGCATCGGGGCCATCGCCCACCAGCACCACACGGGTACGGGGATTGACAGATTGCGCCGCCTGCGCTGCTTGAACGAAGAGCGATAAATTTTTCTCTGCAGCAAGGCGGCCCACATATATCGCGACCGGCGCGTCAGCTGTAGCGCCCCAAGCATCGCGCAGTGCCTGACTACGCCGCGATGGCGTGAATAGTGTTGTGTCAATACCTCGACCGACCACGGCCAGCCGCTGATAGCCTCGCGCGTGAAGCGATTGACGGATCTGGGTGGTCGGCACCATGGTGACAGCACATCGGTTATGCAGGGCACGCAACGTGAAATCCACCATGCCGGCGAAAATACCCACGCCGTAATGCTGGCTGTAAGCATGGAAATTAGTATGGAAACCGGACGAAACCGGAATTCCCAAGCGTCGCGCCGCGATCAGCGCGGCCCAACCGAGTGGGCCTTCGGTAACGATATGCACCACATCCGGCCGCTGTTTGCGCCACTGCGCAACGAGCATGCGCGGACGGGCCAAGCCTAATCGTAACTCGCTGTATCGGGGAATTGGAACGCCGCGTACCAGGTGTAAATCAAAATTCGGCTGCTGGATGGGCGCGTCTGCGCTTGACTCGGCACCAATTGCGCTCACACTTTCATCACTGCTTTGCCGGGGGCGGTTGAGTTCGATGCTGTGACCCTGCCGAAGCAGCGCCTCAACGATATGACGCATGGTGTGCGCGACACCATTGATTTCCGGGGAGTAGGTTTCCGTGACAATCGCGATGCGCAGTGACCGTGTCGGCTGCATCGCAATCGACAGATTAGCGGCTTGTCTATCGAATTCTGAATCTAGTGTCATGCATTAACTTTGATGTCCTTTGATGTACGGCGCGTGACAGTTCCTTTAAGTTTTTATGACGGCAGCTTGAGCAAAGGTTCCCCCATGCGGATCATGACGCCTGTCCTGATATTTTCACAAAGCTCAAATCCCGTCGGCGCAAAAATGATGATGGTGGAGCCATGTTGAAACCAGCCCATTTCTTCGCCCTTGACCAGATTGGCATCGCACGGAATTAGGTTGGGGCCGCGATATTTCAGGTGCAGCAACACATTCAAAAAATGCAATCGTATGCTGGCCACCAAGACCGCGGCAACGGGCACGAGTGTGATGCGATAACCACGGTTAAACGGGTCGTTCAAGAGACAGCGAATGACGGCGCGCTCATTTTTGCAAAACAGTTTTTCAACCCGCTTCAACGCGATGGGATTCACATTCCAAGTGTCGCCAGAAACATAGCTCACCTGATTTACGGTGCAATCATAGGGCGCGTGGAACCGGTGATACATCGTCGCCGTCAGGCGCAGGGTGATGTACTGACCATCGCGATATTGATCGACCCATTCCGCATTGCCCAGCAGGTCTCGCAGCGTGTACGGAAAACCCTTTGCCTGAATTAACGTTGAGCCGGCAATACGACCACACATACCGACGATGCCGTCGCTGGGACTGGTCATTAATTGTGGTGACATGGTCACCGGGCGAGTCCCCGGTTTTAATTCGCGCGTGAAGCAATCATGCAGGCTCGTGAATTCCGTCTTTCGCGCTTCATCAAGATCAAGGTCCGAGAATTTTTTCCACGCGGCAATGGATAAATCACGAACCAACGGTTGCTTAATCTGGCTGAACCAGCCCATGAAGCGAGTCAGTAGTTGACGCGGAATTCGGTTGGTCAGCAGGAAATTGAGATCCTCTTGCTGAAGAATTTTTTTTAGCGCGGCTCGGGCAGTCATCAGGCGGTAACTTTTCTGTCTTAGTTTCTAGCTTGGGTTTTATGATTTACAGACGACGAAAGAAAATCATGGATGAAAATTTTGTTCTGGTAGCCGCGGGGGCGGTAGCGTTGGCGGGCACCTTGCCGAAATTGATTCAGCGCCTGCAGCTGTCGAAGGCCAAGCACCCTTCGCTCACCGGCCACTCGCGTATGGCACGACGATTCGCGGCGCAGGTGCCGTTTTACGAATACGAGGATGAACGCTTTTTTCGCTCTGACGACGCGCCGGATGCGATTGCCGCCTTGCGCCGTGCCGCCTTCAGCCGATTGACCACGCTCTATCGCGAACGATTCGCCAACACAGTGGCGATGACCAACGATATTGCCGACAGCATTCCCGATCTTGAATTCACCAGCCACTATCGGGTGCCATTTCAATACCGTAATCTGGTTCGCACCCAGCTTAAGGCAGGTGCTTTCCTGAGTGCGTCTGATGGCGTGACAGTTACCGATTGCGATGGCAATATTTTTTATGATCTGGCGGGCTCGTATGGCGTAAATGTGTTCGGCACCGATTTTTATAAATCCTGTTTGGCCCGCGGCTTCGAACGCGCCACCGCACTGGGCGCGGTATTGGGCGGCTATCATCCGGTGGTGGCCGATAACGTCGAGCGTCTCAAACAAATATCCGGGCTTGATGCGGTCTCGTTCCATATGTCCGGCACCGAGGCTGTGATGCAGGCAGTGCGGCTCGCGCGCTATCACACCAAACGTTCGCATTTGGTCAGATTTTGCGGGGCCTATCACGGCTGGTGGGGCGATGTGCAGCCCGGGGTAGGCAATCCGATTCCGGCGCGTGAGACCTACACACTTAAAGAAATGGATGATGATTCGCTTAGAGTGTTGCGCAATCGCACGGACATCGCATGCGTGCTGGTCAATCCGTTGCAAGCGCTGCATCCGAACAAAGGGGCGCCCGGTGATTCGACGTTGGTGGACAGCTCGCGAAGCGCGGGTTTTGATCGCGCCGCTTACACCGCCTGGCTCAAGCAACTGCGCGCGGTGTGTACCGAACGAAATATTGTGCTCATTTTTGACGAGGTTTTCGTCGGCTTCAGGCTCGCACCGGGCGGTGCTCAAGAGTATTTCGGCGTGAACGCCGACATGGTCACGTATGGCAAGACCCTTGGCGGCGGGCTGCCCGTGGGTGTTGTTTGCGGCAAGGCTCACTGGATGAAGCGCTTTCGCGATGATCGTCCGGCCGATATTGCGTTTGCGCGCGGCACCTTCAATTCGCATCCGTATGTGATGACGGCAATGAACGAATTTTTGTTGCAGCTTGACACCCCCAAAATTATCGACATTTATCGTGGGCTGGATGAACGCTGGAATGGACGCGCGCAGCGTTTGAACGCACAACTCACGGTCGCTGGACTGCCAGTCCAAATCGCGAACATGTCCTCGATCTGGACGGTTTTCTACACCCAGCCTTCGCGCTATAACTGGATGTTCCAATACTATTTGCGCGCTGAGGGGCTGGCGCTGAGCTGGGTCGGCACCGGCCGCTTGATCTTCAGTCTGAACTACACTGATGCCGATTTTGAAGCCGTCGTGGCGCGCTTTATCGCCGCGGCGAAAGCGATGCAAAACGATCGCTGGTGGTGGTCTAATCCCGCGTTGACCAACAAATCGATCAAACGTCGAGTGCTCAAAGAAATGATCGCCACCCGTTTTTAGAACTAAGCGATAACAAAAAACAAGCCGCATAAAAATCCCCTCGGCATCCGCAGCGCGAGGGGATTTTAATGGCCGGAGCAGGCTCAAGCGTGAGGCGAGTGGGAGGCAGCGTGCGGCTTCATTCCCATCGGGTCAATCAACTCGCCGCGCATTAAATACAGCGGCGCTTTGTAGTAAAGTTTTACGTCATGAAACGGATCGGTAATGATTTTGGTCGCCCATACCAGGCCGGTCTGCACGTCCTGCAAATAAAATAAATGCAGCGTACGAAACAGCAATCCCGCAAACCCCAAGAAGAGCCAGATGTGCGCCATGTGTCGGACAAACTCTTCCAAATTCTGATGCATCGGGAAAATGCCAAACAGGGTCGGATTGAAATAAAGTATTGCGGGAGACAGCGCCCAGATAGCCATCAACACCACCTTACGCCGCAGGTTATAGCCGACCTTGATATCTTCCTTGTGCTCGTGGGTCGCCTGATTCACTTCATCATAATCTTTGGGCTCAAAAAAGAAGTGCCCTGATTGACGGCTCACCATCGCCACCAGCCAGGCCAGCAGCGCGGCCGCAGCGGGGTCCGAAAACAGCAGCGCATACGCACCGATAAAACTCAGCGCGCTGATCAGATGCAGCGATTGATTGATCCGGCTGTGATGGTAATAGCGATGGTCATCCCAGCGCTGCTCTTTAAGAGTTGCAAAAAACTTTTCGGCAAAATCGCGCATAGGGCATCCTTTTTACGAGCATTTATCATCGACTCAAGAACCGTCTCAAGTCCATCATTTTTACTACACAAACATGATAAAAATGTGACAGATGGGATGACAACGCATGCCAAGCCGCAATGAAACGCCGCACTGGCGACCGATCAAATTTTATGACGAGCTTCTTTCAACACTCCAATCAAGTGGCGCAGGTTGAAAAATCAGAAGCATTTTTTGCGTTGTTATTTTGCTGCGCGCAGTTGTCTGACGACCGCCCACGCCATGGCCGCCAATACGCCCACGCCCAATAGCAACGAGCCCCATAAAATCAGACTTTTTCGATCGAACGAAAAGCGCGAATTGTCTAACGCAAGTCGTTCCGGATAAAACTTCACGGCTTCGCTCGTGGCCACCAGCGCCAGTGACGCGATGCGCTGCCTGCTGTTATCAGGCACCACCGTTCGCAACGGTAAAGCAACGCTTTGCACGCGGTTATCAGCGCTTCCGCGCTCTGCAACACCAACACCCGCAATCAGCGCCTCGGCCGGTTTAACCGCCGCAATTATTTCTTGCGCGTCATATTCAATGAACGCCTCGATTAAATTCGCGGGTATCGCGGCGGCACTTGTGGGCGCTTCTATTTTTAATTGACGAACCGATACTCGCCCCAACCACAACGGCTCATTAGTTGAAATGATTTGCTTACCGCTAACCGCGTCAGTTAAGGCCAGATTAAACAAGACGGTTTCTCCCAAACGCCGCCACGGCTGCTGGTCAGTGTCGCGCCCCAGTACCGTGATCGGAAGCAGCGTGCCGGTCTGCGCGGTTGCGAGTACAAGTGCGCGTATCCGCAGTGGCGAGCCCAGCTGCCATTCCTGGCTGCGTGCCGTTGTAGCTAATGGTGGGCCCAGCGCTCGTCGCGGCTGTGCATAAGGCACGCGTTGAAATGATTCCATCGTCAGTGTTGCGCCACGAATCGCGACGGCTGTGGCGGCTTTTTTCGGCGGCCACGTAACCCGCAGATAGCGACCCTTGATTTCTACACCGCCTTGCAAGTCAATAGACGTCAGCACCGGGCCACCCGCATCACTGAAACGATACACGGACCGGTAATTCGCGATTGTTTGCCAACTGGACAAATCGCTGCTCGCTTCGATTGTGATCGGCACGACCTGATTGGCGGGCAGATCAAGGTCGAAATCGATGCTCGTCATCACGCCCTCCACCAAGCGCGCATCCAGCAGCGCGCCGACCACCATTTCTTCGCCGCCGTGGCCCGCGGCCGCGGCACCACGGTCAACAAACACGTTAATGTCATCGCCGCGTGTGACCACACGCACACCAGCGCTACCCGATATCAACGGCTTATCGCTACCGCCATCACGGATGGGAAATGCTTTCAGCGAAATTTTGTTGGTACTGGCGGGTATGGATTCGGTATCGCTGAAACGCAACGCAAAAGGCACGGGTTCGCCGCTGCTGTTGAACAATCGGAGGTCGGCGAGATTCGGCGATTGACTGTGCATCATGAGTTCAGCGGGCAGGGGAATGCGCTGCAGCGAGCCGCCACTGACGGCAGGTTGCACTTGCATCGTTGCCGCCATATCGCTTAAGGCAACCACCAACTCTGCACCCGACGCATGCTGTCTGCCGGTTTGCTCTGATCGCGCTTGTGCGTATACGCCGTCGCTAGAGTGCGGCACGAGGAATGCCGCAAATGCGGCGCCAATTAAAAAAACCGAGCTGGCCTTCATGGCTTATCTCCCGATGGTTGGGTGTCAGGATCCAGGCCATCTTCCGATTTTGAATTCGCTGGCAACGGCGCGAAATAGCCAATGATCAAAATAAGAACAGCAACACCAATAAACGCGACCACCCGCTCTAAACCACCGCGGTTCCACACATCAACCGCGCCTAATTTTAGAATGGTCAGGCCGAGCAATGCAGCACCTAGCATCCATAACCCACGCTGGGCGCGGCGATGCCCGGAAATCATCATGACCAGCGCCATGCTGGACCATAAAATCGCATAGCCAGTCTGTACCAACGATGAGTCAAAAAGTTTCTCGCCGTTCCACGGCACTGCAAAAAACTGATGGCAAATGCGCAGCCAGATCGTGTTGATAAATACAAAGCCCAGCGCCACATACGGAATCCAAATTCGGTTCGAGGCCAGTGCTGAATTCAGCGAACCCGCGATCTCTAATCGTCGCATTAGCAGAACCCACGAGACCCCGCCCATCAGCGTTAGCGCAACCGTAATCTCGGTGGGATTCAACAGCGGAATATACGGCAGCGGTGCCGCATTGCCGTTCGAAAACAGCGCCAATGCCAGTCCACCTGAATAAGTGCCCACCACCAATGGCAAGGCAGCTATAAAAATATAGCTTTGCAAATAAGGTAACAACGGCCAACGATCAGGCGCGGTGTCGTCAGCGGTGGCGCGTTTGGCCCACACGATCAGCATCACCAGCACGGCAAGAGCGGCCATCACCAACGTGACTGATGCCCATGCGGTGCGCCATAAATCAGCATCTGTGACCAGCCGGGCGAGCGCACCTCCGCCCAGAATAACCACGATCCAGACGGTGAACGCATGACAAATTGCGAACCATTTGCCAGGCCGATTAGCATCGTTTATTTCATTTCTTTTTTCATCACTCACACGTAGCAGCCACAAGTGAATAATCAGCGCAAGCGGCCAAATGAAGAGGCCAATCCGGTTGAATCCCGCAGCGGAATCGATGATCGAAATCGCGGCAAGCAGCGCGAGAAGTGGTGTCGCAACTGTCGCCATTGAGCTCGCCGCGGTCCAGCGAAGCCGTCTGCCCACGACGAAACTTAACGCCGCACTTAGCAATATCGCCAGCATCGAGACCAGCGGCTGATCAGCAGCCGGTACCAACAGCCGATAAGCTGAAAAATAATTCTCATTGGCGCTGACAGACGGGAGATTGCGGGTGATTTCACCAACGAGTGCCACGCACCAAACCAAAAATGCGTACGGGTAAGCGATGCGTGCCAACCATTGTTCCAAGGGCAGGAACGCGAGTTGAAAAACTGACGGCTCGTTAATTTCGACCGCCTCGCCGTCGTCAACTTTTTTAATTTCCACGCTTTGGCGCCGCAATACCCACGCAATCACGGTTGCGCCCGCAGCAATCAGCAGCAGACCCATAAACTGCGTGTTCAAAAAGAACTGAGAAACTTCACGCGCGGGTTCCCACGCGCCGCCGGACACGCCAAGGTAAAACGTACACATCGCCACAGGTTGTAGTGCCAAACCGAACGCGCGCGCCAGCCAACGTTTTTGCCGCAAACCTACCCATACAATTGCGGCCCCCTCGATGGCCCACGCAGCGGCAGTGACTTCGGCACCGAATGCCAGCGGTATGGCGAGCGTGGCAAAACCGACACCAATCGCCAATAGACTTTCACCTGCCAAGAGTGCCGACCGTGGTGCAGCACCGCCGCGTGCGCGCCCAGCTTGCCACAGCGCGAGCGCAAGGTATGCGCCACCAGTAACAAGCGCGGAGAACGCGCTCGCATAACGAATCAATTCAGGCGTGGCGCGAACCATCGCAGCCTGCAAGCCAAAACCCACCAGCGCCATGCCAAATAGCAGAGTGCCATCGACATAGCCTATGCCTCTGGCCGCGGCTGAAGGATCAGAATTTGTAGCATCACGACGGTTCGCATAAAGTAAAGCGATCGCAATGTATATTGCCCAATTCAGAAATAAGAATAATTGGCAGCTGCCGTAGTAAATCGGCTGATAGCGCTCCTGCGCCCACGCACTGGCAATGCCAAAACCGAGCACAAAACTAATCACACTCAGCGCCCGCCACGCCTTGAAACCAGCGATGATGAGTACCGCAACGTTAAGCAAGGTGTAGTACGAAAATAGCGCGATATGGCTACCGCCGCCCGTCGATAGTAAAAGCGGCACCAGAAAACCGCCGGTGAAGCCGATGATTGCCATCGCGCGAGAATTTTGCAGTAGCGACAGCGCTGTCGATAGTGCGCACACCGCCACCATGACCGCGAAGGCGAAGGTGGGATCAATCAGGTGATAGAGCTTGAACGCTGCGAAAATCGTCAGATACAACACCGCCACCGCAGCGCCCTGCAACGTCAGCCCATAGCCGGGCCGACTCACCTTGGTTCGCCAGCCCACCACCAAAAGCGCCACTGCCGCAAGACTGATCGCAGCCAAGCGAATTTCAATCGGCACGAGCGCATTATCAACGGCATATTTCGCCAAAAATAGTAGGCCTAAAAACAGCACCACGATACCAATACGAACAACTGTGTTGCCGCCAAATAGCCAGTTCTTTGCGGCCACAACACCGCGCTCAAATATGTCCGGTTCTCTCGATACTGGTGCCCGCTGCGCTGCTCGCTGGCCTACGCGCTTTGTCGCGTCTTGGACAGTGCCTAATGTGGCATTCTCAAGAATCGGCTTTCGTTGCGCCGCCAGAGTGCCATCGGGATTAAACAATGGGGTCAAATCGGTGGCGATGCCTTGTATGAGCGTCGCGGGTGCTGGGGGGGCAATAGGGGGCGCAATGGGGGGCGCAACGAGTGGCACACTATCGATATTGCCGGGGCGCGCCTCGACAGTGGTAGCTGCCGTCGTAGCGGCGGGTTGGCTTGACTGAGGCGCGGCTTGCGCGGCGGTTTGCATTGATGTGTTCACACTACTCTGGCCGGCGAGGCGCCCCGCTTTTTGCTTTCTCGCCTCTTCTGCGTCCCAGGCGGCAGCGAGTGCCCGCTGGGCATCGGCCACCGATTTTTTCAGTTTCGAGCTGATGATGAGTTGCAGGCTTACGCCTGCGAGCAGCCCCCAAAATCCGCCCAGAAAGCTGCTAAAAAAAGCGTCACGTCCCAACGCCCCGCCAAATACCGCTCCCCAGAAGAGCCCCCATAAAATCAGCATGCCATTTTTCCTTTTATCGTTAATGCTGCTTCAGTCAATCCCGGCATCGAGGCTCACGCTGGCTTAGTGCCGTAAAATAATGAGGTGCAATACCAGCGGACTTCTTCAAGCAAAAATGCCCTTAATACCGCTTCAGCGCTAGAGTTTCGGCAAAAATAGTTCCAACAAATCATTTAAGAAAAGCCGCCCCTTTGCCGTGGGCTTGACGTGCAAATGATCGCGCTCAATCAGGCCCAGTGAAGTTGCCTTTTCCAGCTCGCGAGAGATCGCCGAGATCGGCAAGCCGGTACGTTCTACAAACAAAGCGTTTGCAAAGCCTCCATTAATGCGCAACGCGTTCAACATAAATTCAAATGGCAATTCTGCGACGCTGACCATTTTTTCCTCTTCGTTGCTCAGGCCTAGCGCCGCTTTTTCCATATAGTTTTTCGGTTGCTTGAATCGCGCTTCGCGGGTGATGCCACGCGCAGAATCAGGGTATGAAATCTTGCCGTGCGCGCCCGCGCCAATGCCGACGTAATCGCCGAATTGCCAATAATTCATATTGTGTTTTGAGCGCTTGCCGGGCCTGGCATAGGCAGAAGTTTCATATTGATCGAGGCCGGCGGCGCTCAATTTCGCTTCGATCATGTCTTGCATATCAGCGGCAATGTCATCATCCGGCAACGGCGGCGGGAAGCGGTGAAACAGCGTGTTTGGCTCCAGCGTCAAATGGTAAATCGATAGGTGACTGGTGTTGAATGAAAGTACTGCGTCAATGTCTGCTTCGCATTCAGCCAACGTTTGATTCGGCAGCGCGAACATCACATCAAGATTGATATTGTCAAAATTTTGCTGCGCGATATCGATCGCGCGCCGGGCCTCTTGGTCGTTATGAACGCGGCCCAACGCTTGCAAATGCGCCGCGTTAAAACTTTGAATGCCGATCGAGAGCCGGTTTACACCTGCATCGCGAAAGCCGCGAAATTTTTCAGCTTCAAAGGTGCCGGGATTCGCCTCCAGCGTAATCTCGGCTTCTGAATCGAGAGTGACGCGGGCGCGGACCGCGGCGAGAATCGTGTCTATGCCGCGTGCAGAAAATAAACTCGGGGTACCGCCGCCAAAAAAAATCGAGTACACGCGTCGCCCCCAAATCTTCGGCAAGGTGTAATCCAGATCTGAAATCAGGCAATCAATGTATTGCTGCTCGGGAATGGCGGTTTTCGATTCATGGGAATTGAAATCGCAGTAGGGGCATTTGCGAACACACCAAGGGATGTGAATATAGATCGACAGGGGCGGCAACATTGAAAGGCTTGTCTGGCGCGCTAATCCAAGCATAACTGGCTGCGAAGCGTTGCCTGTGCTGGCGTTTGAAATTCCACTCATGGTCGAAACTGTGCCAGTTTCTTGGCAAGGTCGCGCATCGCAATACCGCGATGGCTCTCACGAATTTTCACCTCGGCTGGCAACTCGGCGGACGTGCAGCCGTATTGCGGCAGATAGAAATGCGGGTCGTAACCAAAGCCGCCCGCGCCACGCGCCTCAGCCACAATTTCGCCATGCCACGCGCCGTCCGCGATGACGGGATGGGGATCGTCTGCATGCTGAATCAATACGAGTGCCGCGTAATAAAAAGCGTGGCGATCAACAACACCCTGCATTGCGGCGACGAGCTTTTCGTTGTTGCGCGCATCGGATCTTGGGCTTGCGTCCGTTGCCGTAGCGAATCTTGCCGATTTCACACCCGGCGCACCGCCCAGCGCAGGCACACAAATCCCGGAATCATCCGCCAACGCTGGCAGACCGGTGGCGCGTGAGGCATGCCTCGCTTTGGCGAGCGCATTTTCGATAAACGTCGCGAACGGTTCCTCCGCCTCACTGACGCCCAATGTGCTTTGCGGAACAGCGACAAGATCAAACGTCTTCAAAAGTTCTGCGAACTCGCGCAGCTTGCCTGGGTTATTACTGGCAATTACAATTTTTTTCATAAGCGGAAGAATAGCTGAATAGATACGCCACGGTGCACCCAACTGACCAGAGGGGCAGTCCGGGGGGTTTTTCTCAGAATGCTGCAATGCGGTAAAATTAGCACGACATGTTTTCAACCACGCTCTTAACACTCGCTCCCAGGAAAATAAAATGACACTTCGCGTTGCCATCAATGGCTATGGCCGCATCGGCCGCAACATTCTCCGCGCTCACTATGAAGGCGCGGTGGCAGGCAAACCCAAGCACGATATTCAGATTGTCGCGATCAACGACCTAGGGCCGGTCGAGACAAACGCTCATCTCACGCGCTATGACACGGCACACGGCAAGTTTCCCGGCACGGTCGCGGTTGAAGGCGAATTTCTGATCGTCAATGGCGACAAAATCAAGGTATTTTCCCAGCGCGATCCGGCCTTAATCCCATGGGGCGATTTAAATGTGGATGTGGTGCTGGAGTGCACCGGATTTTTTACCACCAAAGAGAAAGCCTCCGCCCACATCAAGGGTGGCGCCAAGAAAGTCATCATTTCAGCACCCGGCGGAAAAGATGTGGATGCAACGGTCGTCTACGGTGTCAACGAAAACGTGCTGACCAGCGCAATGACGGTGATTTCTAACGCCAGCTGCACGACCAACTGTCTGGCACCGCTGGTCAAGCCGCTGAACGACAAAATCGGGGTGGTGAATGGCCTGATGACCACTGTGCATGCCTATACCAACGACCAGGTTTTGACCGATGTGATGCATGAGGATCTGCGCCGCGCACGCTCGGCCACGATGTCGATGATCCCGACCAAAACCGGCGCTGCGGTGGCAGTCGGACTGGTGCTGCCGGAGCTGAACGGCAAGTTGGATGGTTATGCGATTCGGGTGCCAACGATCAATGTATCACTGGTCGATTTAAGCTTCATTGCCGCACGCGACACCACCGTGGAAGAAGTAAATGCGAT
>JBBRZG010000055.1:0-22474 GCA_038236905.1 Burkholderiales bacterium
GAATCACGCGGCTCGATGCCGTGATAAACCGCAGTCTCGACCAGCGGCTGCAAACTCAGTGGCGGCACCAGCGCGTCCATTGGCATTGCATCAACCTGCCAATTCACCACCAGTCGATCGCCCAGACGAATTTGCTCAATTTCCAGATACCGGCGGCATAGCATCAGTTCGTCTGCCAGCGGCGTGAGCTTGCGGTTATCGGCCATCAACACACGAAACAGCTCGGACATATCCTCCAACATCCGCTCGGCGCGTTTTGGTTCGGAGCGGATGAGCGACAGCACCGCGTTCATCGAATTAAACAAAAAATGCGGGCGAATCCGCGCTTGCAAAGCCTGCAACCGCGCTTCGGTCAGCGCCGGTGACAATGCTCGTGCGCGCAGGTCAAAATACAGCAGCGCCACAGCGGTCGCAAACACAAAAAAGAATGCGTACTGCCATAGCTGAATCGGTTGATCGAACGGCGAAATAAGCTCCAACCACCACCGAAACAGCAGTGCCACGAGCGTCTCGATCAGCAGCAACAATGCCACCGCAAGCGGATAATTCAACTTCGCTAGAACGCGTCGCAACGCGCAGCCCAGCAGCAGTGACACGATGATCACCGGCTGCGCAACGGCGGAGATCATTAAAAACTGCCGCCATACCTCGCGCAACTGATCGGCGCGCAACACGGCGGCGGCGATGCACAGCAAATTGATGATCACGAGCAAACGCAGCATGATGCCCAGATTACAAAAATTAGGCAGGCGCGCGGTGGCTTGGAGCGGCGGCGCCTGCGCTGGCGCAGCATCAGTGGTCGACGGTTGCACTATACTCATTCGTCCTCATTTTTTACTGCATCACCTCGTGAAAGCACGCGAGTATCAGCATCAAATCGTTATTGTCACCTGATTCTGCGCGATTTCTAACCAAAAATACAAGTCATCATGTCCTCATCTTTTCAAGGTCCGTCGGGCTGGTCTGCCCGTTTTGATGAACCAGTCAGTGAGTTGGTCAAGCGCTTCACCGCCTCCGTCACCTTTGACAAACGCCTGGCAGAAGTTGATATTCGGGGCTCGCTTGCCCACGCAAAAATGCTTGCCAAAGTGGGCGTGCTGACCGCGAAAGATTTAGGAGACATCGAGCGCGGCATGGCTGAAATCGCGGCAGAAATCCGCGCACAGCGATTCGATTGGTCGATTGATCGCGAAGACGTGCACATGAATATCGAGGCGAAACTCACCGCTCTGATCGGCGACGCGGGCAAGCGTTTGCATACCGGACGTTCGCGCAACGATCAGGTGGCGACCGACATCCGGCTGTGGCTGCGTGGCGAGATCGACCAAATCATAATGCTGCTGCGCTCGACACAACTGGCCTTCGTTAATTTAGCCGCGCAGCACACGGATACGGTCATGCCCGGCTACACGCATTTGCAAGTGGCACAGCCAGTCACGTTTGGGCACCACCTGATGGCCTATGTAGAAATGCTGTCGCGGGATGAAGCGCGGATGGCCGATGTGCGACAGCGCATGAATCGCCTGCCACTGGGCGCAGCCGCGTTGGCCGGCACCACGTTTCCGATTGATCGCGAATTTGTTGCCGCCGAATTAGGCTTCGACGGCGTGTGTGAAAATTCGTTGGATGCGGTATCGGATCGCGATTTCGCCATCGAGTTTGTGGCAGCCGGTAGCTTGGTAATGACCCATCTTTCGCGGTTTTGTGAAGAGATGATTATTTGGATGAATCCAAATTTTGCGTTCATCGATTTGGCTGATCGGTTTTGCACCGGCTCATCGATCATGCCGCAGAAAAAAAACCCCGATGTGGCCGAATTGGTGCGCGGCAAGGTGGGACGCGTTAACGGCCATCTGGTGGCACTGCTCACGCTGATGAAGGGTCAGCCGCTGACCTACAATAAAGATAACCAAGAAGATAAAGAGCCGCTGTTTGACAGCGTCGACACCGTGCGCGATTCGCTGACGCTGATCGCTGACATGGCCGGCGGAATTCAGGTCAAGCCGGAAAACATGCGGGCCGCGGTGCTGAAAGGGTTTGCCACGGCGACCGATCTGGCCGATTACTTGGTCAAAAAAGGCTTACCGTTTCGTGATGCGCATGAGGCCGTTGCACACGCAGTAAAAACAGCAGAAACCGCGCGCAAGGATTTAGCAGATTTGTCGCTCGCCGAACTACAGAACTTTTCGGCGCTGATTGGCGAAGACGTGTATCAAGTGTTGACCTTGGAAGGTTCGCTTGCCAGCCGAGATCATATTGGCGGCACCGCGCCGCGTCAGGTGCGCGCCGCCGTTGAGCGGGCCATAAAACGCTTAACAGCGTCTAGCACCTTGGTCAAAGCGCAATCGCGAATTTGAAACTTCACATTATTGCCATGGGGCACAAAATGCCGTCCTGGGTTCAGGCCGGCATTGACGAATATACCAAGCGCATGCCCGCCGAATCACGCATCGACTTAATCGAGTTAAAACCAGAAGACCGCGCCAGCCGGGCGATTCCAAAGGTTTTAGCGCTGGAAGCCGCACGCATAAAGGCTTCTATTCCCAAAGGCTCTGAACTCATCGTGCTCGACGAGCGCGGTGCAATGGTCAAAACTACCGAGCTGGCGGGATGGTTAAGATCGTGGATGGCCAATGGCGTGAGTCCGTGTTTTGTGATCGGTAGCGCGGACGGGCTGGACCCAGCGCTGAAGCAAATTGCAAAAAAGACAATCGCACTTTCCGGCTGTACACTTCCGCATGGTTTCGCGAGATTGATATTGGTCGAGCAGCTTTATCGCGCTTGGTCGCTCACTGAAAATCATCCCTATCACCGAGAATAATTCGAACATGGGTAACGCACCACAACAAATCTATCTTGCTTCCAAAAGCCCGCGCCGACGCGAATTGTTGAAACAGATCGGCGTGCACTTTTCACTGCTGATGGTGCGCGAGCAATCGTTAAGGATTGATGTCGACGAAACCCCGCTAGCGAATGAGAAACCGCGCGACTACGTAGAGCGCGTGGTGCGTCTAAAGAGCGACGCGGCGGCGCGCGTGGTGCAAGCGCGCAAGCTGCCCCCGCGCCCGATCCTCAGCGCTGATACCACCGTGACGTTCAACGATGAAATATTTGGCAAACCCGAAAACGTAGCAGATGCGACCCGAATTTTGTCCCTATTGTCCGGCCAAACCCATGAGGTTTTAACGGCATTGTCGGTCTCGTATGAGCATGAAACCCACGCGGCACTCTCGGTAAGCCAAGTGACCTTCGCGAAGCTATCTGCCGCCGAAATTAAACACTACATCGACACCGGTGAACCGATGGATAAAGCAGGTGCCTATGCGATTCAGGGGCACGCCGCAAAATGGATTGTCGAGCTTCGCGGCAGTTATACGGGCGTGATGGGATTGCCGCTGCATGAAACGGCGGTGTTGCTAAAAAAGGTCGGAGTAGTTTTGTAAGCGACGAAAAGCTCTTCTAAAGAAATTGTAAAATTTGAAAATGAATGAGCTGCAAGTTATGGCTCGAGCTTCGTTTCGTTAAACCTAGCCTCTTATTGCGATAGCAAGCAGAGCATTCCATCATGATTTTTCGCAACGCCCAACTTGGCAGGTACCACCGAAATAAACCCTTCCAGCAGAGCAGCCTTGCCGGTCAGCGCCTCGCGCATCGGGAGCCTATATATTGCTGGGTCGTCATGGCCACATCTTAGGACCGTAACGGGTGTTTCAACCCAATGAGAAAATGGCTGGCTGCGTAATAGGCTTTCATAACCACCGTTCCATTCCTGCACGCCTCCGGAACCAACGAGTTGCCATACTTTCCAAGGGTCGATCTTGTGCCAGCGCGCAGGCTTCAGAGAGAGAAGCTCGCAAAAGCGGGCGGCAACCTCCGGCGGGAGAAAGGCGGCAAAAAGCCCGGCCATCTCGCAATGTAAGGTATTTGTTGCCGTATCGCCTGAGGACTCGTTTCGCATAAGTCGAATATACCGGTGAAACTAACATAGAGCCACCGCTTGGCAACTACAGTCAGCTAAACCCGCGAGCTCACGAATTCGGGAGAATGAAGCCTAAGCTGCTTTTATTCGTCGCGACTCGCCGCCCTACCAACACGGAAAATTCTCATTTTTATAAACCCCCAATGGGCGGGCCATTCCGACCACAAATGCGCCGTACGCTCCTCCAGTGCTAGTGTTTACTCATCAAAATATCTAGTTAGTTGCACACGCGGCTACTACCCGCCATAGGCACCGCAACACGCGTGCAACCGCAACGCGGCGTACGGTACACTCGCTGAAACATGTTTGATAACTTCGCGGGGTGGTCTTTTGAACGAACAGATCCTAATCAACGTTACGCCGCAGGAATCGCGCGTGGCGATCATGGAGCAAGGCGCGGTGCAGGAACTGCACATGGAACGCGTTTCAAATCGTGGGCTGGTCGGCAATATTTATCTGGGCCGCGTCGGGCGGGTGTTGCCGGGCATGCAGTCGGCTTTTATTGATATTGGTTTGTCGCGGGCGGCATTTTTACATGTCGCGGATTTATGGTCGGGTAATAAACACAACGACAAGCACAACGATAAAAACGGCGATAAGAATGGGGATAAGGCGGTCGAGCAAAAACCAATAGAAAAACTGTTGCATGAGGGCCAGACGCTGGTGGTTCAGGTGATCAAGGATCCGCTCGGCAGCAAGGGCGCACGGCTGTCGACGCAGGTATCGATCGCGGGCCGCCTGCTGGTTTATTTGCCGGGCGACCATCACATCGGAATTTCTCAGCGCATTGAAGACGAAGCGGAGCGCGTGCATTTGCGCGAGAAGGTGCATGAGCTGATGCCCGAGGGCGAAGCCGGTGGGTTTATTGTTCGCACGGTAGCGGAGGCCGCGACCGATGAAGAACTCACCGCCGACATCGCTTATCTGATCAAGCTATGGCGCGGTATTGTGGAAAAATCCAAAATCGCTGCACCGCAATCTGTGTTGTATCAGGATCTGGATCTAACCATGCGCGCGCTACGGGATTTGGTCACTACGGACACAGAGCGCATCATTGTCGATTCCCGCGAAACCCATGCGCGCCTTCAGGAATTCGCCGAGCATTACTCACGAAAATCGTTGAGCATTCTCGAGCATTACACCGGCGAGCGACCGTTGTTCGATTTGTTCGGCATCGAGGATGAAATAGAGCTGGCGCTGTCACGGCGGGTCGATCTGAAATCTGGCGGCTACGTGATCGTCGACCAGACTGAAGCGCTAACCACGGTGGATGTAAACACAGGCGCGTTTGTATCCGGCCGCAGCCTGGATGACACTATTTTCAAAACCAATCTGGAGGCGACACAGGCAATTGCGCGACAACTGCGCCTGCGTAATTTGGGCGGCATTATCATCGTTGATTTTATCGACATGGATAACGACGAGCATAAAAATGCGGTGCTCACTGAATTCAAGAAATCACTCGCGCGTGACCGAACCCGCGTGACGGTCAACGGGTTTTCGCATCTGGGCTTGGTCGAGATGACGCGCAAGCGCACCCGCGAAAGCCTGGCGCATATTCTGTGCGAAGCTTGCCCCACCTGCAAAGGTCGCGGCGAGATTAAAACTGCGCAAACGGTATGTTATGAAGTGCTGCGCGAAATCACCCGTTCGGCCCGGCAATTTGACGCCAAGGAATTCCGCATCTTGGGCTCCCAGACCGTGATTGACCGGTTTCTCGATGAGGAATCGCAAAGCATGATGATGCTGGAAGATTTTATTAAAAAGCCGATCTCACTATCCGTCGAGACCTCGTACACGCAGGAACAGTTTGATGTGATTCTAGTTTAGGGTGGACACAGGTCAGGTTAGATCCACAGGTTTGACTTACCCCGCAGTCGACTGAACAACCCTGAATCCGAATCAAGCCGTAGGTTCGGTTTTAGGCACTGAGCCAATATCGCGCATTTTCGCGACCAGGCGGCTGATGAGTTGCAGCTCATCTTCCAGAGTGCGCCGCTGTCCCTGAAGCTTATGCAATTCGGCCTGCATCACACCGCCCCGATCGTTGATCGAGCCCAGTGATGTCAAGCGTGCCTCAAGCTGGGCTTTGTGATCCTTGATACGCGTTTCCAAGGGCAACGGTACCATTTGCAGCCAGCGCTCGGTTTCAGCGCGCGCCTCGCTAAATATCTGGCGACTTTGATCAACCAGCATCCGCCAAAACCGCCGCACCATGTAACGCTTTTCGGTCATCACGATATTGACCGGATCCTTGCAGAACTGCTCGGTCTCGTACACCAACAACTTCAGTTTCATCCGCGATGCTTCAAAATCCAGCGGGGGCATGTCCATTTTTTCAAATTTAAAACGCTCGTGAAAAGTGTTGTAGACGTTTTCCATCAGCCGCAGAATATCTTCGCCCGCATGCGAGCAGACATTGAACTCAACATTGATTGAACGGATGATTTCACGCATCCCACGCGTCAGGCCCGGCGTGGTCCATGAGCCATTGACGGCCTCCAAACTGCGCGCGCAGGCGATATCCAGCCTGGCCGGATTAAACGCTTCAATCAGCGCATTGCGCTTGGCATTGAATGCGGAACGCTGAGTCTTATACTCGGTTAAGGCAGCGTTGTAAGCTTCTTTCTCGGCAGATACCTGTTGCCACATCTTGCTCACCAGATGGCGCCCCTTGCCGGCGAGCCCGTTCAGCTCTTCGACTTGCTTTAGATTTGCCGCCAGCTTTTGGGTGCAGCTTTGATGGCTGTTACTCATCATGGCACCGATTTCCATACTCACGGATTTGGCCAGCAACTGGCGTTTGATGGGAATGATTTCATTGGCCAGAAACTGCTCAAGCCGCTCAATGCCCGAACGTGAAATCATATCGACGTCGTTTTTAATCCGCCCCACGAGCGCCTTTTGCGCCGACACGGTGAATACTTTTTCCGGCGCAAGATTGAGCGCGCGGCTGGTGGTGTCGACCATCCGCGCCATGCCCGCCTTGATCTCCGGCAGGGTCTTCAGCTCGTCCCACATCAGATCGATTTTGTTGAGCACCGCGATCTTAGCAGGCTGTGCGACCTTGACGTAGCGCTCCCAAATTTCCAAATCACTTTTTGTTACGCCGGTATCAATGCCAAGCAAAAATAGCACCGCTTGCGCATTGGGCAGGGTCGACAGCGTGAGCTCGGGCTCCAGCCCCAGCGCATTCAATCCCGGCGTATCCAGCACCGACAAGCCATTGGTCAGCAAGGGGTGGGGATAATTCAGCATCGCGTAACGCCACGCCGGAACTTCCACAATATCCTCTTCTGTCGGGCCTAATCCGGAATCATCGAACATGGGGATCAGCCCCATCATTCGGGCATCCAGCGCGTAAACACGTTTAGTGTCGGAAAGCGAGGTCATGGCCTGACGCATCGACGCCGCGTCGTTTACATTCAGTCGAATTTTTGACCACTCGACCGGCATGCCTTTCAATTGGGAAATAGATTCATCGCGATAACGTGTTTCAACCGACAACAGCTTTAGATAAGGCTCTTCACTGGGATCGTGAAAAATTTCGGTCGGACACATGGTAGTGCGCCCTACGTCCGACGGCAGCAGGCGTTCCTTGAAACTCGAAAAAAACAGCGCGTTGATCAGCTCCGACTTTCCGCGCGAAAATTCCGCCAGAAATGCAATCATAAGCCGGCCCCGGCTTAGAGTCTCGAGCAAGTCATAGAAGCGCACCGATTGACCGATATCGATCTGGTTGGTGCGTTCCAGCCAATCGTGATATTCATGGACGGCGCCCGACAGATCCTCGCGCCAGCGGTTATAGCGGACGATTTCAGATTCGAAACGATTAACGGCTTGGGCGTTGTTATCCACGTCTATCCACGTCTATCCACGTTTATCCACCATCAGGCTATCGTGCGTACCAGTTACGGAGACGCGGTTGTTGAGCGCAAAATCCCTAGAGCGCACATCACTTATGCAACCACTTATTGAACCAGTTACGCAACCACGGCCTGTAAGCTTACTTCGAAATTTATATCAATGCTAGCCCTCGCATCATGCGGAAGCTTTCGGCCTCTAAAAACACAATCGGCAACATCAGCAGGATTTGCAGGAATATCAGCAGCACCAGCGACGATAAATCCACCCCGCCTATCAGCGGGATAATGCGCCGCAAGGGCCGCAGAAATGGCCGCGAGAGTGCGTCGAAAAACGGCTGCATCGGGTGATATGGACTCACCCATGACAGCACCGCCTGCACAATAACCACGCCAATCAACAGATAGATCGACAGCTTCAGCAGCTTGACGATGGATAACGCCGCCAAGCCTGGCCAGAACAACGGGTTGGTCATTTCGGCCAATTGCAGAATCATCAAGATCGCCCACCACAGCACGATCAACGTGAGCCACGCCACCACAAACGATGCGGTATCAAGACCCATCATGCTCGGCAGCACGCGCCGCAAAGGCTTGACCGCCCAGTCAGTCAGCGCAACAATAAATTGCGCAATCGGATTGCGAAACGACGCCCGAAATGCCTGCGCATAAAAACGCATCAGCGCGGCCAGCGCAAATAAATTGATGACCGTTTCCAGCACAAAGACCATTGTTTCTCGCAGCATTATTTTGCTTCCATTTTATTTGTAGCTAATTTATCGCCAACTGCGCCAACTTCGCTAGCGCTGCCCAGCTCCTTACCCAACTCCGCACTGCGCTGGGCAGCCTCTTTAACCCCGTCAATAAATTTTGATTTCAATTGCGCGTGGTCAAAGGCCTCAAGGGCGCGCTCGGTGGTGCCGCGCTTTGAGGTGACATTGGCGCGTAATGTCGCGGGCGATTCCGCACTCATCCGCGCCAGCTTGCTGCTACCAGCGAATGTTTCCAACGCAAATAATCGCGCGGCATCGGCATCGAAGCCCAACTCAAGGGCGGCGGATTCGAGCGCCTCGATAAAGTAAAAAACGTAAGCTGGGCCGCTGCCGGAAACGGCGGTGACCGCATCCAGCATTTTCTCGTCCTCAAACCAGACCGTTTTACCAACGGAACCCAATAATGCTTCAGCCGATGTTTTCTGGCTGGCGGCCACCAACGGCATTGCGTAGAGACCGGTAATGCCTGCGTGTACCAGCGCAGGCGTATTCGGCATGGCGCGCACGATGCGCTCATAACCGTCTTTCATGTCGCCCAACCAATGCGACAAATCCCCGGTGCGAATTCCGGCCGCAATACTAATCACTAGTTGGGTGCCTAACGCCCCCGCCATCGGCGCGACCGCCGCCCGCATCATTTGCGGCTTCACCGCCAGCAGGATCACATCTGCCTCCAGCGCGCGACGATCCCAGACCTCGCTGGAAGCAACGCCATGTGATGCCAGCTTGGCTCGCGCCGCCTCCATCGGCTCAACCACGAAGCAATCGTGGGCCGCATAGCCGCCGCCAATAAGCCCGCCTAAAATAGCCTGCGTCATATTGCCGCCGCCGATAAAACTGATTTTCATGGTTCTGGTCTCATCATTTTTCAGCACCCACCGCCCCGTCAGGTTTACCAACCGTTGCACTATCGCGGGCACCAAAAATCGCAGAACCGATTCTGACCATGGTTGCACCCTGGGCAATCGCCACACGAAAATCTTGCGACATGCCCATTGATAGTGTGTCTATTGCAATGCCGTTGGCAACAAGCTGTTCCAGAAGTATTCGTAGCTCTGCAAATTGTGTGCGCTGCGTGGCCTCGTCGGGGGTATTCTCGATAATGGTCATCAGGCCGCGCAGCTTGATTCCGGTCAGCGCGATAATTTGTTTTGCGAGGGTCAACGTTTCGTCCGGGGCGACACCGGCTTTGCTGGCTTCGCCGCTGACGTTGACCTGGATACAAATGTTGAGTGGCTCGCAGTCAGAACCGCCCAACTCCACGCGGTTTCTGGCGAGCGCTTCAGCAATTTTCAATCGGTCAACGCCGTGCACCCAATCAAAATGCTGCGCCACCAGTTTTGCCTTGTTGCTTTGCAGCGGGCCGATGAAATGCCACTCAATGCCCTGCGCCCGCAGATCGGCGAGTTCGGCAATTTTGGCAATGCCTTCTTGGACATAGTTCTCTCCAAATAAACGTTGTCCCGCCGCAAATGCCTCGCGCACCATCGCGCCGGCCTTGGTTTTAGAAACCGCAATCAGCGATATCGGCACGCGGGGCGCATTCTGTAGGGTCGTTTTAGGGCCTATTGAGTGTTCGGTGGCGCGCTCGGCTGCCTGCTCGATCTCGCGCTGAATGTGTTGCAAGTTCGCTTTGATTGGGGACATAATCAGCTGGGAAAGACGCCGTAAAAAACGGGTTTTGTTCGACACATTTTTATGGGCGGCATGATGGGCTTCGGTAACATCGAGCGGAGTGGCGCAGAAATCTGCCGTTGTTGAGCTGGCATGCACGCTGAAGTACACGCTAAAACTCTAGAGAAAGTATAAATGGAAATCGCAGAACTTCTGGCCTTTGGGGTCAAAAACAAGGCGTCAGATTTGCACCTCTCAGCCGGACTGCCGCCGATGATTCGTGTGCATGGCGATGTGCGCCGGATCAACGTGCCCTCGCTCACGCATGACGATGTGCACGGCATGGTGTACGACATCATGAATGACGGGCAACGCAAACAGTACGAGGAGAACCTGGAATGTGATTTTTCATTCGAGATCCCGAACCTGGCGCGCTTCCGCGTGAACGCATTTGTGCAGCAGCGCGGTGCCGGCGCGGTGATGCGGACGATTCCATCCAAGGTGTTGTCTCTGGAAGAATTGAATGCGCCAAAAAGTTTTCAGGAAATCTCAAACCAGCCGCGTGGCCTGGTGTTGGTTACCGGCCCGACCGGCTCGGGCAAATCCACCACGCTGGCAGCGATGGTCGATTACATCAACAACAGTGAATACGGCCATATTCTGACGGTGGAAGATCCGATTGAGTTTGTTCACGAATCCAAAAAATGTTTGATTAACCAGCGCGAAGTCGGCCCGCATACGCTATCGTTTTCGAACGCATTGCGCTCCGCGTTGCGTGAGGATCCGGACATTATTCTGGTGGGCGAAATGCGCGATCTGGAAACAATTCGGCTGGCCATGACCGCCGCTGAAACGGGCCATTTGGTGTTCGGCACCTTGCACACGAGTTCGGCGGCCAAAACGGTCGACCGCATTATTGACGTGTTTCCCGCTGCGGAAAAGGAAATGATCCGCTCGATGTTATCGGAAAGCTTGCGCGCCGTGATTTCGCAAACGTTGTGTAAAACCAAAGATGGCACCGGTCGCGTGGCCGCGCATGAAATCATGGTCGGCACGCCCGCGATCCGAAATTTGATCCGTGAAGCAAAGGTCGCGCAGATGTATTCCGCGATCCAGACCGGGCAGGCGCTGGGCATGCAAACCATGGATCAGTGTTTGGCTGATCTGGTGCGACGCAACGTCATCACGGTGGCAGAAGCGCGCGGCAAAGCGGCCAACAAAGACTCGTTCGGCTAAATTCGTGTAACGTACGTTGTTGCCTGGGATATTGCGCCTATTGAATTGTCGCTCAGGGGCACTTTCGTCTGCACGTTGGTTCTGAAGGCCGCTTCAAAAACTCTCCGCAAGCCGCGCTGAAAATTCAGTCGCTCGTCTAAATGTCGTAAGGAAATTTCATGGAACGCGAACAAGCCCTTAAATTTGTCCACGAATTGCTGCGCGCAATGTTGGTCAAAAAAGCATCGGATCTGTTTTTAACGGCAGGTTTCCCGCCAGCGATGAAAATCGACGGCAAGATGACCCCCGTATCGCAGTCCAGCCTGTCGCCAGTGCACACCGGCGAAATTGCCCGTTCGGTCATGACCGATAAGCAGACGGCTGAGTTTGAAGCCACCAAGGAATGTAATTTCGCGATTTCACCAACCGGCATCGGCCGCTTTCGCGTCAACGCATTTGTTCAGCAGGGCCGCATTGGTTTGGTGATGCGAACCATTACCACCAACATCCCCAAATTTGAAGAACTCGGCTTGCCAGTGGTGCTCAAAGACGTTGCCATGACCAAGCGCGGCTTGGTGATTTTTGTTGGCGGCACGGGTTCGGGCAAATCGACCTCACTCGCGGCAATGGTCGGCTACCGCAACGAAAACAGTTTCGGCCACATCATCACAATTGAAGATCCGGTGGAATACGTTCACGAGCATCGCAACTGCGTGATTACGCAGCGCGAGGTTGGTGTGGATACAGACAACTGGTTTGCGGCGCTTAAAAACACGCTGCGTCAAGCACCGGATGTGATTTTGATCGGTGAGATCCGTGATCGTGAAACCATGGATTACGCGATTGCGTTTGCGGAAACCGGTCACCTTTGCATGTCCACACTGCACGCGAACTCAACCAATCAGGCGTTGGACCGGATCATTAACTTTTTCCCGGAAGAGCGTCGCGCGCAGCTGTTGATGGACTTGTCGCTGAATTTGAAGGCGTTCGTGTCGCAGCGCCTGATTCCGAAAAAAGAGGGCAAAGGCCGCGTCGCCGCAATTGAAATTATGCTGAATTCACCGTTGATTTCAGATCTGATTTTCAAAGGCGACGTGCATGAAATCAAGGAAATCATGAAGCGCTCGCGCGAGCTCGGCATGCAGACCTTCGATCACGCGTTGTTTGATCTTTATGAGGCAGATTTAATTTCGTACGAAGACGCGCTGCGCAACGCCGATTCGCTGAATGATTTGCGACTGCGCATCAAGCTTGAAGGCAAATCATCGAAGGAAAAAGATTTGGCGTCCGGCCTCGACCACCTCGAAATCGTTAAGTAAAACACTAGCACTGGCGAGGCTCTTCGAGCATTTATTGTCGAAGAAGCCCGCCGGTATTAGACTTTTACTTCTTTTCGATTGCTGCCTGCGATGATTTTATATTCGTAGAGGCGGCACTCCAGCTTGCCGTTAAACAACGGCGTTTTCTTCGATGCCGATAGACGCATGCCTTTCGGCAGCGCCGTATCGCCCGTGAAGAAATACGCCCGCCAGCCGGGAAACTTCTGCTTCAAGACGTCGCCCAATTTTGGATAAAGCTCGGCCAGATCAGTGGTTTCGCCGAGGCGTTCACCATACGGCGGATTGGTCACCAACACGCCTGTGTCAGTTGGCGCAGAAATTTCCAGCACATTGGCCTGCTTCAGAAAAACACAGTCCAATAAATTATTCGCGCCCAGATTTTCGCGCGCATCCTTCAGCGCATGACCATACATATCTGCGCCGTAGATCGGTAACGCTGCGCGCGGCTTTTCATTTTTGCGCGCCGCATCTTTAAGCGATTGCCAAATTTTTTGATCGAAGTTTTTCAAATTCTGAAACGCAAATTCACGTTCAATGCCGGGGGCGATACCGAGCGCGATTTGCGCCGCTTCAACTAGAAAGGTCCCGCTGCCACACATTGGATCAAGGAATGTTTCGCCTGGTTGCCAACCGGATAGCGCAATGATGCCCGCCGCCAGGTTTTTCTTCAGTGGCGCGACGCCGGTGTGTTCGCGCGAGCCGCGTTTAAACAAAGGCTCACCGGACAAATCCAGATAAATGGTAGCGTCAGTCGCGTCCAGGAACGCATGGATTCGCACATCCGGCTCACGCGTCGCGACCGATGGCCGCGCGTCCATGACCTCGCGAAATTTGTCGCAGATCGCGTCCTTGATACGCAGCGTGGCGAAGTCGAGGCTCTTCAGCGGACTGTGATGCGCGTTCATTTCCACCTTGATGGTGCGCGTCACATCAAAATATTGGGTCCACGGCAGCAATAAAACGGTGTCATAAATTTCATGCTCGGACGCATAGGGAAAATGCGCCACTTGCCACAAAATCCGGCTCGCGATGCGTGAATGGAGATTCGCGCGATACGCGTCCACCATCTCGCCTGTAAACGACACGCCGGATTCAAACGCCTTTACGTTCTGCGTACCCAGCGCAGTGAGCTCGGCGGACAAAGGGGCGGCAAGACCGCGGGGACAGGGAGCAAAAAAATTATGCACAAAAACTCTTAGAAAGGTTTAACGATGACCAGAATCACAATTCCGATCAACGCGGGCAGCGCGGGAAATTCATTGAGCCAGCGGTAGAACACATGGCCGTGCTTGTTGCGATCCAGCCGGAAATCTTTCATCAGTTTGCCCAAATACATTTGGTACACCACCAGCACCGCGACCAGCGCTAATTTCGCGTGCATCCAGCCCTGGCCGCGGCCAATGCCATAGCCCATCCATAGCCAGATGCCCAACACAATCGTGATCACCATGCTCGGCATCATGATGCCGTGATAAAGCTTGCGCTCCATCACCTTGAAACGCTCTTTCGAGATCGTATCTTCGGCCTGTGCATGGTAGACGAACAAACGTGGCAGATAAAAAATCCCGGCGAACCACGCGACCATAAAAACAATGTGAAACGATTTGACGTAGAGCATCTGCTGCTTTCCAATTTTAAGATGGTAAATATTTCTGCAGGGCCGCGCCGAGCGTACCTTGCGCGGACATGATGACTTCGCAAAATTCGCGCACCGCGCCGTGCCCGCCTTGTGCCTCGGTCACGTAATCCATGCGCTCACGGACAAATTTTGGTGCTGTAGGCACGGCGGCAGCGAAGCCACAATTCAGCAAAATCGGCAGGTCCACGACATCATCGCCAATGCTTGCGGCTTCGCGTGGCGACAGCTTCAGGCTGTCCAATAGTTCGGTATAAACACGACCCTTGTCTTCGACCGCCATGAATAATTGGGTAATCCCCAAATCGGCCGAACGCCGCGCCAGTGCTTGTGATTGGCGGCCTGAAATAATCGCCACATCCACGCCCGAAGCCATCAACATCTTCATGCCATGACCATCGAGCGTATTAAAAACCTTGACCGTTTCGCCATCCGCGCCGTAGTGCAATGCGCCGTCGGTCATCACCCCATCCACATCAAATACCGCCAATTTAATGCCGCGAATCTTTTCGACCAGCTTGTCATCGAATTTCATCAGAGCACGCCGACACGCATCAAATCCAGCACATGCAGCGCGCCGACCAGCTTGCCGTTGGCGTCAATTACGAGCAGGCCGCTGGAACCGATTTTGTAACGTTGAATCAGCTCAGCCGCCTCGGCCGCCAGCTTATCTGAGGTGATCGTTTTCGGGGTGCGCGTCATCACAGCCACAACCGGCGTGGTCCGGATGTTGTCATGGGTTTCAAGCGCACGGCGCAGATCGCCGTCACTGAATACCCCGACCAGTAAATCGTTTGCATCGACCACCGCCGTCATGCCGAGGCCTTTACGCGACATCTCCAATATAGCGGCTGGGAGGTTTGCATCGACGGATACCTTGGGTACCCGATCACCCTCCACCATCACGTCACTGACATGGACCAGCAAGCGCCGTCCCAACGCGCCGCCCGGATGATGCATCGCAAAATCTTCCTCGCCAAAGCCGCGTGCATCCAGCAGCGTCACGGCGAGTGCGTCGCCCAACGCGAGTGTCGCGGTGGTGCTGGCGGTGGGCGCTAAATTCAACGGGCAGGCTTCTTTTTCAACGGCTACATTTAGATGTACATCGGACGCGGTGGCCAAGGTGGAATCAGGTTTGCCGGAAATGCCGATGACTTTGGTGCCACGGCGTTTTAACTGCGGCAAAATTTTTAGAATTTCGTCGGACTCACCCGAATTTGAAATCGCGATCACCACGTCGTCTTTGGTAATCATGCCCAGATCGCCATGACTGGCTTCACCCGGATGCATGAAAAACGCCGGGGTGCCGGTGGAAGCCAGTGTGGACGCTATTTTGCCGGCAATATGGCCACTCTTGCCCATGCCGGTGACGACAACACGGCCGCGGTTTTCGCCAACCTCGAATAGCAGCTTATGCGCGGCAACAAAATCATCGCCCAAGGTGCTCGCCAACTTGTTTGACAACTTATCGGCCAAATCACGTACTGCATCGGCTTCTATTTCGAGGGTTTCGCGGGCCAACTTTAATGTGCGTGCGGTATCGGCAATTGAACGGGGATGTAATAGACTCATAGTGAGATTGTAAATGAGTGCCCAATACCAACACGCCAACCCCACAAAAAATATCTTGCCGCCACCTACGTCGCGTGCCATAACCCTAAACATCCAGCCATGACTCACACCACACTGATGCTCGTTGTCATTCTGCTTGCCGCAGCGGTGGTGACAGTGGTCGTGTTTCGGCGGCTCGGCATGCCGCCGATTTTGGGCTATTTGATCGTCGGTGCGGTGATCGGGCCGCATGCGCTCAGCATTATTCCCAGTACCGAGGGCACGCGCTATCTGGGCGAATTTGGGGTGGTGTTTTTGATGTTCTCCATCGGCCTCGAATTCTCGCTGCCGCAGCTGGTGTCGATGCGTCATATCGTGCTCGGATTTGGCAGCACTCAGGTATTGGTCACGATGCTGGTGGTGATTGGCGTGGCGCTGATGGCCGGTCAGGATTGGCAAACCGGCGTGATTCTCGGCGGCGTGATTGCAATGTCGTCGACCGCGATTATCGCCAAGGCGCTAGCCGAGCAAACACAGCTGCATTCGCCGCACGGCAAGCAGATCATGGGCGTGCTGCTGTTTCAGGATTTGGCGGTGATTCCGCTGTTGGTGCTGGTGCCAGCGTTAGCGCTGTCGGGCGAGGCGATGGCCGTCGAGATTGGCGTCGCGCTGTTAAAAGCGGCGGTGGCGCTAACCGTCATTTTGGTAGTCGGCCAACGCATCATGCGGCCCTTGTTCGGCTTGATCGCGGCGCAGAAATCGTCTGAAATTTTTGTGTTGGCGGTGCTGTTGGTCACACTCGGCTTGTCGCTGGCGACCGAGTTGGCGGGGCTGTCACTGGCGCTGGGGGCTTTCCTCGCAGGGATGTTGATTTCGGAAACTGAATATCGCTATCAGGTCGAGGATTACATCAAGCCGTTTCGCGATGTTCTGTTGGGACTGTTTTTTGTCACGATCGGCATGCTGCTTAATTTTGATGAAGTCGGTAAGCGTCTGCCGATTGTGCTGCTGGTCTTGATCGCGCTGCTAACACTTAAATTTCTGATCATTACCGGACTGGCGCTAGTGTTCAAAAACGAACGAGGCGTGGCGCTTCGCTGCGCGCTGGCGTTGGCACCAGCGGGCGAATTCGGCTTTGTATTGTTATCGCTGGCGGGCAAGACCAATGCGATCCCGGAAGGTGCACTACAAGTCGTCCTTGCGGCGATGCTGATTTCGATGTTGGCCTCGCCATTGCTGCTCGCCAAGAGCGAAAAAATTGTGATGCGGCTGGTGTCGAGCGAATGGGAAATGCGCGCCGTGCAGCTACAACAACTCGCGATTCGCGCGATGGCGCAACGCGGGCACGTCATCATCTGCGGTTACGGGCGTTCCGGCCAAAGCCTCGCGCGGTTTTTAGAGCAGGAAAAGATTTCCATCATTGCGCTAGATGGCGATCCGATGCGCGTGAAACAGGCAGCCGCCGCCGGCGATTCGGTGATGTTTGGCGACGCCGCGCGCAAGGAAGTATTGACGGCCGCCGGACTGGCGCGCGCGTCCGCCGTAGTGGTGAGCTTTGCCGATACCCACGCGGCAATGACGATCTTGGCCCACGCCCGCGAACTGCGACCGGACGTGCCGGTGATCGTGCGGACCTTTGACGATACCGATGTGGAAAAACTTAAAGCGGCGGGCGCCGCGGAGATTGTCGCCGAGGTGGTCGAAGGCTCGCTGATGTTGGCGACCCAAACCATGTTGCTGATGGGCGTGCCGTTGAACAAGGTTTTGTTACGACTTCGCACCGTGCGCGGTCAGCGCTATCAGCTCATGCGCGGATTTTTTACCGGCGCGACCGATGTCGACGATGGCGCGCTCGATGCATTGCAACCGCGTTTGCAGTCGGTAATGATCGATAGTGGCGCGGCGGCGGTCGGTAAGAGCCTTGAGGCACTCAAACTCGACGAAATTGGCGTTGAGCTGACGGCGCTGCGGCGACGCGGTGTGCGCGATGCCAGCCCGTCGCGGGAGATGCTGCTCGAAGTCGAAGATGTGCTGATCATGGCCGGCACGCCATCGGCATTGGCGAAAGCGGAGATGCGGCTGTTGCAGGGCTAGCGTGAGGATTTGAAAGTCTAGGCGGGACGCGGTGTTTGGGACATTTTATTCTGCGCAAGCCGGCCGATGCTGGGGCTTACTTTAGAGCAATAAAAAAGCCCGCCGAAGCGGGCTTTTGACTATTTCTAAGCTTTACTTAAAAGGCCATGCACACTGTGAATGATGCAGCATCGTCAACCGCTGTCGTCGCCAGAGCTGTTGCACCCGCAGCCGCTCCATTAGCGATAACGCGGATTGACCCAGTTGCCGTATTTCCATCGTCTAAAGTTGTGTCTAATTGTTTAGCATATTTGCCGAGCAAGCCTGCTGAACAAAAAACATAGGTGCCGGACATACCAATGATTGGCTGCGATGCGCCTGTGTTGCTCGTAATTCCTACACGCCCGCCTTCAACATTTTTCGGATAATAGTTTAGGTCTGCAATCGCAGTCGGCCCGGGCGCAAAATTTGCCACGCGAACATGCTGCCAAAAAATCGCCGATTCACTGGTTCCGTCCTCTATATTCCAAACGCCTTCAATGACGCCATTGCTGTTGCCGGTCGAGACCACAGGTACTGGCGTTTGTACCGGCAGATTAGTTAATGCATTCTTATCATCGCCCGGCAACGCCTTAAACCGATCCTGATACCCGTAAATGTAAAGCGGCACGGTCTTAAAATCCTGCGCCAAGTTTTTCACTTTTGCGCTATTGATCAGCTCCTGGCCCTTCAAAATCCCGCCTAGCAAGAGGCCGATAATCACCAGCACGATTGCGATTTCGACCAGCGTAAAGCCCGATTGCTGATTTTTCATTGATTTCATTGGTGTTGCCATATCTGCCATCTCCGTTTAATACTGGGGTGAGTGTGCGCGGTGCTGTTGAGTTTGTTATTTTTACGACCTGCTCAATCGAGGGGCAATCTGAGTGGTAACTTTGATTGAAGTAAGCCGTCTATGTCTTTAGGTCTGCATCTATTTCAGCAAGCGCTGTGCCAACATCTTAACTTATTGTTTTTTATGGGTTAATTAGGTTTATTGCCTGTTTCCGCCGGAGCCGATCAGGGCAAGTGTCCAGCTTTTCGACGCCCGTGTCCGCGCCCTCAACATCACTAGCTTCATCCATAAAGGTTTCAACCATGATTTCACTACCCATCAAGCTACGTCTATTTTGCGCATCTTGTCTGCTGCTCGTGGCCGGAGGGTGCGCGATGATGCCGCAAGCGGGCATGTTGGTGCCAGATGTCCGCGAAAACCTCGGCACGCCCGCGCTGATCATCCAGACTCGCGAGGGTGTGGAATGGTTTTATCCCTCCGGCCCGCTGGGGACGACGACAATTGCTGTCAGCATCAACCGCGACGGCGTGGTGACGCGGGCGCGCAACGTGTTGGTCGATGATCAAATTCAAACCTTGATCGCGGGCTCAACCGCCGACGATGTGCTGTTGGCGATCGGCCCGCCGTTTGCGCGGGTCCGTTTTGAAAATCTGCGCGCGACCGCGTGGGATTATCGCTATCAGGATTCATGGGGCTATCTGGTCGACCTATCGGTGATGATCGACGACACCAACCGGGTGACAGGACGTGTGCAAAACCGCATTCAGTCGGAACGTTAAGGCTTGGGGCGTTGCGGCCTTTGCGCCGTGCGTGCTTCGACTCATTTGTGTCGACGGTTAGGTCGCACGTGATCGTTTGCTCAATCTTTACTCATCGCCAGCACCAAACCGCTGGTGCTGATCTGGCAGCGGCACATTTAGAATCACGGCAATTGCCACTTCACTTTTTTGCGCCAGCACCCGACGGCTGATTCCGCCGGCGTGAATGGTGGGGGCGAAGGTGAGTTCGGCGATCATGGACTTTTGGCCGATTATTTGGCGAATGGAGTCTGAAAAACCGATGTCGCCGTAATAGGCCGCCGCATCATCGGGCTCGCCCTCGCTGGTGAGGTAACGAACGGCCACCGGCGCGACGGTGGCTGCATTGACCACCGCAGGCTCGAACAAAGATGAATGAAACTTTAATATTCGATCGCCCGCCGTGGTGGTGCCTTCGGGAAACAAACCGACCGTGGCTCCAGTCGCGAGCGTATCGCGCATTTCATTATTAATCCGGCCGGTATCGCTGCGCTTGGTCCGCCGTACAAAAATAGTGCCGGATCGTTCACACAGCCAGCCTGCCAGCGGCCAATCGCGGATTTCGGATTTCGCCACAAAAAGCGAAGGATGCGCCGCGTTGATGACAAATATATCGAGCCACGAAACGTGATTCGCCGCGATGATCAAGTTACGCGCGCCTTCGTCGGGACGGGCACCGTGAACCGACAAAACAATATTAAGAATCCGCAACAGCTTGGCCGACCAGCGCCGGGTGATGCGGGCCCGGGTGGCGGTCGAGACCCGCGGAAACACGGCTGCCGCGAGCGCCAACGCCGAGCCAACGTGAATGAACAATCGTGTCCAGCGAATGGCGCGAATGAATTTATGGGTAGTGGGAACGCGCAATTTAGGCGCTTGGCCGAGTGCGGCGGGGGCGCTGGCGTTGGTGGAGACGGATTCAGACGGAAGCATGGGCAAGAGTCTAACGTGTTTCAGTGTTGCTTCAGCGTTATGACGACGTGGCTTGCCAACAAATTCAAGCTGACTTAGGCCCAAGCAGAAGGCGATGCAAAGGAAGCGCGGTAAAAACAAAAAGGCGTCCGAAGACGCCTTTTTATTAAAACACGACTACTGAAAATTTAAAGCCGCGATACCCGTGTGGCACCTTGACCTGACAAAATCTTGACGCGGTCACCGACCCTAAAGTCTTCGTCTTTACCTTGCGTGACGGCGATAATTTTGCCGCCTTCTAGCCGGACGGTCACTTCAACACCTTGACGGTCGTTGTTGTTTTTCTCAACCGAATTGCCGATCAAGCCGCCAACAACCGCGCCGACAATAGCGCCTGCGGCATTGGCGCGTCGACCGCCGCCTACGGTGGAGCCTGCTATGCCGCCGATGGCAGCGCCTGCCAAGGTGCCCGTGCCGGTGTCGTTGGCATCAATAATCACATCTCTGACGCTCTCTACCGTGCCCAATCGCACAGATTGCTCACCACGTGTTTGCGCGCGCGCGTAGTTGCCGCCGCCCACACCCGGGCTTGCGCAGCCCGCTATCACCATACTCGCCGCGACTGCACTCAACACTAAAATTCTCTTGATCATGCTGTTCCCCCCAATAGTTTCATTCAAAAGATACCCAATCGTGCCTACCAAAGTGCCTCACTAAATGCCATCTCGTACCTTGCCGCGATATCGTCGCGGGTCGGCTGATGGCCTTGCGGGCCTCGGTGTTCGATTTTCAGACTTCCAATCGTATTTGCCAAACGGCCGGTTTTTTCCCACGCCCAGCCACGTTGAATGCCATACAACAGCCCCGCACGATAGGCGTCACCACATCCCGTCGGGTCAACCCGCCTGTTCTCTTTAACGCTCGGAATAAAAATCTGTTGACCGTCTGCATAGATCACCGAGCCTTCGCCGCCTTTGGTAACAAAAAAAGCTTTTACACGCCTCGCCAAGGTTTCGATAGATTCGCCGGTCAATTCTTCCAACACCCGTGCCTCATAGTCGTTGACTGCCACGTAGTCCGCAAGTTCCACAAAATGGCGCAGCTCGTCGCCATTAAACATCGGCATGGCCTGACCCGGATCAAAGATAAACGGAATTTTCAGATCGTGGAATTGTTCAGCATGCTGCATCATGCCGTCGCGCGAATCCGGTGCCAGGATGCCCAGTTTCACACCCTTCGCGTCCCCTACTTTATTGATATAAGACGACGACATCGCGCCTGGGTGAAAGGCCGTAATCTGGTTGGAATTAAGGTCGGTGGTGATAAACGCCTGCGGCACAAACGCGCCGGCAATTTGCTTGATGTGAGTGCGCGCAATGCCCAACGCGTCCAGCCTGGCTTGATACGGGCCAAAGTCATCACCGACGGTTGCCATTAACAACGGCTCTTCGCCGAGCAGCTTCATGTTGTAGCCGATATTGCCGGCAGTGCCGCCAAACTCGCGGCGCATATCAGGCACCAGGAATGCGACATTCAAAATATGGATCTGATCGGGCAGGATGTGATCCTTGAACTGCCCGTGAAAAACCATGATGGTGTCATACGCGATGGAACCACAAACGAGAACGGACATGAATAGCCTAGCAAAAAGTGGGTGGATAGGATTGAAATGAAAGTGAAAATTTTGTTATCGAGTCTGCACGCAGTTGTTCTGAACTATCTCGGCGAATTATACCGCCCCGTCAGATTGCCTAGTTGGGCCGCGCTTCATCTCGGTTAGGGCAAATTTCAGGGATTCCCTGATGCGCGGAGTCGATTTGCAAACCGTTTGCTGACAGCTTGGTCATTTGAATTCATTTGTAATCGATAACAAAAGACAATTGTGC
>JBBRZG010000056.1:0-22457 GCA_038236905.1 Burkholderiales bacterium
CGGACTCATTCGTTGCATCCGCACCCAATCCATAAACCGTCTCAGTGGGTAACGCAACTAGCTCGCCGCGTTGCAACGCGGCGGCGGCATGTTCGATTTGTGCGGGAGTGGCAAATTTCATCCACATATTTTGCCTGAACTGAATGTCAGGCAGACTGCCGTGCCGATTACAATATGAACATGACCGATCAAGACCGCGATCCCGAGCACAAAACTGCTAACGAAAAAGGCCTCAACAACGCTAACGGTAAAGGAACTTCACTGCTCGTATCGGTCGTGATTTATCGTCCAGACAAAGCGTGGCTTGCAACCACACTAACCTCCCTGTCAGCCGCCCTTAAGGCGGCACATGCAGCCACACAAATTACTCACGCGTCAGTGGTCTTAGTCGACAATGAGTCGACAAAATCTGTATCGCCTCATCATGAAATGCTGCTGCGTAGCCTAGGCGCGCACTCATGGTTGCATGCCAAGACGCTGTCCGGCCATGGCAATATCGGTTATGGGGCCGCAAATAATCGGGCGGCATCATCAGCACCGTTACCGCATGACTTCGTGTTGATACTAAATCCTGATGTGGCACTTGAGCCAGGCTCGATTTCGATGGGCATTGAGCATTTACGGGCGCATGACAAAACCGTTTTGGTGTCGCCAGTTGCCGTCAATGAGTTGGGTGCGCCGCTTTATCTGGCGTATCGGTATCCCAGCGTGTTCGCACTCGGCCTGCGCGGTTTCGCGCCAGAACTCATAAAGCAGCGCTTCAAATCCACACTCTCAAACTATCAGTATCGCAGCCCTGGCGACCCACCATTCGATGACTCATTGACCAATCCGGCTCTGGTCAGCGGCTGTTTTATGCTCACCCGTGGCAGCGTATTTCGCGACATGGGCGGCTTTGATGAAAACTTTTTTCTTTATTTTGAAGATTTCGATTTAGCGCTGCGCATCTCTCGCGTGGGCGAGATTGTGCGCCTGCGGTCGTGCCGAATTACCCATGCGGGCGGCGGCGCGGCACGCAAAGGGATAGGTCACATACGCCTGTTTTGCCAATCCGCGATTCGCTTTTTTAACAAACACGGTTGGAAGTGGTGGTAAACACAGCGGTGTCGTGAGGCAATCAGTCTTACTATTTCTTTTGGATCACCAGCGCATCCTGTCCGGTCCAAAATGCAATTTTCTCGTGTGACATAACCGATTCATTCAACGCGTCATGTACTGCATCGAGTGCACACTCGGCGGTAGTAAATGTGGTGCCATAAACCGCACTGTCGAGCGAGCTCGACTCGCTGGTGCGAATAAAATGATCGCCGCGCGCGCTAAATTGCACGCCCATTTTTTTCGCCGCGTCTTCGTTGTGAATGCTAATAATCAACAAGCCTCCGGGCGCAACTCCGCGCCATAGGCAGCGCAGCCACGGACCCCACATTTCAAGCGGCACATGCGTGAACATCGAGAGCGCAAACACCAGCTCGTATTGGGCGGGGAAATGGAGCGTATCTGGCGCATGGCTTGAATAAAAACCATCGACTCCGAACGATGCTTTTAGAAAATCTACCGACTCCGCCTGCACATCGGAGCACGTAAGTTTTCCGGGCAGAGCTTTGGCAAGATGGCGGGTGAAGCGCCCAAAACCAGCCGCAAACTCCAGCACCGAATTAAGCTGCAGTAAACAGCGATTCGCGCGCTCCAATATCGTCATCAATTCAACCATGCTGCGCCAGCCGTCAGAAAGATATTCGCGAAATGGATTGCCTGCGGATTCATGACCGGCAAAATATTGAAAGATTTCGTCTTGCGGATGAATCGCCGCATTGATCAACATCCACTCGCTGTAACAGCCGGGCGACATCATGGCCTCCAATGCGTTGTAAGCATTAAGATCCAGTGGATTTTCCTTCAGCGCGTCAAGATGAAATTGTCGCGATAGTTGGGCCGACTCAGTAGATGGGGAGGGATGATTCATGAGAATTTTCTATTCATTGAAATGACTGATGCGTTTGAAAAAATCGACGAGTGCTTTGATAGGAGCCGGATCGTTAAAAATCTTGTGGCGCTGATCGATGATGCGTCTCACCGCTTGCTGGCGAAATTCAACATCAGTCCCGAGTCGCAGCGCGATGCGGAGATAATCACGTTCATTTGTTGCGATCAAATCGCTAAGCCCCATCATCGACAGCATCGCGGCCGACTGACGACCGCGCATGAATTCGCCTCGCAAGGTCACAATCGGCAGGCCCATCGCCAGCGCATCCAGCGACGTGTTGCCACCCGACCAATACAACGTATCGATCATTACATCGCACAACTGGTTTACGCGTTTGTAATCGTCATGCGACATGTTCGGCAACACTTTTACGCGGCCCGTCGTGGGCATCCCGACCCGAGCGAACGCCTTTGACAAACGCTCGACAAAGGCCTGCGTCCAAGCGGGATAGGGCGCCGCAAACATGACCAGTACGCTATTGGAATCCTGCCTCAGCAAGGCCGTGATCAGGCCGTCATTGTCGGGATGGATTTTAAATAACGATTGCGGCAGCAGGTACAACGTTTTTTCCATCGGCAACTGAAAATCACCACGTGATTTTGTGGCCGATTCCCCGCTCGGCAATGTCGGGATTGCGTAGCGTGTGCCTAACCCCGGGAGCAAATGCAGTTTTTCCGAATAGTGGCGCTGGCCGTCGGCAGGCTCCATTTCGGCACACGACAGGTAGTAATCAATATTGCGATGTCCCGGCGTTATTGGATGACCCCATGCGCATACCTGTACGGCGGCAAGACGCATCGACGCGAGGGCAAACATTTTTGCATCCATCCCCAGTTCGGGATAGACCAGAATATCGAGGGCTTCGGCCTTGATGTTCGATGCAATTTTTTCCAATGGCAAATCGCCCGCTTGAAAATTATCTGCACGTGCAGCGACGACATCGGTGACATGATCCTTGCGTTCACCGGTGTAAAAAACAACAACTTCAAAATCAGCGCGCGGTAAATCAACAATCCAGCTGGCAAAGTAATTACCGACCGTGGAGCCGTAGAACAGACTGCTCGCAAAGCCAATACGGATGCGGGCCTTGGGCGATTGATTGGTTCGAGTTGAGCGGCGAATCGGCTCAAAAAATTGCGGTAGGCGGGGCTTCAGCAAGGCCGAAATGAAATCTGCGTAGTCGCGCTGAATGTCTTTATCATCCCGGCCCTGGTATGCCAGAAAAAAATTATTAAACTGGACTTCGCGCAATAACTCTTTAGTCGGCAAGCCGGCAAAATCGACCACGCTTTGACGTAGCCCCGATAGATGGGCAACCAATGCATGACGCGATTGCTCGATCTGATCCGCGTCGCGATAAATTCCCGGCAGCGATAGCGCAGAACGCAAGCGGGGCTCCAGCTTGTTCGGCGCCTGCGCTGAAACCTCGTGCCAAAGGGCCTGCGCCTCGGCGAAACGGTTTGTATTCCACAACGCTTCGCCCAACATGGTTTTCGCCTCAACGCGATTGGGACTCAATGCCAGCACCCGTGTGAGCGCAACCTCAGTTTTTTCAAACAGCGAGCGCTGCTTGAAGATGCGCGCCGCCACCATCCAAGCATCCGCAATTCGCGGATTAATCGTGACCGCGCGCTCTAGCGATGCCAACGATTCATCGTAACGAGTAAGATGAAACAAGGCAGCGCCATGCATGTAATGCGCGTGCGCATAATCGGTTTGGTACTGAATCGCTTTGGCGGCAGTATCGACAGCATCGACAAAACGTTCAAGTCGTAACAGGGTGGCGGACAAATTTGCAAAAGCGCGCGCGTAGTCGGGTTTAAGCGCAATGGCACGATCGAATGCATGCAGAGAATCATCAAATCGCTGGGCATCCGACAATAAAATGCCGAGGTTGTTATGGCCTTGAGCGAAATTCGGATCTGCTTTTACCGATTGCTCGGCGAAGCGAAGCGCAGCTTCAATATCGCGTTGATCCTGAGCAATATTCGATGCCATGAGAAACAGGTTTGCATCCGCCGCGCCCAGGTGAATGGCGCGCTCTATGGCGACACGTGCGGCCGAAAAATCACCGCCCCGGCTGCAGGCTGTGGCGAGAGCGTGCCACGCGGATCGTGTTGCGTTTGGTGAGCGCGTCGCGATTTCCAGTTGCTGCCTTGCGCCCGCGATATTGCCTTGACTGAGCATGCGCAGCGAATCGGTAACCGTTTTACTCTCTTTGGCTGTCGTACTCATTTCGCGCGCCATCGTTCAAGCATTTTTGGATAGTTCTTTTAGAGCGACAGCCAACGCTTGATAGTTTGTTGATGTTGGGTTTTGGTGGGGTTCGTTAACTTCTGCGTGAGTCATTTTGTTAGCTGCACCCAGTGCCTTTTTTGAGTTGAGTCTGGTTTGAAGATCGGCTCTGAATACGGCGTTTAGAGCATATTTGGCTGCCAAGGCAATATAGTCGGGGCCACTGTCCGCAACCAACTCAGATAAACCAATACGCGAAAGTACCGAATAAGCCATGCGTTCTTTGGCCGTCGGGCCGCGTAAAGCGATAACTGCAACACCCGCCGCAAGTGCTTCAGCCGCTACCGTTGCATCACTAACCCCGGCGGTGTCGAGCACCGCATGGGCGCTCATAAAGCGACCTGTCGTGTTCGCCTTACTCAATTGTGCAATTCGCGTCGAGCCAATCCCGCCAGCGCGCAGGACATCATGGTAGGCACGCAAATCAGCATCGCTTTGCGCAGGGACTGCAAGCATTGCATTTGGCACTTGGTCGAGAATCGACTTCCACAGCCGGGTCGAATCGAGCGATATTTCCGCTGGAGTGGCGCCGATCGTAAACAGAAATGCCGATGTCGACGTTAATGCCGGCACCATTGCTTCATTGCCGATTGATGCAGCAACGGGAGTGACGTCGCGGGTCACGTTTTGGAGCCGCATCACCGGACGGGTGGGACCATTTGCTTTCCATTTGGGTAGCGCCGTCCACTGGTCAAAGAGTTCAAAATCAATTGCCTCACAGTCAAACACATTCGCGAACGCTCCATTAACGAGTTGCATTCGGGCAGGCTTTTGAAACATGATCGGCGGTGCCAATGCATGCCGATAGCCCACCAGATCGATAAGCACATCTGGAGAGTCCTTACGAATGCGTTTTGCAGCTCTTACTGCACCCAGCCCGGCAAGTGAGACCACCGTCAGGTCTGGGTGCGTTTGGCCCTGGGAATACCCGGGTGAATGTGCGGGTTCGGGGGCAGATTGATTGGGCACGACACCTTGCTCTATATCGTTCGCCAACGGATACAAAACAAGCGTGGCATTTTCGTTTTCAAAAGAGCGAGCGAATTCATTCACTCGTTGCTGGCGTGCGGTATTCAGATTCGCATGGGTTACGAGGAAACCAATTTTAATCGTTTTGCGTATCGTGCCAGGTACGCTTTCCACTAGCTTGGCTGCGGTGGGTACGGGGCGCATTGTTGTTTGCAGATGGTGTGTGTAGATCGCGTTCAGCGCGGCCAAATATCGGGCAGCAAGCAATTCGGTTAGGCTTTCCGGCAGGCTTATCGCAGCAACACGATTAAGGATCGGTTGCGCCAGTTCTTCAACCAAGAGATGGTCTGGTTCGACGCATAGGGCTTTGGCCAGAGAAGATATTTCTCGACTCTCAGCCACCAAATCCTGCTCAAATCGGCGGGTTTCAGCACGCAATAATTTACCGCGGGCGCTCTCCGGAAACTCGGCGGCAACGCGCTTGGCAAGACTAATCCACGCGTCGGTTTTATTCTGGATTTTTAGCGCTTGCGCCAGCTTGATATGTGCCAGTTCATGTTTGGCATCATTGTTGATGACGCGTCTAAATAAGGTCTCGCCTGTAACCGCATCGCCGCTATCAAGCAAGATCAGCGCGGCATTGTATGCAGCCTCGCCATGCGCCGGCGCTTGCGACAAAACTTGGCCATAAGCATGCAACGCCAGCGCTGCTTCGCCCATTTCCGCGAGCGCATTCGCGCGAATAAAGTTGGTAGCACTATCCGCTGGGCTGATCTTGATGGCTTTTTCGGCCGAGTCGAGTGCTTCTTCTACGCGATCCAATCTCAGAAAGATTCGCGCCTGCGCTGTAAGAAGATTCGTGAGAAGAGCCACGTTTTTTGGGGGCGTCTCTAACGCTTTGGCGAGGGTGCTCAACGCAATATCGTCAGCGCCTACATCACTTTGCAAGGTGGCGAGTGCGATAACACTTTCAGCATCAGCAGGCGCGACCAGCAATGCTTGTTGCAGAAAGTGAATGGCCGCGTCTGGCAGCCCGCGCGAATCCGCGAGCATCGCAGAAATTTTTAACAGCGGCAGGTAACTAGGTTGCTCAAGCGCGAGGTTGGCATATTCGGTAGCCACAGCCTCTCGGCTTTTTTCGTCTCGCGCGGCTTCGTGATTTTTCAGCGCCGCATTAAATCGCTGAAAAAATTGCTCCGCGGTAAGTTCGGATGGCGCTCGTTGAATCCCTTGTGCTGCGATTTTGACGTAGGCACGTTGCAAAGACTTTGTATGATTGGCCACGTTACCCATCACTGAATGCACCCGCGCATCCGCGATCCGACGGCGAAGCGATGAAAGAAGGGATGTGTCCTGAGCCAAGCGGATGGCACATGCGATATATTCCTGCTCACTTTCACAAATGGTGTCGGTGACCCCAAGATGCGTGAGGATACTGGCACCGACACGTTCGGCGTTTCGCCCGCTAGGGCCGCCACAACCATTACCGCGAAGTGTGATCACCGGTACATCCCGATCCAGCGCCGCTAAAGTCGTATCGCCGCCTGCGTATGGGAAGGTGTCAAGCACCGCATCAACCAGCTGATAACGGGCGCGTTGCTCGCCGTCCGTACTACCGGCCGGTATAAAGCGCAGTCGGGCTTCATCAATCCCGACGCTGGAGATGGCGCGGCGAATACTGACTTCATCATTGACATAGACCGGCGAGAATGCAAGAACGACGTTAGGTACAGCATCCATAATTTGCCGCCAAGCGGCAAGGCAACGTGGTGACATCTTCAGTACATTAACGAAAGTGGCGAATACAAATTCTTGGCCGCGGGCTGTTTCATCGCGACGATATTTCGCGTCGTCCTCGGCTGTGGACGCCACATGCGTAAACGGGAACAGGCAGCCGTCAAGATAGAAAGGCTTTTCAATCTGGAACGCGGCGGAGTATTCGTCGTCCGCAACAGCGTCGGTTAACTTGTAGTCGACTGCGGACATGCCCAAACAGCCGTGATATCCCAGATGGGTAATGATTTTCGCTGCGGGGCGCATTGCATAGATACCCGGACGTGCGGCCATGGTGTGTCCGGCAAGATCGACAAGTACATCAAGATCAGCCTCGGCGATGACCTTTGCGGCATTGTGATCATTGAGGCTGCTGACATCGATAAATGCGTCGGCAACGGCACGAAACGCAGCCGTGGTTTTATCGTTTTGCCGAGGCTCACTAAGCGAAATTAGATGTACCGAAAATTTGTCTCTGTCGTGAGCGCTGATAACATCAAGCATGATGCGGCCCATCACATGGCGGCGAAAATCTCCTGATACATAGCCGATTCGCAGACGCTCACCCTTGGCCCGACGCGGTAGCGTCGCCACGGGTAGTGGGCTCGCCTTCGTGGACGCTTCATCATATCGGCGATAGCAGTTCAGGAGATCTTTGCCGTCAATATCGAAGTATTGCAGCATGCCGAGGACCGGCGACAAGGCTTCCGGTGCGGCGATTTCGAACGGCCAGTCAATGGCGAGTTTTAAATAGGCTCGCGCTTTGTCAGCGTCGCCCAAATAGCGGGACATCGCCAACCCGGCTGCGGTTAGCGCAGGTGATCGACCGACTGCAATTTCCCACGCTAGAAATGTTTGGATTGCCTCTTCTTGGCGGCGTAAACCCAGCAAGGCGCGATAAAGTGCGTCCCATGCCTGATCATCCTTTGGATTCGCCGTTACCGCAGCACTAAGTGACTCTGTGGAGGCCGTTATCTGGCCGCGCGCTTGCTGAATGAGCGCCATGTTGTAGCGGGCTTGTGCAAGGTTGGGATCAAGCATAATCGCGCGCTGATAGGCTTCGAGCGCCTCCTCATCACGCTTTAGCGCTTGCAGGACAATGCCCATGTTGTTGAAGGCCTGTGCAAAATCGGCGTTAATTGCAACCACGCGTTGATAGGCAATCAGCGCATCTGAGAAGCGATTAAGGTTTTGGAATACAAGCCCTAAATTGTAAAACGACGGCCAGTGCCGGGGTGAATGCTGTAGCAACGCAATGTAGCTTTGCGAAGCCTCCACCATTTTGTTTTCACGCTGAAGCGACAGCGCGTGAGCATACAAGGACTCCAGCGTGTGCGGGACTTGAGCGGGGTTGGGAGGGGTTGTTACCGTGGTGGGAATTGCGTTCACTTTTGCACGTTTTAATTTATCGATGTTGCGCGCCAGATTCAGTTTTTACCGTTTCCCAAGTATGTTCAAGGCGCACAAAGCCATGGTCTTTAGTTTCGCCATCGACGGTGAATTCTTCAAACAGTGTGTCAAACAGTCTTAGGCCATATTGGTCAAGCGTGTGCGCGCGGAAATGGTATCGGCCCGGCAACAACGGGGCCGATTGCAGCACGAAACGAAATCCAAAGCGATTTTTTTCTAGCCGGGTCGCAATGAATCCGTGTTCATTCGAAAAGGTGCCAAACACCGGCGTGCCATCGATTCGCACGACGCTGGCGCTCAACACGGTTGACTTGTCATCGGGCGAATAGAAGGTACCTGACAATGCGATCGCGTCCCCGGTCTTGAAATGTGTTTGGCCGATGGCGGCGCCATTCTCGACCTTTAGTGTTTCCAGATAGGGATGCGTTGCATGTTGAGCGTTAGGGCGGGGCTTCGGGTGGTTTGCGTTGTCGGCGTTATTTTTTTGTTCGTGGTATGCAAGATAGGCCTGCGTCACCGGAAAACAATCGCCATGTTGTTCCGCTCGTCCATGGTGAATCCAGATCGCCTTTTCGCACAGCGATTGGATGTGATACATGCTGTGCGAGCAGAGAATCAAGGTGCCGCCACTGTTTCGATATTCGTCCATCCAGCGCATGCATTTTTTTTGAAACGATTCGTCACCGACGGCAAGAACTTCATCGGTGACCAGAATGTCTGGCGTGAGCGCCGTAGAAATGGCGAAACCGAGGCGCACCACCATGCCAGATGAATATGTTTTGATGGGCTGCTCGATGTGTTCGCCAATATCCGCAAAGTCAAGAATAGCGTCGAAACGCTCGCGGGTTTCGGCACGGGTCCAGCCCATTAAAGACGCGGCCAGATAAACGTTTTCCCGGCCGGTGTAATCAGGATGAAAGCCGGTTCCCAGTTCAAGCAATGCCGCTACGCGTCCCTTGAGCTGGCGCGAGCCGGCAGTTTGCTTCACCACGCCCGCGATGATTTTCATCAGGGTTGATTTTCCTGCCCCGTTTTCACCAATAATGCCCCAAGATTCGCCGCGATTCAGCGTTAAATCAATACCTCGTAACGCGGTGAAATGGTTGTGTACTGCTTTGCCGGTTAGCAACTCATAGACCGTTCTGATGCGGCGACCGCCTGATTGCAGCATGGGATAGTCTTTGCCGATGCCCTCGAGCGTGAGCAAGCGTTCCGCAGGCTTTTGCGGGGTCGGCGGCGCGGTCGTTTGCGAACTATTGGGCGAAGGAGCGGGAATCAAAGTCTGAGTGAAAGTCGGGTTCAAATGACGCTTATACAAAGTCTTCAAAGTGCGGGGATAGGCGGACGAAGACTGCGTAGCCAATGAGCAGGATGACGATGGCTACCAGCATGACAATACCATCTGTAATATTTAACATCGGCTGACCGAAAAGATGTTCGCGCAACCGTTGAATCATGAGCGCCAGTGGATTCCAATTAAACCAGTCCCGATAGGGCTCGGGAATCACGTTTTGAGGGTATAAAACCGGCGTGAGGAAATACAGCATCATCAGCAACGGTTGAGTGGCTTGTTCAATATCTGGTATGAGCGTGTGCAACGCTGCCAGCAACAGCGCTAAACCCAGGGTAAATAAAAGTAGTGAAACCAAGACAAATAGAGCCGCGGGGATCCCGGCGAGCGACAGACCGCCGTAAAGGTAGGCGAGGACTGCCAGCACCGCGATATAGCCGACTAGATGCAGCACGATGGTAGCGCTAACCGCAGACAGCACGAGGACGGCATGCGGGAATGCTACCTTCCTGACGAGACTCGCATTGGCTTTTATCGCCCCCATCCCGCGGGTTAGCCCGTCGGAAAACATCATCCACGGCCAGAGTGCTGCACCCAGAAACATAATGTACGAGGGTGCACCCAAGTTTGCTGCACTTGGTTTAAGAAGGGTTCCAAACACCAGTGCGTAAATAAAAAGCATCGCCAGCGGGCCGATAAATGCCCACGCCAGACCGAGGACGCTCCCGCTGTAGCGGGAGCGAATCTCCCGCAGTGTAAAGGCGGTGAATAGGTTTAGTGCAACATTCACTTATTCAAGAACCGGGTTTTTATTTTGTGGTGACCTTCACGAGTTTGTCCGTGATCAAAGGTTATCTAGGGCTTTATAACTTTGCGTGGAGGTGCCTTTATGGTTTCAAGAGGCGTGTATTCCGGTTTAACGTTTTCTGGGATTCTGGGACGAATTACTTCTAGCGCATCAGTGTTTACCTTTAGCGCGGGATCAAGGCGGATGCGATTAACGTGATTATCGAAACTTGATTTTAGAAACGCCAGTCTTGCCTCGTCCATCAATTCCGGTTTCATCAGTTCGAAACTTAATTTTTTTTCAGGTAAGTACTCCGCTAAGTAAATGACGTGAAACCCATAACGAGTTTCAACTACCTCGCTAACGTCTCCCGGTTTCATTTTCTTCAATGCGTCTGCAAACGGAGGTTCAAAGTCAGTAAGTTCCCTCATGTCGAGGACGCCGCCGGTTTTCTTAGAGGCGACATCATCTGAAAACTCTTTCGCGATTTCTTCCAGATCACCACCGCGTAAGACACGCATCCGCGCTTCCTCAGCGCGCTTACGCGCTGATGCCTTATCTCTGCCTTGCAGCGAGACTAGAATCTGCCATGGCTTGTAACGTGCGGGTCTAGTCGATTTCTTTGGATCAACCAGATATGCCTCGCGAGCAGCCGCAGAGAAATCCTTAACTTTTGTTTCTTTTAGGAGTTGCTGCGCGCGATATTTGGCAAGAACCTTTTCAGTCTGGTTAAGAATTTCGTCTTTGACTATTTGATTTTGATCGAGCTTTTGCTCTATCGCCTCTTGAGCCAAAACTCTATTTATAAGCAGGTTTTCAAGTAACCCTGCAATACGAGTTCGACTAAGTAAGAATTCAAAACGTTCTGATTCCGGGATCCGACTTATTTCTGCGTCGAAATCTGCTTTTGTTACTTTGACAGTCCTATTTGACGCGAGCACAGTATCAGGTCCCACCAGTGGGGCTTCAGCGGCAGATGGCACCGCGGCAGTCGACGCTTGCGGCGGGATAACTTGTGCATGTACTGCAAATGCCGCTGAAAAAATCGTTGAGAGGATTAGTTTATTCATCATCATAATGAAAAGTAAAGCGGGCGACGCGCCATAAGCTCGCCGCCCGCTTTTTGGTTTATAAAAAATCTGGGTTAGCGAATCTGCACGTATCCGCCACAAAGGCCAGCACCACTCGCTGCGCATGAATCAGACGTGGGCAAACCGCCTCGAGAAGCTGGTCGAGCATCTTGCATCCGCAAATTTAGATAATAAGTCTGTCCAGGAACCATTTTACACTCGTACGACTGAACTGCACCTGCCGTAGCTTTGTAATAAATCGAAACACCGTTCGCCTCTGAACTATGACATGCATTACGATTTGGGCCAGACACAAGTTTATTAACATCAAAATCGCATGGCCTGTCCGAAATGCTGAGGTAACCGCTAACGAAAGCTACTTGAGTACCCTCGTTGTATTGGATGATGTTACTCGTACCCTCTGCCGGCGCGGTGAATTTCCAAGTCATCGCTTCGTTTGGAGCCAAGAAGGGATAATCGTTACCGCCACTGGCTTGGTATTTCGCGAAGTCGATGTTGTGCTGCCATAGGCGCGTAATGCTAGGGGTGGCGTTTGAACACTTGGCAGCTACGTTTTCGGAAGCATATGAATTCATCTGAGCATTAATGGGGCCAGGTCCGTTTAGCTTACCCGCGCGGAAAAGAGTATTTCCACCAGGGTTTGTTCTAGATGGTGTCGGAATGACGTCGCCCTCGACTGAGCAGTCTGCACCACCAGTGCAAGAAGTCGGCGGCGTGACAACTGCGGTCACAGTGAAATCAGTAAGCGATGTGGCAGTCGGGTTGCCTGCAGTAGTTATCGCCACCTTTCCACTTGTCGTACCCGCAGCAACCACTGCAGTAAGGCTGCCGCCGCTGGCTATGACGCTATTAGCCGCGACACCGTTAATAGTTACCGTAGCGCCCGAACACAGATTAGCGCCGCTCACCACCAAGGTTGTACCAATTGCTCCGCTGGCAGGACTGAACGAGCTTATAGCGGGTGCACCTGAACAAACAGGAGGGGGTGGCGGGGCTACTCCCACGCAAGCTGCAGGTACTGTGATATCTGTTCCGGTGCTCGTTACCGTGACCGAAAGAGGCGATTGACTACAAACTGTGCCGTTAACACGAATGGTCTGCGCATAGCCGAGTTGGGAAATAGCCGTTAACGCAGCAAGCGTTAAAACGACTTTTGAGATTAGAACATAGAACTTTTTCATTTAATTCCTCGGTTAGGTAAAGAGGCTTGTTTGTGAGCGCTGACGAACCCATAAGTTCCGATACGCCCTACTAAATATTCTTGTTAATTATTATAACTCGGTGTTACTGGGATTACTGTATACGCAATGACAACAACTGTAGCAAAAAAAAAGGGGCGGAAATCCGCCCCTTTTCTCAACATCTAACAAATCAAATTAATTAATGCTACGTGTGTACTTAGCTTGCGAAACTTGACCGTACTGCGACACTACACCGGCTTTATTAAAGTTAGTGAACGCCATGCTGATAACAGGCAAGCCGATATGTCTGCCTGGTGCAACTGCTACACCGTTAAGTGTTGCCGCTGCTGGCGTCAAACCTTGCACTGGTGCGTTGTATGAAATTAGCAACCAACCATTAGGACCGTTCGTGCTTGGCAAGCCTGGGCTTGTCAAAGAACCCGCTGTCGTGGTTGCAGCACCAACAAAGGTCAACAATTGCGACACAGGGAACGAAGTGTTGATAGAACCTAGCAAACTCGTCGTTGGGCTGAATGGCACAACAGTTGCCTCCCAGCAAGTACCCGAGCCTGCAACTTGCGTCGCCGGTGGCAATGGTGACGGCAAAATCACGTTTGGCGCTACGCCGGTAGTACGCTCTTCGCGGTCATACACCGAGAATGCATATGGATCACAAGAACCGCCAGCAGTTGCGCTGGTCATGTTGAAGTTAGATGTAAATGGTGCCGAGGCGGCGCCAACACCAACTTTTACATATTCGCGCTTGGTTGGGAATGTTAGCACCCAATCAGTTTGCGAGACGGTGCCAGCATCCAAAACATATTCATTCAGCACAGTATTGCGCATGATGGTAGCGGAGAAAGCATCTGCGCCGTTTGTCCATACTGCGTTAACGTTGCCCGTTACCAACGGCTGACTTACAACGGCACCAGCACCAACAAAAACGTTAGAAACTGGAGGCGAAGCCTGACCCAAACGCGGTGTCACTTGACCCGTTGCTGTATAAGCAACAATGTTCGACCATGCGTCAAATGCGGTTGCATCGTAGGCATAGTTCGCACCCGTACCAGCGCTAATTACGTTTGCGCGACCAGCCAAACCGCCACTAGGTGGGGTCAGGAAAGTTCCTGGGAAAATATTTGGAGCAACACCACCACTGCCTGGATCATACGCATCCAATGCTGGGCAATTGTTAGGAATGTTGTTAGAGCCGTGTTTGGCGTAACCGGTGATCGTGGTATCAGTCACAACACCCATTTCGATGACTTCAAAATAACCTTCGCGTGTACGATCCAGATCAGTTGGGCCCGAATCACCGTTAGGCGTTGAGTATTGGAAGTTTTTGAATGCATTCAAACCTGCGCGACCACCAGTACCTGAGAACAGGTCGCTAGGCGTTACGCATGAGTTGTCATTCGTTACAAAGCTTGCGCCTGTAGCGGTTGGAACAACTACACCCGTAAATACGTCGTTCGGCGACAGGAACAAGTTAAAGTCAAGCACCTCGCGGCTGTTACGGCCTTCGAGGAAACGGACTTTTACCAGCTTGGTTTGGTTGGTTGTGTTAACAACCGACATTAACGTATTAAACGATGCACCGCCTGCAACGCGCGTCGTGTAGTACGGGTAAATCAACACTTGACCCAGACCATCTGGATTCAAATGCACTGCGTTCGCGGTCCCGGCGGCACCGAGTGCTCCCAGACCTGCCAACACCGCTGCATACAAAGACTTCTTTTTGAACGTATTCATTTTTTAAGGTACTCCTTTAGAGAAAAGTGATCACTTTTTAGAAGCTACAACACTGCAAGTTTATACCAGCCAAAACCATTTTTCAAACTTTTTATTGTTATCCACCGTGAAACGAATCAACTATTCGTCTAACCGCGATACACAAACCACCAACTGCCTTCATCCAGAATCCATATTTCCGACAAAGTCTGATTCAGGGGCAAGCCCCCCACTACGTAATCCAGCAAAACTTTCACTTCGCAAGAATCAGCTTGGCAGCTTGCTTCTTGAACTTTTGCCTTGCGAAAATGCCCTGTATTTACCCTATTCCTATAGTCTTGCGCTTGAAGCTTAGCGCGACCCGAGGGGCTGATAAATGCGTAGGCTTGATTCAGCTCCCCTGCCAAAATTGAATCCCAACGTTGCTGGGCCCGCTGCATCACAATCTTGTCAGCAGCCGTTGCCGTACCTAGCGCAGCGATATTTTCAACAGGTGTACTACAGCCGGATAGTAACACCACTACCAGACCAAAAAGTACTACTTGAACATTTCTGAATATCACAATTAATCCACTTCTTTCAGCATAGTGTTAATGTAATCTCTGAACACCAAGCGATTCCTTAGCGTAGAGAATTCGAATTAAAGCGTCAACCAAATCAACGCGTTTTTCCTTGATTTGGCTTTGATGTGTCATTTTTACAACATTTGGAACGGTTATTTACTTGATTGTGCGTCGTTTGATGCCGGTTTTGCCTTGGGGAACACGGATTGTAGCGACGGCAGCTTTTTTCGCAACTCTTCTAAAACCGCACGAGAGTCGTCGGAGTTGTTAACTACGACTGGGGTGATGATAATTACCAGCTCGGTACGGATTTTTGAAAGCGACTGCGTACCAAACAGCCCACCTAAAATCGGGATTTTAGATAACAGCGGTAGTCCTGCGGTTCCCGAGCTAGTATCGTTCTGTATCAGGCCCGCCAATACCATGGGCTCTCCAGATGCAACATTGACAACCGTCTTAGCTTTGCGCGTAGAAATATTAGGGTTTGTGCCCGCTGCAGCGCCAGGCGATGGGGTGCTAATTTCTTGGTTAATTTCTAGTGTTACCCTACCACCAGCATTTATACGCGGAGTAACCTCTAAAATTACACCGGTGTTTATGTAAGTGCGCGAGGTTTGGGTAACGCCACCTGCCCCTGTGGTTGTGCCTGTGTCCACCGAGATTTGATTACCTACATTAATCGATGCTTTTTCGTTGTCGAGTACGGTGATATTCGGTGTGGAAAGCGTTTGTGAGCGCCCGTCAGTTCCTAACGCCTGTAATACAGCGCGAATATCGCCCCCGACAACATCAATTAGCTGCAATCCGCTGGCTGCCGCGACGGGAACAGTTGGCTTTGGCGTTAATGGTAGGTTGCCGCCGCTGCGCAACGCACCTGTCACTCCAGGGCGCGAATTAATAAACCACTCGATACCAAACTTCAAGTAGTCGGTGAGCGTAACCTCGGCTACCAACACCTCAACCTTCACCTGCCGACGCGGCACGTCCAATTGCTTTAGAGCAATCTGAATGGTTTCGTAGTCTGAAGGCGACGCGAGTACCAACAACGCATTATTTTCGACGTCGGCAATAATACGTAAATCCTTAGATACGCCACTGCCACTACCGCTAAAACCTGTTGCTGGCTGCGCGCTAGTCGCGGGTTGAGCAGCCTGTCCTGGCAACCCTGTCGGCGGAGTGCCCAGCTGTCCAGCGCGCTGTCCTGGTGCTAATGTTGGCTGAGAGGTACTTCCAGAGCGATTGCCATAAACGTCACCCAGCAATTGCGCTAATTTATCCGCTTTCCCATGTTGTACCTGATACACATTCAGACGAATACCGCCTGCGCCACCATTACTTTTGTCGAGACGCTCAATCCACGTTTTTGCTTCCGCGAGGTAGCGCGGTTGAGTAGTCACCACCAGCAAACCGTTCATTCGTTCAATCGGAATAATCCGCACAATGCCAGCCAATGGGCTCTGCGCGGCGGTGCCAAAAATCCGGTCAAGGTCACCTGCCAACGCCTTGACATCGCTGGACATCGGAAACAAGCCCACCGAATAGCCGGACAGAAAATCTACATCAAATAATTCAACGATATCGAGCAAATGCTTTAACTCGCGCTGAGTACCGGACAGGATCAACAGATTGCGAATATCGTCGCTTTTAACCGATGTGGCGGCATCCGCTGCGTAGGGTTCAAGAATACGTTTCATGTCGGTCACGCCGACAAACTTAAGCTGGACGATCTGCACCGAATAGCCCGCTGGCAGCGCCGCTGCGCCCACGGCCACTTGAGGTGTGGTGGTTCCGCGAATGCCAAGGCCGGCAGGTTGAATTTTATAAATTCCCTCTTCACGAATCATGACTTGGCCATTTTGACGCAGCAACATTTCGAGGATCGGGATGAGGTCCTTACGCGATACCGGTCTCGAAAAACGAATGGTCGCCGTCCCCGCTGTCGACGGGTGAATGGTGAACGATTCGCGCATGTAGTCGCCCATGATGGTCTGCACAATGGCGCGGATGTCGGTACTTTCAAATTGTAGGCTGAACTCTTCAGGGCCTGGGGCTACCGGCGGTGCAGCAGGGATTTGCTTGACGAAATTACCCGTGCCCTGAAAAATGCGCGCCGCTGGAATTACGGGTGCTGCGTTTGGCGCGATGGGCGCTGCGGCGAGTGCGCTCGAATTCGGTTGTGCAGCAACCGGAGCAGGCATCGTAGCGACAACGGTACGCGTAATTGTTGACGCACCAGCCGCTGGCGCTGCCCCTGTCACTGTTACTGCAGTTGTTGCTGCTCCCGCCGAATTGGAGGATGGGGCGCCCGGCGGTGGAAATGGACCAGACGGCAATACGGTAGCAGCTATTTGTGGGGGGTCTGCTTCTCCCACAGGTTGAGCCGTGACTTTAGAGGGGTCATTGACACTATCCGTGGGCGGCGGCAAAAGCGCGCAACCCCCCAATGCACCCAACACCATGCCCGCCAATATCGTGCGTTTAAATACGGGCGCCTTTATCAACGTGTCTTCTTGGCCGCTATAACGGCCTGCGCGTCTAGTTTTTTGCATTTTCATTTATTGATAGTCCTGAGAACGAGACGACGCACGCCTACTGGGGTAAATTTTGGAAACGGCGTCGACGGGCAGCCGCGGGTTCGGGTAAATTCGTAGTAGCGCTGCTGTTGCTCGCTGCCCCGGGTGTGGGTATGCCTCCGGCATCGTTTTGAATAGGCACGGGGCCCGAATTCGCACCCGCGGCAGCCGGCAGCGGCACGTTGCCTCCCTGGCCCGGCAATGGCGGGGCTGGCATGGAAGCTGTGTTTGCGGGCCTGCCAAATGCGCCACCTGCCCCAAAACTGTTGGTGTCCTGTGGCCCGGCACTAGGCGAGGCGGTGGGGGCAGCCACTTGCGCCACGGTGCCGTTTATCGCTTGCGCGCCCGGGGGAATTACATTTTGAGCAAAATTAGGCGGCGGTACGGCGGCGGATTTTGATGTCGCCAACGTTAACACTTCCGTCTCGTCGCCCAACTTCAGCACCACTCGTGTGGCATCCACGCTATCCAGGGTGACGCCTTGGCTACCGGTCGGATCGACAATCGCACCCTTGGCCACACGCCAAGTTTTACCCGACTTTAGATCAACTAAAAACGCTGTGCTCAGCTGGGCATTCACTGACGTGCCGCTCAAACGATATTTACCCTTTTCCATGGCAGGCATCGTTGCAACGGCTGCGGCAGGTGGGTTGGGGCGGCGGGTTTGACTGAACAGCGGGCGCTCCACGGTTTCTTTGTAGGTTGGATCAATGGGCGGCATGACGAATGGCGGCAACATTGCAATATTGTCGGCTTGGCGGGCTGCACCATTAAAACTCGGAGCACTCGGGGATAGGTAACTACCCCAGCCCGTTTCCCATGCAAACACACCAACCACGCCCAACACCGCTATGGCGATGAGCGCTGTCAGCCAATATCGTTGCACAACGAACCTAAATCCCGCCGCCTTGGATGCACCGGTCGAACCAGAAGCCGCCATCATGTTTTTCCTCCGGCAGATTTTTTCGGCTCAGCACTATTGGTTGATTTTCCAGCGGACGCAGGTGAGGTCGACACAGGCGCTTCCGTGACTGCAAGTGGCGCAATACCGGATACATCCATTTGCACAAAATGCTCAACCTCTGGCGCACCCGGCGCCGGTTTAAAACCGAAACCCGCCTGCGACGTCACCTTTAAACCATCCACAAAAATATACGGTTCTCGTGATTCAAGTGCATACAAAATTGACCTTAAATTTGGCACACTCACGCTCATTTGTACCGTGGCACTCAGCTGTCGATAACCGTCAGCATCCTTGTGTGGCAGACTTTGAACCGAGAGTACACGCCCACTATTTTGCTCTGCCATCGATTTAACGAGTTCTTGTAATTCTGCTCCCGCCAATGCAGGCGTTCCGCCTTTCAGGAAAAACTTCTTGATGTCTTTGCCCTTCAATAACTCCACGGTATCCAGCATTTGCGGGCGCGCTGCATTCGCACTCGATTGCGATCTTAGCTGCCGAGTCATCTTGAACAGTGCGTCGTCGTAATGACGATGCCCAGTCCAAGCCAGCGCCGCGATACCCGCAATCGGCAGCAAAATTACCGCGATCAAAATGCCGATCGCAAACATGCGGCGACCGCGAGGCGAAAGGCGCTGGCGAAGCGTACTCATGGCGTCGGCACCTTGCTATTCGGCACATTTGGCGAGGCTGGTAGTGGCATCGGTACCGACGGGGTCGCATTATTTGGCGAGTTCGGAGTCGGCATGAGCGGTGATATTTGCGACAACGGCGGGAACGGAATCGGGGTGGGCGAATTGCTTGCGCCGGGAGCTGGCATGGGTGTTCTGCCGGAGTTCGCGGATTTTGGAAGAATCACTGGAGTGACCAGCACATTTGCCGATGGCGGAGCAGCCATTACCGGTAAATTCGCGCCTCTGGCCGCTACTGGCGGGCTTTTCAGCGGTGTAATCACCGGTGTAAGCGTCGGCGAAACAACGGTGGCCGCAACCTGCGGCACGCCCACGGGCGCGACAGACGTGGAAAGCGCTGCCGGCGCAATCTGCATGTTCGGCAAAGAGTTCAACTCTGGTGCGGGTGAATCCTGCTTAGCTGGTATCGCCGCGAGCGCGCCCAGCACAATCGCATCGGGCAGCGGGCGCGGCTTTACTTCACTGGCGAGCGTGAAATATTCGAAATTAGGCCGGCTACCTTGGCGCGTTTGTTGACGCTGCGTCGTATTTTGCAGGAACGGTGTCTGTTCCAGACTCTCGATTACCTTGGATACCGACGCCGCTTCGCCTGCCAATTGCAGCTCTCGCGTTTTCGCCAGCGCCTTGTACTCAAAACTTTGAATCCAGGTCGTATCCGGTGAAATTTTGGTAATTTCATCGATCAGCATCACGGTAGGATAATTTGCGTGTTTGCGTCCCACCACATAATTATATTCATTCGCCAGCCGCGTATATTCCTCAGTCACCCGCTGGGTAACTTTGAATTCCGAATCTGCTTTTGCGGCTACTGGCATGAGCTCTTTGACCATCTCGCGTTTCTGCCAAATCGGTAACACAACCGCGACCAAGGCCAAAACCACGACTAGCAACAACAGGCCCACATTGATGCGCTGCATATTGCTCCAGCGGCGCGCGGACCCGGCAGACGAGGGCAGCAACTCAATCGGTGGCGCACCGCGGCGCAAACCTTGCGCGCTACCGGTTCTGTCACCCGACTTAGAACCGAGCGAAAAATCATCTGCGGCAACAATGCTGTGTACAGAAATGGCGGCCGCGCGCATTTCGTTCAGCCACGGCAAAAGTATATTTTTAGGCACGGCGACAACGTCAACTTCGATCCGTTCGCGGGTCACATCACGCGACACCACTTGCGCGCCAAAATATACCTGCGCCGCGGTAAACGGCGTTTGACGATCCATGTCGAAGCCAACCACGTCAAGTAAATTTTCCTCCGTCGCCATCGGCAAAACGACGCGCTTGCGCAGGACATTTTCCGGCGAAACCAACACCCGCACATCGCGCCCTTCACCACGCAACAGCTCGTCCAGCGCCGTGCGCACGGCAGCCGCATCGCGCGACAACAGCGGAACGCGCTTCAATTCCTGCACAGATGCACTATCTGATCCAACCTTTACGCGAACAAGCGCCGCATCTTCAATCATCAAATCGGTAAGCGATGCGTCGCCCGCGAACGCCATTGACACCCGTTTGGGTACCATTGCGCTCAACTCCTGCGTCCACCAATCCAAAAATGACGAGAAACGCTGGCTGGCGTTCGCGAAGAAAGACATCGGTTTGGTTGTGATCGCCATAATGAATAGTTTAAATCCCGCCTGCGACCAGGCGACTTGGCGTAGCACCATTAACAGCACCGGATGCGCCTGCGCCGATATTGGGGTCACTACGAATAACCGAAGAGGCATTTGTGTCGGGCGCGTTTATAGCGGCAGTAATTTCGCCTTCCTGCCAGCGCAAAAACACCACCGGGCGCTTTGGATTGGGCGAACGCAGCGACACAGCATCGCGAACGTATACCGTACCGTCGTCAAGGATCGCGGTGGCTCGCACGCCAACCACAAAACCATTGCCGCCTGCCAGATAGGGAAGCGCGGGCTGAAATGGCGGGACAACCGCTTTGATGGCGCGAGCTTGTTCACGTTGCTGCATGTAAGTATCCACAAGGACATCGGTTGCACCCGGAATGGAACGCAGCACATCCCTCGATGCAATCTGCGAATTAATACCAGGCTGGCGCGAATAAGTTGTTATGAGTGGTGCGAGGCGTTGATAAAGATCGGGCGTAATACCCAACACCAGTTTTAATTCTTCGATCGTCTGAAACGGTGCATTCGCAGGCCTATATTTTCTTCCCGCTGCCACATACTCGGCTTCTTCTGCGCCATGCAATCGTTTTAAATTATCTTGATCACGCCAATCAGCGATTGAATCAACAAGTGCCGCGGCCTCTTCATCAGATAAACCCTGTGCCGCCAGCACGCCGCGCATGAGCTGATCCGATGCAACATTAATGTCAATTTTACCAGACTCGTCCACCATCGCCACGGACACGTTGGCTTCGCCGTATCGCCAGTCGTGGGGAACGCCATCTGCCAGCCAACGATCCGCAACGGTGGCCGGCTTATACAAATCGAACAACGCGCGATGAATAGCCGCTTCAGCGGCAGCCTCAGCTTTGGCGCGAGACATGCCATTCGTTACCACTTTGACATCCGTTCGCATTGCATACAGAAACGAAGTTGCAATTACCGTCAATAGCGTCACAATCCACAGCACAATGACCAGTGCGAGTCCCTGCTGATGAGCCCGCATAGATCCGCACCTACGGCCCCAACACAGTTGAAGCGCGGAGGTATGTGCGAACGCTGTATCAGACACGGCGCGCTCCACATTGGCGTGCAAACCCAGTGTCGTAGCAACCAGCCTCTTCACCGACGCGCAACCCGATCACGATCGGCGGAATATCGCGACCGTGATCTAGTTTCAACGTAATTTTCACCAGCTGTGGCAGCCGCATTGGGTTATTCCATTCGTCCGACCATTTCGCGTCGGTCGTGTCATTTTCCGCACCAAAATACTGAATTTCAATCTGCTTTACATGCTCCACCAAACGGACCGGCTTGGTCTCAGCCAAGTCCGACCAATCCTTGGCAAATTGATCGAATCGCTCTCGTTGGATAAACAATGAAGTGAAGCGTTCACCATTTTTCTCGTCCGATCCGAGAGAAATATGACCCCACTGCAATCCGCCATCACCTGCCGCGGCACCAATATTGAGTGCCGTTACAAATTTAATTTCTTGTCGCCCGCCTTCGAATGCAATTTTTGACTCTGGGA
>JBBRZG010000057.1:0-22311 GCA_038236905.1 Burkholderiales bacterium
AAAAGTAGGTTTGCATTTTTATTAAAAATTGTGATTCGTGAATTATTTGAGGTGAACTAATTACGGGCGCTTTGAGCGATTGTTTTGAGCCATCGTTTTAAGCCATCAAAGGCTCAAACGCCGCGCCAGTGCTGGTGTTTATATTTTTAACTTTCGCCACCAAACACATCAATCCCCGCAAACTTGCAAGCTGGGCTTGCATGTCCCACGCGTATCACTTGATTTGGTTCACCCTTGCCGCAGAACGGCGTGCCCATCACTTCTTGGGTACTGACGCCGCCGACCATGGCCAGCGAGCGCCAGAAGGTCGCCGAGATCCCGCGATAGTTGGGGTTCTTGACTACGCCACCGAGCTTGCCGTTTTTAATTACGTGACCCATCTCGCAGCCGAATTGAAATTTGTTGCGTGAATCATCAATCGACCAAGAAAGATTGGTCCGCATGATCACGCCGTCATCGATTGACGTAATCATGTCATCCAAGCTTGAGGTGCCGGGTTCAATATTCAAATTTGCCATGCGATCAATCGGCGCGCGGTTCCATGCGCAGGATCGTGAATTCGCAACCCCGTCCATGCCTGCGCGTGCTTGCGAAATCGTGCCGCCGAGCGGGCGTTTTAGCATGCCATGCTCGATGATGAATTCCTTTTTAGCGGCGGCGCCATCATCGTCAAACGCGAATGACGCAAATTGATGATGCATGGTCGGGTCATAGGTCACGTTCAAAAGATCAGAGCCGTATTGATATTTGCCGAACATATCGACGGTAACGAAGCTGGTGCCCGCAAAATTCCGTTCATCGCCCAAAATTCGATCCAGCTCCAGCGGATGACCGATCGATTCGTGAATCTGCAACATCATCTGATCGGGCATCAAAATAATATCCATCACGCCGGACGGGCAGTTTGGCGCGGTGAGTAACGCCAGTGCTTCTTCTGCGGTTTGTTTACCGGCACCATGAAAGCCGGACCGCGCCAAAATCTCGAAGCCACCCTGCAGGCAAAAGCAGTTATAGCGACCGCCAAATGAACGCGTCTGCGCCTCACCTTTATCGAACGCCGTAACCGAAAGTGACGGCACCATGTAATCAAATTCCTGCTCGACCATTGCACCATCGGCGGTGACGTAAAGCTGCTTGGTATGCGTCGTCCAAAAACTCGCGCCCCAATCGACGATACGGTCATCGATTTTGCAATGCGCCGATTCCGCTTTTAGCATTTCAAACTTCTCGCGCTTGGTAAGGGCAGCGGGGTTTTGATTCACCGTCGAACGATAGTGTCCCGAAGGTTTTGGCATCGCAAATTTTGAATAATCCGCTACGCTCCTACCGGCAGTCAGCTTTGCCCAGTCATGAGCACGCTTGGTGGCTTCACGCAAACCGGCTTCCGAAAGGTCCGAGGTTGCCGCATAACCATAGCCGCCTTGATCAATCACCGTGATCATTACCCCTCGATCCACCGAGGTTCTGGGCGGCTCGGCAACATTTTGCTGAACCGACAGCTGTTCCGCCGTCTCTTCGACAAACCGGAACGAACAAAAATCAGCGGCGGGCGCGATGCGTTTAAAAATGGATTCGAAAGATGCGGTCATAGATTTGTAGCCATTTATTGATTTATCTTGAGAGTGTCATTTTAACAGCGTGGCCGAGAATGGCTAGCAGCCGTTACTTGCGTAAAGTCTAGTATTGACGAGGCTTACGAGGCATTTCAGCTTGGAGACCCGCTCTGGTATTGGGGTCGGATTTCCGGCGTGCGCGCTGCACTTCACCCCACTGATGCCCAAACCAATGGTTAGCTAACGCATCGTAAAAATTTACGCGCGCAGTTTCGCCAACAATTCCGCTTCACGCTCAGCCTTCAACCCCGAACGAAGCGTTTCTTTGCGCTTCGCATCCAAGGCATTCCACCACTGCAAGGTATCCGCTGTCGTGATGGCGACTGAACGAAACGTCAGCCCCGCCGCAATCGCTTTGGCATTGCTACGTCGATGCATACCCGCATTCTCGCTCTGGCTTGGAATCCACACCGGCAAATCGCTCCACGGCGCAACCTTATTGTCTTCAAGAAATTTCGCCGTTGCTTCAATCAGCTGCGCGTGGTTGCCCGCTACCTGATTGATCGTTTTCAGCATGCTGCCCATGGTTAAAGTGTCGCGAGGTCCGAGCGCGTTGAAGGTGCCAAAGGTACGTGTCTCGGCCATTCGGATGGTCCATTCCGCCAAGTCGCGTGCGTCAACGAATTTCACCGGATCGCTCGATGGCGGCACCAGCGCCTTGCCGCCACGGGCAAGGCGCACCGGCCAATAGGTGAAGCGATCCGTGTCGTCACCGGGGCCCACAATCAAACCGGGTCGAATCACCGTGGCGATGCCGGGAAATTGTTTAAAAGACTCATCTTCGCTTAGCGCCTTCAACGGGCCGTAGAGGCGCATATTTGCGCGCAATGCTGCCGTCGTTTCCGCCATCGCATCGGTGCCTTCATAATGGGCGCGCGCACCGCTTTCGTCCTCACCGATTTTGTCGTCGCTCGCATAAACCGAGATGGTCGAAATAAAGATGTACTGATTGACATTGCCCTTTAAGACCGCCGCCGCATCTCGTACCCAATGCGGCACGGTGGTGGGGTTATCGATGCACACATCAAATTTGCGATCTTTGAGCGATGCGTAGTCGTTGGTGTCGCGATCCCCGGTCAATTCTTCAACAGCGGCCGGCCATTCTTTCGGTCGACGGCCGCGGTTAAACAACGTCACCTTATGCCCACGCGCCAGTGCATAGCGCACCTGATGCGGGCCCGTGAAACCCGTGCCGCCAAGAATCAAAATAGACAAGGGTTTGATCGGGGTCGTATTCATATTTTTTTCGCTATTGGATTCTGGCGGGGTCGCGCAGCCGGGTAGTAATAAGCTGGTGGCTAGCGCTGCACCGGTTGCCAGCACCAAGCGGCGCTTACGAGAGATAACAACGTGCTTCGACATAAGGAATCCCGGTCTTGTGATTTCTGACCACACAATTTATCACGTGAATCTGCCTCGTGTTTTCGCAAAAACTAAAACACTACTTGCACGGTTAAAAGTGATTGCAATGATTGCGTTGATTGCAACGTGGCACTAGAATGTAATCATTGATTGCAAATTGTGGAGGCAAATGTGGTGACCAATCTTGTCGTTCGAAATGTGGATGAAGATATAGCGTTGGCGCTCAAGCAGCTTGCGGCCGCCCACGGCAGAAGCGCCGAGGCGGAGCATCGTGAAATTTTGAAGTCGGCGTTGCAGCGGCCAAAGCGCCGCTCGTTTGCGGATGTATTGTTTAGTATGCCCAACGTTGGGGAAGACGCCGATTTTGATAGTCGACACGGTTAGCAAGCGTGTATTTGCTCGACACCAATGTCATCATCGAAGCGCGTAAAGGCAGAAAGGCAAATGTCGGCGTACAAGCGTTCAGAAAAAGCGTAAGAGACGCTGAGCTTTACTTGTGTGTGCAAACCCTAGGCGAACTCAGACGTGGCGTCGAAATAATTAAACATCGCGGCGATGTTGCGCAAGGTACAAAATTAGAAGGCTGGTTAGCGCAGATCATGGATGATTTCAGCGAACGTATTTTGAGTTTTGACGGCGAATGTGCTCAAGTGTGGGGCAAGCTGATGGTGTCGAACAACCAGCATCCGATCGACAAGCAAATCGCAGCGATCGCGCTCATTCACGGACTAAGAGTCGTCACGCGCAGGGTGGCTTATTTTCAGGGTACAGGGCTCGAGCTGGTCAATCCATTTATTTAAAGAAGCTAAATCGCTATGCTCAGCTATCGCCACGCTTTTCACGCCGGTAATCACGCCGATGTGCTCAAACACTTTGTACTGGCTGAATTAACTGGCTATCTCGGCCAAAAAGACACGCCGTTTTACTACATGGATACCCACGCCGGGGCGGGGCTATATTCGCTGGATATTGGCTATGCGACCAAGCTGGCTGAATATGTGGACGGCATTGGACGACTGTGGGAACTAGGCGAGCGCGAAGATCTACCGGCGCCGCTGGCGGAATATGTAAAGCTGGTGCGCGCAATCAACCCCGACGGAAAATTGAAGGCCTATCCCGGCTCGCCGTGGATTGCGCATCAGACTTTGCGCGATCAGGATCGCCTGCGATTGTTTGAATTACATCCTGCGGATGCCGAGCTATTGCACGGAAATTTTCGGCAATTTCCGCGCCGTGTGATGGTGAAATGCGCTGATGGATTCGCTGGTATCAAGGCACTCTTGCCGCCGCCGCCGCGACGCGCCTTAGTGTTGATTGATCCGTCCTATGAAGACAAAGCCGATTATCGCAACGTGATTGCGGCGTTGGAAGATTCGTTGACGAGATTTGCCACCGGCGTATATCTTGTCTGGTATCCGCAGCTATCGCGGCCGGAGTCGCGCCAGTTACCGCATAAATTAGTGCGCCTTGGCGCGAAGAACTGGCTGCATGTGAGCCTCACGGTTCGCGAGCCGGATGCCGATGGCTTTGGCATGCATGGTAGCGGATTGTTTATTGTGAATCCGCCGTGGATGTTGCGTAAAACCTTGCAGGAGGTGATGCCGTATTTGGTTAGCGTATTGGGGCAGGGCGCGGGGGCTGGGTTTACATTGGAGAATATTGAACACTAGTCCGTACCATTGGTCTGAATAGCTTCGACGATGGATAAACGAATTTAAAATTTGCCCAATTGCGTTTGGCAAATTTGCCTGCATATTTAGCAAACTGTCAACGGCCCCCTTCCAAACTTATGAGCGACTTAAGGATCGTTGTCAAAGATGGATTTTTCAATAGATTTTGATGCTGTTGCTTTCAATGCCGTAACGCAGATTAAACCAATCTCAAGTCTCACCTTCCAAGTTAAACCGTTGGGCGATACAGCCAACGATAAAGTCACGATAGAGGAATTTATTTGTGCAAACGATGCTCAACACGGTCAATATCGCAAAGACTTTATTTGTAGGCTTGGCGATTGTCATACAGTCGGGCTGCGCTTCAATTGAGTGGAGTAAACCGTCTTTGAGTGACAAATCTACGCCATGCGACGCACGCAAAACAGAACTTGAGCGCGAGCAGTGCAAGGCCGACCAACGCGATGATTTGAAGAACATTATTGGTCGGCGTAAATAACAATCGACGGCGATGCCAAGTCCGGCTCTTCGGCGGCTTATATGAACAATTTGCCTAGGTTTGCTGCGCCATTTTCGGCTAATTAAACATGCCGACTTTCTTATTACGCACATTGTTTACAAAGCAAGCCATGCAAGTATGGTTATTTTTCTTAATTTGGCTTTTACCCCTAATGATGATTGGGATTCGAACAACAGAAATATGTTTGTAGTCAGCAAGATATTCGACACTTATTAAAATACTTAATATAAATATACTTAAATATCCAAGTTCGCCTTAGAATACTTGGGTAGCCTTCGCTTTGAAGGTAGTTTGGAGAATTTGAATATGAAACCAAGCATTATTTTTTTAGCTATTGCAGTAGGTGCGGTCCTTACGGTGACCGGGTGTGAAAGTGACAAATTAGAGCTAAAGCCTTCCATAAGGGTAAATTGTATCGGTGGCGGGTCGCCAGGTCCGATTCGCGGTCGTGGTTCAGGTGACCTTGATGTAGGTGTCCGGATTAAAAGCGGAATTGTGGGGCCGTCAGACTATTTGGCTTTCGCATAGGGTAGGTTTGATTTGTCTCGTTCGAATGTGGTGATTGCCTCCGCCGGTACAACTATCTTGCTGACCGCGATGACAAGCGATGGCCCGGTTCAGACCTACGTGCCGGTGCTCGCTCAAGGGCGCAGCGCGCGATTTGCGGATCCTACTTCGGTGGCAAACTGGGTTGCCGCGGGCAATGCAACCGCGCCGGTGTCCTCAGTCAAAGCCGCTCTGAGTGGAATCGAGTACGTGCAACAAGTGGGCGTTAATGCGATCACGATTGATGTCTTAGCCGATGCGGGGGCAATCACGCTATTAACAGACACCCACACTTCCTATACGCCGCCCGGGACGATTACGCCAACCCCTGGCCCGCGTTGATTTCTGTCATTTAATGTAGGGTTAATTCACAAACTTTGGATTTGGCATGGCAATCATAAAATCAGTTTCTGTTCCCACCTTTGCCGTACGCCATTCTTCGGAATGGGGTCGGGCATTTTTCTTAGGCTTACTGTTTCTATTTTTCCTGCCGCTCGTCGGATGCACAAGCTTGGGCGAACGACTATCTACAGACCAACTGCCGCTAGGTACTGGCGCAAAGCAGGTCTACTTTATACGAACCGACGACGGTTGGGATGTTGTTAGCCGCATTGTAAATAAAGGCGATGGCGGCATGAGTGGACAGCGTTGCGCTTATTCAAAGCAGCTAAAAATTAATCCGACGCTTGCCGCTAATATTATTCCGGTACGTGCGTCGTGCGCTAACACTTCATTTAGTGCAGACGAGCTGAAATGGCTGGAATTCGTAGCGCAGTACTATGCCGCTGCGGTTGCTGATTCACCAGTGCTCGCTCAATTTTATGCGGATCTGGGCCCAATTGAATTCGATTGGTATGTGATAGAGGAAGAAGTGCAGTTTACGTTAGAAGCGCGAAGTACGATGAGACCGCGTGTTTCGCCGCGCTTATCTACTAACATGACATTGCCAAGCGCGGAGGCGAACAATGAAGCCAGACAATTCAACCTAGGAATAGGGGTTTCGGGCATTACACACGAATATTTTCATTCCTTAGTGCGACGTGAGGGCTTGGAATTCGAAAGCGCCAGCGCTGAGGAAACGGTCGCATACTTGCTTGATCATGCGGCGTCGATTGAGTTTGGCCTGAGCTACACCCCAACGCCGCGTGCTTATCTTGAGAAACCGCTGGACTCAGTTTGGCAAGAAGCACAGGCGCCCAATTTGGGCGCACTTGACTCTAGCATCGCGGGGTTGCGAGTTGCTTTTGTGATGGTTGAGAAGGCTAGGAAATGTCCGCTTCGCGCTGCCGCCGTTCGTGGCACTGCTCGAATCGCTTATGAATTTATTAGGGAACATAAAGCAATGAAGCTTTCTGATCTACGGCAAATTAATGGACTTCTTTGTGAGGAACTTGAAGCGAGAGGCAATGGCGGCCTTAAATTTTGACAGCTAAGGTATAAGACGGATTTTATGCTTGAGATCCGCGCGCTTCATTTTGATTGCAAAGCTGGAGAAACGACGTTGATTATCGCCGCCATTTCCTTCTCCGTCATCCGCACTAAATGCCACTCCGGCATGATCGCGGCACCCAGTCTTTCTATATTAGACCGGGAACAATTACGCCCACCCCTGGACCACGTTGATTTCCGGCATTTTTTTATCGAGTTGAATCACTAATTTTGGATTCGGTATGACCCTCATAAATTCAATTCCTGTTCCAATCTCCGCTGCACGCCATACTTCGGGATGGCGTGCAGTATTTTTTTTATTCTTGCTTTTTCCACTTGTTCTCCCACTTGCGGGGTGTGCAATTTTGGGGGAACGAATTTCGCCAGAACAACTGCCTTTGGGCACGGGCGTCACCCAAGTCTATCTTATAAAAACAGAGGGAGGCTGGGATGTCGTATCTCGCATAGTGAGCAATGGTGATAGCGGCCGATTTGGGCAGCGCTGCGCAAACGCCAAGCAATTAAAAATTAATCCCACGTTAGTCGCCAATATTATTCCAGTGCGAGCCTTTTGCGGCAGCGCCGCTTTAACAAACCCTGAATCGAAATTTCTGGACGTTACAACGAGGTACTATGCGGCGGCCGTTAGTGATTCACCGGTGTTACATGAGCTTTACGCTGACCTTGGGCCGATTGAATTTGACTGGTACATGATGGAGGACGGGCTAGAGTTTGCGCTTGAAATGCACAGCATGATGAAGCCTACGGTAGCACCGCGTTTGTCGACTAAAGTGACATTACCCGGACCGTTGGCAGATGACAAGGTTAAGCAAATTAACTCAGGATTAGCTGTTGCCGCTACAACACACGAATATTTTCATACTCTAGTGAAACGCCAAGCCTTCGTATTCGAGAGTCCTAGCGTTGAGGAGACAGTCGCATATTTGCTCAGTCATGCAACATCGATCGAATTCGGCTTGAGCTACGCCCCCACGCCAGAGGCTTACCTAGAGAAACCACTGGACACGGTTTGGGAAGAAGCGAAATCGCCCAAGCTAGACGCCTTTGATTCCAGTATCGCTGGGTTACGGCTCGCCTTTGCCATGGTTGAGAAGGCTAGAAAGTGTCCGCTTCGCATTGACGCGCTGCGCGGCACCGCTCGAATTGCTTATGAATTTGTAAGGGAACATAAAAAGATGAGTCTTTCAGATCTCATTAGAATTGATACTCTCTCATGCGATGCGCGCGAGGCTAAAGGTAATGGCGGCCTTAGATTTAACTCCTAACGTCGATGAAGTGATTTTATGAATGAGATCACTGACCATCATTTTGATTGCCCATCTGGGTAAACGACTGCCGCCATCGCCGCCATTTCCGTCTCCGTCATCCGCACCAAATGCCACTCCGGCATGATCGCCGCACCCAACGATTTGTAGAATTCAATCGACGGTGTGTTCCAATCCAGCACCCGCCATTCGAAGCGGCCGCAGCCGCGTTGCAATGCCAACCGCGCGAGATGCTGCAAGAGTTGCTTTCCATAGCCTTTGCCACGCGCTTCAGGTATCACAAACAGGTCTTCGAGATACAAGCCCGGCTTACACAAGAATGTAGAAAACGTGGTGAAGTAAAGTGCGAAGCCAATGGGCTTTTCATTTTCAAATGCGACCACGCATTCGCACGATTTGGTTTTACCAAATAAGGATTCGTTGAGCATTTCTGCGTTGCCGGTCACCATGTCTTCGAGTTTTTCGTACACTGCGAGTTGCTTGATGAGATCAAAAATTAGGGCAACATCGGCGGGTGTAGCGGGGCGGATGGACAAGTTATTTTTCATGGGTTTAAAAGTCGTTAATGCATGTGGTTAAAAAGTGTTTTTCCATTCTCGGATCGCGCCAAACACTAGCGCAGGCGTGCCGTTTGAGGCATTTATGGTTGCAGAGCCGCCCCCGTGCTTGAGCCTTATATTTGCAGATTCAATCACCGCAGGCGAATCCCAGCGCATAAAAGGATTGGTTGCGATTTCATTTTCAATCGTGAACGGCACGGTGGGAATGTTTTTTTTGCGTCGGGCGGCATCCGTCACGGCGCGAGCTTGCAAGGCCTTATTTTCTGGCTCCACCGCCAACGCGAATTTAATATTCGCCATTGTGTATTCGTGCGCGCAATAGACAATCGTGTCCGACGGCAACGCCTTAAGCTTGGCAAGGGAGGATTGCATTTGTGCAGCGGTGCCTTCAAATAATCGGCCGCATCCGCACGCAAAAAGCGTATCGCCACAAAACAGCCAGCGTTCATTTTTTGCGTAATACGCAATATGTCCGGCGGTATGGCCAGGCACATCAATGACGTCGAAGGTCATGCCCAGTTCAGCAACACTATTCCCTTCATGCAGCGCCTGCGTGCGCGCGGGAATGCGCTCATGTGCGGGGCCGTAAACCGGTATCGTGCCGCGCAGATTATAAAAATCCAGTAGCGCATCAACCCCGCCAACGTGATCGGCGTGATGGTGTGTGGTTAAAATTGCAGCGAGCGTAAGGTTATTTGCGGTCAAGTAATTGATGATCGGGGTCGCGTCGCCGGGATCGACCACGGCGGCATGGGTGTCGTTGTGGATCACCCATAAATAATTGTCCTTAAACGCAGGAACATTGGCGACTTTTAGCATTCGAAAGAAATCCAATCGGTTAAAATAAGTTTATGACGTCATCAAGTTTACAGGACTGGTTTCACGAGCCGCTTGGGCAGTATCTGCTGGCACGTGAGCGTGCGTGGCTCGACGAGGTGGTGCCGGATATTTTTGGTTATCACGCGATTCAGTTGGGCCTGCCGCAATTTGATCTGCTGCGTGAATCGCGGATTGTGCATCGGGTGATTGCTTCTCCGAGCGGCCCGTCAAACGTAAGCGCGCCAGAGTCGGAAACCACCAATGTGCTCGCGCAGTTTGCCGAACTGCCGTTTGACGAGCAATCGATTGATCTTTGCGTGCTGCCGCATGTCTTGGAATTTGCCGATAATCCGCATGAAATTTTGCGTGAGGTGGATCGCGTGATGCGCCCGGAAGGGCGCATTCTGATTGTTGGTTTTAACCCCTGGAGTTTGTTCGGCGTACGGCGTACATGGTCGTCGAAGGGTTATCCTTGGTCTGGTCAATTTGTGTCGCTGGTGCGCATGAAAGACTGGCTTCAACTGCTGGGATTTGAGCCGTCGTCGGGCAAATTGGCCTGCTATATTCCGCCCTGCGAAACCGAGATGTGGCAGGAGCGCTGGGAGTTTTTAGAAACGCCCGGAGAGCGCTGGTGGGGTGTGACCGGCGGCGTGTATATGCTGGAAGCGATCAAGCGTGTCCAGGGCATGCGACTGATTACGCCGAAGTGGACGGATCAAAAAGTGAAAGAGCGGAAGTTCGCATCAGTGGCGAATTCAGTTTCGGGTGACAGCCGCAAAAGTTTTTCTGAAGAATTTTCTGAACATAACAGCGACCCTAAAAGCGGCGCACATCTACGATTGGTGAAGTGATGGCAGCAGTTGAAATTTTTTCTGATGGGGCATGCAAAGGTAACCCGGGCGTCGGCGGTTGGGGTGTGCTGTTGAGAATCGGCGAGACCGAAAAAGAATTATTCGGCGGCGAAGCCGATACGACCAATAATCGTATGGAGCTGACGGCCGTTATTCAAGCATTAGCCGCACTGACGCGGCCCTGCGCAGTGATGATTCATACAGATTCACAATATGTGATGAAGGGCATGATGGAATGGATTGAGGGCTGGAAAGCGAAAGGCTGGAAAACGGCCGCCAAGCAGCCCGTGAAGAATGACGATTTGTGGAAAACGCTGGATAAGTTAGTTGCCATGCATGATGTTGATTGGCGCTGGGTGAAAGGCCATTCAGGACATCCCGAAAACGAGCGTGCGGACCAGTTGGCCAACCGTGGCGTGGATCTGGTGCTTAAATCGGGCGCCAAAATATGAGCGGGCGCCAGGTCATTCTGGATACTGAAACCACGGGCCTATATCCGGATCAAGGCCACCGCATTATTGAAATTGCTTGTGTTGAGATGATCAATCGTCGCTTGACCAAGCATACGTTTGAGCGGCGGATTCACCCGGAGCGCGCGATAGATGAAGGCGCCACACAGGTTCATGGCATCACAATCGAAGATTTGGAACACGAGCCAAAGTTTGCCGAAATAGCCCAAGCGTTTTTGGACTACATTGATGGTGCCGAACTTATTATTCATAACGCGCCATTTGACGTTGGCTTTTTAAACGCCGAATTGAGGCGTGTGGCCAAACCGCCCATCACCACGATTTGTACCGTGACTGACACGCTGGCAATGGCGCGTGAATTGCACCCTGGAAAACGCAATACTCTGGATGCGCTTTGCGAGCGCTATGAAATCGATAACAGTAATCGAATAAAGCACGGTGCGCTGGTCGATGCTGAATTGCTAGCCGATGTTTATATTGCGATGACGCGGGGACAGGATAGTTTGGCGATCGGTATTGACGCATCATCCGGTGTGGGTTCAGGCACCGGGCTGAATGGTCAGGCGACCGCCCGGCCAGCCAGCCTAAAAGTGGTGCGCGCCTCCGAATCCGAAGTCACAAAGCACGCTGAACACGTTGCACGCATCGACAAGGCGAGCGGGGGAAAGGCAATCTGGAATGTTTTGACAGGCGCGGCAAAAGCCTAAGCGAACATGGTTGGGTCGACCGCGTTCTTCGGCGAGTGCAAAAGCCTACCCGACTAAAATGCGGCGTTTTTTGATTGCGCTTGTTAGTGGTTTTTGAGGTGCCATGATACAATCTGCAAGTGCTTGATTTTGTTATCGAGTTTCAAATAATTTTTACTTAATAATCAGGCGCATCGCTTAAATCGGCCGCTGATCGAGACAAAAAACTCGATTTCCTAACGGAGATTTAACATTCATTTAAAGCTGGATTTTTTTACTACCGGCGTTCGCCTTTGCCGTAACGCGTTTATGCCTGCTCTTGCGTGTTTTTGCGTCTGCGAACAAACAAAGGCGTGCAATTTGCGTCAATACTTTCTAATAATTTTGTTATTAATATGAAAAAACTTTTAATTCTTCTTTCTTGTGCCACGCTATTTGCGTCTTCGATGGCACTAGCGCAGGCACCTGCAACTAAAGGCGATCCCGCGGCGGGACAGGGAAAAGCAGTTGCGATATGTTCAGGCTGCCACGGCATGCCCGGTACTAAAACCGCCTATCCCGAGGTCTACCAAGTACCACGCATAGGCGGCCAGAGTGAAGCCTATTTAGTTTCCGCGCTCAAATCCTATCGGGCGGGCAATCGCTACCACCAGACGATGGTGGGATTAGCAACAGCACTAACAGAAAAAGAGATTTTGGATATTGCCGCCTATTACGCTGACCCAGCGTCTGGAAAAGCAAAATAGGCCGAAGCAAAGTTGATAGAAAAGTAAAAAAGTCGAAATAGGGAACGAATGATGAGAAAACAAGTTGCAGGTTTAATTTTGTCAACAGCGCTGCCGCTGCTCGCAATCTCCCCTGCGCAGGCCAAAGGCAGTGTTGAGGCGGGTGAAACCAAAGCGGCAGTTTGCAAAGGCTGTCACGGCGAAGGAGGCGTAAAACCGATCCTGCCCGAATACCCGATGATCGGTGGACAGCATCAGGATTACCTTGTTGCCGCGCTGCAACAATACAAAACGGGTAAGCGAAAAAATGCGTTGATGAATGGTTTTGCGGGCGCTCTCTCGCCACAAGATATCTTGGATTTGGCTGCGTATTTTTCGAGTCAAAAATCTGAATTGAAGATGAAATATTAGAAATAATTTAGTAATGGGTTGATTTTCTACCCTTCGAAACCGCCACCTAGTGGCGGTTTTTTGTTGTCGATACTCGGCTTCGATGCACCATATCAGTTTGCCCGATTTCTAAAAAACTGAAGCCGAACCGTTCAACTCGCCGCCGCCAACCTTTCGTGTGAGTACGACAGCAGTAAGCCCGAAGCATAGCAAGCCATTAAAAACGAACGTGCGCCGGCCAAACTTGCACCAGCCAGCAGAGACAAGCCGCGTGCATTCAAAGGTGTTTCCAACAGTATTGCGGCCATGCGCAAATCGGCTTCGCTATGCATCAAATCGTGAAAATCAGGCAACTGCTTTAGCAAATAGCATTTGCCCGGATCAATATATTGCTTTTGAAAATTAGGCGGCAAGGTAATCGCCGCCAGCCATATCAATCGGTAACCGGGCTCGGGGCGACGGCGTAATATATTGCACAGCAAATTAATATCGATGACTTCTTCAACCACGACCGAGCCTGAGTGAAGCGATAACGTGGAGCGTAATTTCTCCACGCCCGCGTGAATATCCACCCAGTGATCCGTGAGGCTCAAAAATTGTCGTCTGGCAGGAAGCACATAAATGGTCTCCCACTGGCGACCGCGAATCGAAAACACGCCCTCGCGTTTTACCTCATAAGCGGATGCGACAGCCGAATATAGCGATGTATGGTGTTGGATCGGGCTGCCCGATTCATCGATGCTGGTGATGTCAATGACTGACACAGGATCGGGATGTGGCTCTACCCACACCAAACCCTGTGGCAGACTCGCGGCTTTGGACTCGATAATTTGTCTCGATTGAACCATGATCTGGGCGGCTTCAAGGCAATGAGCAATGTCTCTGGCCCGCAGCGGCCGGCGCAGCACCAAGCGATCCGCGACGGCAGGCGCATTCGCATCGACGACGAATATTGGATTTGGCGGCGCGCCCATTGCACTTAGCGCATCTTCGTGTGCGGATAGCGGTCCTGTATTCGTGGTCGCCGCGCTGGTAGTTGCCATCGTGACCACAACATCAGAGTGGGTAATGTCATCCGTCCACGTCCAAGGCGCGCGCGACTTTTCCGCAGCCAGGATGACGAGCGACTTCAGTAGCGCGGTCTCTTCGAACGAAAGGTTGTAGGCGCTGAGCGCGAAGCTATTCACTTTTTATCTGGCCGGTACGTTAGCTATTTTTAGATTTTGCTTCGTCGCGTCTTTTTGAACGGTTCGGAATTTGAATTATGTCGGCGATGCTGGGACGCGCCGCACAGGTTGCTACATCCCTGCCTCGAAAGTCAAGCGATTGTTACGTAAGAGAAACTAATTTTTTCTCTAGACATCTTAAATAAATTTCGGCATCCGGGGCAGACTTTGCGTGTTGGGCCTGCCAGATCATTTCGCCCAGACAGTCCATTATTTCGTGCTCAGCATCGAGGTCTGAGCCTAGTTTTGCGGTCAATTTTTTATGTGCCGCTTTGATGCCTCGGGGCTGATCTATCGCGATTTGTTCCTGAATTGCCAGGTGCATCGACAGATGCAAAAACGGATTGGTCACGCCAAATTCGGGCGCGTAATCGCGATCAACAAAGTGATCGCGTTGCTCCAGCAACCGATGATATTCAGGGTGCCGGCCGATGATGCCGACCGCGATGGTTTCAAGCGCCGAAAGCGGATTGTGCGGCTCGCGCGCATTGTATTTGCGCCAGGCTTCAAATAAAAAATCACGCGCTTGATCGCGGGAAGGGCTAAACATTATGCGGGCTTACCCAATATTGCCTCGCGAAGTGAGGCGCGGTCCTTGAATCCGCAAAGATCAAACACGACGCATTCGCCGCACTTGGGTTTGCGCGCGACACAGGTGTATCGGCCATGCAAAATCAGCCAATGATGCGCGTGCTGCATAAATTCCTGCGGAATATTTTTATACAGTTTCATCTCCACCGCCACCACATCTTTGCCCGGTGCCAGCCCCATTCGGTTTCCGATGCGAAAAATATGGGTGTCCACCGCCATCGTGGGCTGGTCAAATGCAATATTGAGCACCACGTTAGCCGTCTTGCGGCCCACGCCAGGCAAGGCTTCCAGCGCCTCACGCGTATTTGGCACTTCGCCGCCATGCAGCTTAATCAATTGCTTGCAGGTGGCCATGACGTTTTTTGCCTTCATGCGAAAAAGGCCGATCGTCTGAAGATAGCCCAAGAGTTTTTTATCGCCCAGCTTGACAATTTTTTGCGGTGTGTTGGCGACCGCAAATAGTTTTGCGGTTGCGACGTTTACGCCTTTATCGGTGGCTTGTGCAGAAAGTATTACTGCAATCAGCAATTCAAACGGTGTTGAATATTGCAGATCCGATTTAGGATAAGGGTTGAGTTCTTGCATGCGCCGAAAGAATTCGTGGCGCTGAGCGGGTTTCATGAGGGCCATGGATGGAAAACTCGTTGCAAAATTAGTCAGGAATTTAGTTGGGAAGATGTTTTGAAGCGTGTTTGAAAATCATCGCAAAAATTTATTGAAGGTTAGTCAGTTAGTGCGGCGCGTTCTTTTGCGGCAAGCACTTCAGTGCGCTCGCGGGCATCGCGCACAATACGAAAATTGTGAAGGTGAAATCGCTCACGCGCCAGCGCTGGATCGACCGGTAACGGAAAGTTATTATCCGCGACCATCGTGATGCAATCTACCGGGCAGGGTGGAATACATAGCTCGCAGCCTGTACAAAACGACGCAATCACGGTGTGCATGAACTTATTCGCGCCAACGATGGCGTCGGTCGGACAGGGCTTCAAACATTTGGCACAACCGATACAAACGGCTTCGTCAATGACGGCAACGCGATGCGGGATGTGGGTGCCGCAAGAGGTATCAAGCGGCATGATCGGCTGACTTAGCAATGCCGCAAGTGCCGCAATACCTGCATCACCACCGGGCGGGCATCGATTTATGAGGACACCGTCGTTCGCGATAGCGTCCGCGTAGGGCATACAGCCGTCGTAGCCGCATTTGGTGCACTGCGTTTGCGGCAGAAGTGCATCGATTTTTTCAGCGAGCGTGGTCACGTTGGATGTCACTTTTCCACGCGTTTAGCAAGCAAACAGAGTGGCATCGAGGTTCGTCACGGGTAAATTTAATTCAGCAGCGACCGCAGCATGCATTGCGCGGCCACCGTGCATTTGCAAGCCGTTGCTGAAGCCATCATTATCGCGCATTGCCCGCAACAGCCCGTGGTTGGCAAGCGACAGGATGTAAGGAAGTATGGCGGCTGAAAGCGCCATGCTTGCCGAGCGTGGGACGGCTGCGGGTATATTGGCAACGCAATAGTGAACGATGCCCGCGTCAATGAAGGTGGGTTCGGAATGGGAAGTCGGGCGCGACGTTTCCGAGATGCCGCCGCCATCGATACAAATTTCGACCAAGACGCCGCCGGGTTCCATCGCTTCAATATCATCTCGCGTCAACAGCTTGGGTGTCCTCGCGCCGGGCACGTTGACTGCTGAGATAACCACGTCGCTGACGCGAGCCAGCCGGGCAACTTTGGCAGCGTCAGCTTCCAGAATCTCGATTTTCAGCTGTTGAAGTTGATCGTTTTGGTGACTCATGGAAACCGATGCAGCGCTGCGCACGGCCACTTTCACATTGGCACCTGATCGTGCCGCCGCGATTGCAGCTGCCTGCCCTGCCGCACCAGCCCCCACCACAACTACGCGTGCACCTCGCATCAACACGCCCTTGCCGCCGTGGGGTGTCATGAGTAAATTTGCCGCAATCGTGATGGCGAGTTCGCCAGCGATGTCCGACATGGGTGCGAGGATAGGCAGCTTTCCGTGTCGATCTGCAACTGTTTCAAAGCCGATGCCGGTGATGCGGCGGTCCAACAGCTCACGTGCCATCTGATGGTCGGCGGCAAGATGTAAAAATGAGAATAGCATGCCGCCACGGCGAAGATGCTGCCATTCATCGGTCTGGATTTCTTTTACCTTCACCACCAAATCCGCTTCATAGGCGTGCGCCGCAGATGGCACAATTTGCGCGCCGACATCTTCATAATTCTGGTCGCTAAACCCCGCACCATTGCCTGCGCTGGTTTCAACTTTAGCCGTGTGGCCACCGACGACGAGCGCATGAACGGCATCTGGTGTCAGCGCGATGCGGCGCTCGCCGTCTTTGATTTCTTTTGGCAGGCCAATGATCATGCGGGCGAACTCATCTGATCATGCCGTTGTTGCAGCCGGACGTCATTTCAGCGCCAATGCGCAATCCCGAATCAATTGCGGCCCGTGATAAATAAAACCGGTGTAAATCTGCACAAGCGAAGCGCCGGCATTTATTTTTTGCCGGGCATTCTCGGCGCTCATCACACCGCCCACGCCAATGATCGGTAAATTACCTTTCAGCGCTTTGTTCATTTGCCGCAAGATTTCAGTGGATGGCGAGAAAACAGGTTGGCCGGACAAGCCGCCTGCTTCCGCCGCATGCTTATGCCCGCGCACCGCGTCGCGTGAAATGGTCGTGTTGGTTGCGATCACGCCGTCAAATCCATATTGCAAAAGCAAGCCTGCAATATCTTTAATGGCAGCGCCATCAAGATCAGGTGCAATTTTGAGCAGCAGCGGCACTTGTTTCTTATGTTTTTTGATTAACTTAGTTTTCTCGGTTTGCAGGGTGGACAGTAGTTTTTCCAGCTGGGCCGCGGCTTGCAAATCACGCAAGCCCTTGGTATTAGGTGAAGAAATATTGACGGTCACGTAACTGGCATGCGGATAAACGCCACGCAGGCAAGTTACATAATCATCGACCGCAGTCTCAATTGGGGTATCAAAATTTTTGCCGATGTTGAGCCCGAGCACGCCTTTGTATCTTGCGCGTTGTACGTTTTCCAAAAACGCATCCAGCCCGCCGTTGTTAAAGCCCAGCCGATTGATCAAGGCCTCATGCTCAGTGAGTCGAAACATCCGTGGTTTGGGATTACCCGGCTGCGCGCGGGGTGTGACCGTGCCGACTTCGATAAAGCCGAAGCCGAGCGCGGCCATGGCATCAATATATTCACCGTTTTTATCGAGACCCGCAGCAAGACCCACGGCATTATCGAATTGCAGGCCGAATACTTTGCGAGGCGCAACTACTTTTGAGGCCAAGATGCCCGCCAGATGCGCGCCTTCAAGTTTTTTCAAGCTGTGAAGCGCGACGTCGTGGGCTACTTCGGGATCGAGTTTGAAAAGTGCTGCGCGGGCGAGAGGGTAGAGCGGAGAAAGTGCAGATGAAAAATTCATTCCACCATTTTAACCAACCCAACGATGATTTTTGGCTTTTTGTGTTCCGCGCTTAAAACGCAGTGATTAAACTTTGTCGCTAGAGCCTGTTGAAGCGGGGCGTTGGTGTCATGTACCGATCACTGCGACAACACCCACTTGGTCAATGTCAGCGCATCCTCATCTGACACGGCTGCGTTTGGCGGCATGGGAATGACGCCCCACACACCAGAGCCACCTTTTTTGACTTTTGCCGCCAGCATCGCGTCTGCGTTCTTTTGGCCTTTGTACTTGGCGGCCACGTCTTTGAGAGCGGGGCCGACTAGTTTTTTATCAATGGCATGACATGAATTACATCCTGACTTTTTGAAGAGCTCCTCTGATGCATGTGCTGCTCCCGAAATGAAAAGAGCGGCAATCATGGCAAGGGTCGCAATATTTTTGTTGGTCATACAAGTTCTCCAAGAATCAAAAATTAGAATCAAATTTTATCGGTCATATTGCATTTTTTCATTATCCAAGCTACTAACGCGCTGCGTTCATATTGGTTGTCTTGGGTAATTCACGGTTGATAAGCCGCTGTTTTTAGAGTGTTTTGTGGCGCGTCTTGAGATGTGTTTCACAATTTATGCCTGCAAAGGTGACAAAAATAGCCAGTTAAATCTCAAATTTTCTTGCTAACTGCGCCGCCACGCCGGCCTCCCAAGTTAGAGCCGGCTGATTCACTGCTACTATCTTGCAATGGACCGACGAGCATCATTATCAGGCAAAGCCTTCGATAAAGCAGGCGTTGAGCTCAAACGCCTGCAGCACCTTGCTCAGCTCGCGCGTGGCTGGTTGGTGAGGGCAGGTCGCACCATACGTTTTGCGGCCGTTGTGCTGTCGCTGGTAATCTCACCCACGACATATCGGCACGATAATCGTGATGCTATTGCGACGCAGGTGGTGACCGGGCTGGGCGCTAATCTGCTGTGGTTTACGGTGCTATGTGCGCTGGTCGGCGTGGTGCTGATCCGCATCGTGGTCGTGACCGCACTGAGTTATGGCTTATCGAGATTTGCACTAGAGATGGTGGTTCGCGTACTTGTGTTAGAGCTAATTCCGCTCACCGCAGCGGTGTTTGTCGCGCTACGCTGCACGTTACCTGATGGCCTGGAAGTAGCTGAAATGCGCAGGCGTGGTGATTTGCAATTCTTGCCAAGTCTGGAAATAGAGGCGCTCCAGCGCGAGGTCTTGCCCCGTGTCATGGCGGGCGTATTTGCAGTGCTCATGCTGGTCGCGGTAAGCTGCTTGATGGCGCTGGGTCTGGCTTATCTGAATATTTATGGATTCACACCGTGGGGTTTTGCGGGCTATACAAGGGTGGTGGGCCAAGTGTTCAGCCCGGCCGTTTCCATCATTCTGGTGATGAAAACGCTGGCATTCAGTCTTGCGGTATCGCTCATCCCGATGGCCTCTGCCGTCTACGATAACGTCGATAATGCGCTACACGGCCGCTCAAAAGCGGCGCGAGAGCTGGCTAGTATGGTTCGGCTGTTTTCAGTGATTCTGCTGTTTGAGGTGGTGTCACTTATGTTTAACTATTATTAAGTTTTTGGCCTATGAACGAAATCCCAGCTGAAAAACCCGCGGCCTTTAATGGTTCTTCATCCGGCGTTCAATTCAAGGCGGCGTTGCTGCTGCTGCTAATGATATTGCTGGTGGGCGGCTCGGTTGTTTATTTGATGTATGCACGAGGCGTGTTTGAGGCGACTCAAAAACTCGTGCTAGTGGCGGATGATTCCGAAGGTGTGGTGGTGGGTATGGACCTTACTTTTTCCGGCTTTCCGGTGGGCCGCGTCAGCCAGATCGAGTTAAGCCCTGAGGGCAACGCCAGAATGATTATGGAAATACCCCGGCGCGACGCTCACTGGTTGCGCACCAGCAGTATTTTCACGCTTGAGCGCGGGTTGGTGGGGGGCACACGGCTGCGAGCCTATAGCGGAATTTTGACGGACCCCGCTCTTGAAGACGGTGCCACGCGGACGCTGCTGGTGGGCGATGCCAGCGCAGAAATTCCCAAACTGGTGGCATCCGCCAAGGAGCTCATTCAAAACTTGAAAGCGTTGACTGCCGCTGATTCCTCCCTTGACGCCAGTCTGGGCAATGTTAAAACGCTGACCGATAAACTTAACGGTAAAGGCGGTGCGCTCGGCGCCATATTGGGCGATGAAAAACATACTGAAAAGCTTCTGACCGCGCTGGATCGCGCCAACTCGGTGCTGGCAAAAGTGGATATCCTCGCCGCCAAAGCGGATACCCAGGTTTTCGGCCCGAGCGGCGTGATGAAAGATGCACAGGCCACTGTCGTACAGCTCAATGCGCTCCTCGTCGATGCCAGAGCAAGCCTGAAAAAAGTAGATGCGGTATTGGTTGAGGCGCAAGCCGTGGGTGCTAATGCAAAAGCGGCCACCACTGATCTCGATGTACTCCGGGTGGATGTCGAGACCAGCTTGCGTAAAGTGGACCATTTGATTAACGAGATCAATCGCAAATGGCCATTTAAACGCGATTCGGAACTGAAATTGCCATGAACACTTACCGCATTCAAGCTCAGCGCATTAAGAGGGTCAAGGAATCACGGCCTTCATTCGATATTTCAGTGCTCGCCGTATTTTTCTTGCTGGCTCTCACGGCGTGCTCCAGCACGCCGCCGCAGCCCGATTGGCAATCGAACACACAAGGCGCAATTGAGCGCTCAATCGAAGCCTATTTGGTCGGCAATGCCCGAGTGGATGCGCAGGAATTCAACCGTGCTAAAAGCGAGATAGCCCGAACGGGTCGCGCTGATCTGCTGGCACGTGTTGAGCTGATGCACTGTGCGGCGATGGTGGCGAGCCTCATACAGGAGCCCTGTGTGGGATTTGAAAAACTGCGGGCGGATGCAGCCGAACCGGAGCGCGTTTACGCCGATTATTTGCAGGGTAAGGTTCAGTCCAAAGATGTCGCGTTTCTGCCGTTGCAGCACCGCGCCGTGGCGAATGTACATGGTGATTCAAACGTGAGCCAATTGCTGACGGCGATCAAAGACCCGCTCTCCCGACTGGTTGCTGCGGGTGTACTATTCCGGCGCAGCGAAGCCAGCCCAACGGTATTAGTTGATGCGACCGAGACAGCATCATCACAAGGATGGCGTCGACCACTGCTGGCTTGGTTGAGGGTGCAGCTTATGCGTGCCGAGAAAGCAAACGATTTGATAGAAATTGATCGTGTGCAGCGGCGGATTTCTGTGGTGCTCGGGGATGCTGCCGCGAAGAACTGATACTGCCGCGAAGAACTGATGCTGCCGCGAAGAACTGATACTGCCGCGAAGAACTGATACTGCTATCTAACGCTGCAAATCAAACCGATCCGGCAACACCGCATCGCCCGGCTGGCGATTCAGATCCAAGGTTTCCTTTATACGTGTTCTCGCGATAATGAATGGCGATGCCTTCGCGGCGTGACCCAGCAACGCATCCATATCGGAATAATCGCGGCGCAGACTCGAAATCAACGCCAGAAATGCATCCGTCAGCCGCGGTTCAAACTGACGTCCCCGCAAAGCGAGTATTTCTGTCAAGGCGCTATCTTCAGTCCAAGCGTGCTTGTACGCCCGCTTGTGGGTTAACGCATCATAAACATCCGCAATCGCGGTAATCCTTGCCGCCAGCGGGATCTGTTCACCGGCGAGTCCTGACGGATAACCGTTGCCATCCCACCATTCGTGGTGACAGCGGGCAATCTCTTCAGCCATCTGCATATGCGGGATCTGGCTTTGCGCCAATACCTGTGCGCCGATGGTGGTGTGGGTCTTCATGACCTCGCGCTCGGATTCATTGAGCTTATCCGGCTTGAGCAATATGCCGTCAGGAATACCCACTTTGCCAATATCGTGCAAGCGGGCGGCAATATCGATCATAAAGATCGTATCGGCATCACAGCCAAGGCTCTTGGCCAGCAGGCTGGCAAGCGGCCGACACGGTAAGAATGCTCACCAGTCGAGTCATCACGCAATTCAGCGGCCACCGCCAGACGCTCCATGACTTCGACCCGGGCAATGAAGAGTTCTTTATCCCGTTTCTGCAATTCGCTCTTGGC
>JBBRZG010000058.1:0-21536 GCA_038236905.1 Burkholderiales bacterium
AACATCTGTGCCCCAGCATGCTTGCAGAAGAGCTGGCGAAATTAACCCGCGAGGTTGAGGTTTTCGTGACGCACCTAAAGCCCGGCGAGGTCACATTGACGATGAGCGAGATTGAACGCGATGCTGCCCGCTGGAAGCCACGGATGCTTGAAAATGGGCATGAATTTGAACTCTGATTTGTATTTGTCTAATTTGTCTGTCTACTGTAAATCGTCGATAAAAAAGTGAAACAAACATGAGTGCTGGGTTGGAACCGAAAGTCGAATCTGCAGCCTCTGCCGTCGCGACCAACGCAGTAAGCGTGGCGGACATGTCCACCAAGCTGGCTTTCTCGAAAAAGCTTCAGGCGGTCACAAACAGGATTCACGCCACTTCCAACATTGACGAAATCATGCTTGACGTCACGCGTGACATTTGTCAGCTTTTTGATGCGGATCGCCTGACTATCTATGTTCTGGCGGACGACAATCAGTCGATTATTTCCAAGGTGAAATCCGGGCTCAATTCGTTCAAAGATATCAAACTGCCCATCTCGGAAAGCTCTATTGCTGGCTTTTGTGCGCTCAATAAACAATTTATGAATGTGCATGATGTGTACAACGACGCGGAGCTTAAAAGCTATTCACCCAATCTCACTTTTTTAAAAGCCGTAGATGAGAGGACTGGCTATCGCACCCAGCAAATGTTGGTCGCGCCGATTGTGGGCGGTGATCTGGATGGAGACGGAATCAACGATGCGATGGGCGTAATTCAGCTGATCAACCACCTGCCGGGCACACCTTTTTCGAAGTTGACTGAAGAAGGCTTGGTTGAAATTGCGAAAACACTTGCAATTGCATTGCGTGTGCGCTCGAGTATGCCTACACAGATTAAATCAAAATTTGATTATCTGATTGTTGACAACGTTATTTCCTCGGCCGAACTGGAGCTTGCCGCGCGGACGGCACGCCGCAAGAATAAAAATATCGAAGATATTTTGGTCGACGAGTTTCAGGTGAATGTGGCGGCGCTGGGCTTGGCACTTGGAAAGTATTTCGGCGTGGAATATGAAGGTTACAGAGCAGACCGGCCGAAACCTGCCGAACTCTTGAAAAATTTGAAGCGCGATTACGCGGAAACCTCGCATTGGTTGCCGGTGAGGGAAGTCGCGGGTAGCTTAATTGTGATGACGGTTGACCCCGAGCGGGTTAAGTCCTCGCGGATGGTCGAAAATATTTTCCCCAAGCTAAAACCCACATACCACGTAACGACCGCACGCGAATTCATACAAACGCTGACTCAATTTTTTGGAATTGATGGCAACGCCGGCGATGACATCGGCGATTTATTGTCCAACCTCGACGATGATCGAGAAGTTGTTGATGGCGGGGCTGATGAGGTCTCGGCCGCAGCCGATAACGAGCTGGTTAAGCTGGTGAATAAAATTATTGTCGACGCTTATAACCAAGGTGCGTCGGATATTCACATTGAGCCGTTGCCAGGGAAAGGCAAGACAGGTGTGCGCTTCCGTAAAGATGGCACCCTTACGAATTACATTGAGGTGCCGTCGAACTATCGCAATTCGCTCATCGCGCGCCTGAAGATCATGTGTGATTTGGATATTTCCGAGAAGCGTAAACCCCAGGACGGAAAAATTCAATTTAAGAAATACGGTCCGTTGGATATCGAATTGCGGGTGGCTACCATCCCCACCGCGGGCGGGGTTGAAGATATTGTCATGCGTATTCTTGCGGCAGGTGAACCGATTCCGTTGGATAAATTGGGCCTTACGCCATCGAACAAGGCCGCGCTGGTAAAGGCGGTGTCTAAGCCGTATGGATTATTTTTTGTGTGCGGGCCAACCGGATCAGGCAAGACGACCACGTTGCATTCGGTATTGGGCTCGTTAAATACGCCAGAGACTAAAATCTGGACGGCTGAGGACCCGGTTGAAATCACCCAAAAAGGGCTGCGCCAAGTGCAGATCAACCGTAAAGTCAGCGACTTTGCGACCATCATGAAAGCGTTCCTGCGTGCCGACCCCGACATCATCATAGTGGGCGAGATGCGCGATGCGGAAACGACCCACATTGGCATCGAGGCCTCGCTAACCGGTCATTTGGTGTTTGCAACGCTGCATACTAATTCTGCGCCTGAGGCCGTGACGCGACTGCTCGATATGGGCATGGACCCGTTTAATTTCGCGGATGCCTTGATCGGGATCCTGGCCCAGCGTCTGGCCAAGCGGCTGTGTAAATGCAAAGAGGCCTATCACCCGGATGCAGAAGAGCTCAAGCTTTTCCTCACCGAATACACCAGCGATTTGCGCCACACCGAGGCATGGAAAAAAGATCCTGCGGGTGAGGCTAAATCGCTTTATGCGTCATGGCTTGAAAATTATGGCGATGGTGAGAAGCTTACTTTTTATCACCCAAAAGGCTGCGACATTTGCGCAGGCACGGGTTACAAAGGTCGAGTAGGTCTGCATGAATTGATGGTCGCGAGTGATTCGATCAAGAGGCTGATTCAAGAGAACGCGCGCGTTGCAGATTTGTTTGTCACCTCTGTCGAGGAGGGTATGACCACGCTCAAAATGGACGGCATGGTGAAAGTCATGATGGGCGTCACCGATATGAAACAGGTGAGGGCGGTGTGTATCAAGTAGCCGCCGTCGGAGACGAATTTAACGCGCTCGACGCGCTCGAGTTCCTGAACGAGGTTGGCGCGGCGCTGAGCCAGGAAAAGAACATCAATCGGCTGCTGGAGATCATTCTCACGGCGGCAACAAAAATCACCAACGCTGATGGCGGCACGCTTTACCGATTGATCGACGGCGAGCTCAAATTTGAAATCGTTTTAAACAAGAGTCTAAACATACAGCTGGGGGGTACCACGGGCAACCCGATCCCTTTCCAAGCTCTGCCGCTGCGTCATGCGGATGGCACCCCGAATAATTCTATGATCGCGGCCTATGTCGCGCTGGAACGTAAATCGGTCAATATTGCGGACGCTTATGCGGCAGATGGTTTTGATTTTTCTGGGACGCGCAATTTCGACAAACAAACCGGCTATCGCTCTACATCGTTTCTTACCATCCCGATGGAAAACCACGAAGGGGAAGTTATTGGCGTGCTGCAACTACTAAATGCGCAAGTTCGCTCGAATGAACCGGTGCCAGACGGTTTAGGAAAGGTCATCGCATTCACGCCAGAGGATCAGCGCCTCGCTGAATCGCTTGCATCGCAGGCCGCTATTGCGTTAACCAATCGCATGCTCATCACTCAGTTAGAGGTATTGTTTGAATCCCTGATTCAGCTAATTAACACCGCCATTGATGATAAATCGCCATACACCGGCGGTCATTGCGAGCGCGTGCCGACGCTGACGATGATGATTGCGGAGGCGGCCAGTGACGCGGTGGATGGCCCGCTTGCGGGCTTTAACATGACCGAACGCGATCGATATGAGCTCAAGATCGCAGGCCTGCTGCACGATTGCGGCAAGATCACCACCCCGGTGCATGTGGTCGACAAGGCCACCAAGCTCGAAACCATTTTCGACCGGATTGAATTTGTTGCCCAGCGCTTTGAAATTCTAAAACGCGATGCAGAGATAGAGATGCTTCGTGAGCAGCTTCGCGCGAAGGTGAATGGCGGCGATGTTGCCGATGTTGCTGTTGCAGAATCGGCGTATTTGTCAAGGCTGAAACAAATTGACGATGATCGTTTGTTCCTGCGCCGCATGAATATTGGCGGTGAACGTCGTGAGGAGCCGACGCTGCAAGCTGATTTAGCGCGGATTAAACAAATCGCGGAACAAACATTTGTCGATGAACGCGGCGAGGTTGCTCCCCTGCTAAGTCAGGATGAAGTGCTTTGCCTGAGCATCGTCGCAGGCACGTTAACGGGCGCTGAACGCGGCGTGATCAACCACCATATAGACGCCACCATTAAAATGCTCGAGGCGCTGCCTTGGCCGAAACATCTTAAGAACGTGCCGGAATATGCGGGCGGTCATCACGAACGCATGGATGGTCGCGGCTACCCACGCGGCCTGACGCGTGAGCAAATGAGCATTCCCGCGCGGATCATGGGTATTGCTGATATTTTTGAAGCCCTCACCGCGCGTGACCGCCCTTACAAGCCCGGCAAACCGCTAAGTGAGTCTCTCCATATTCTCGGTAACTTCAAACTGAACGGGCACATCGATCCCGATTTATTCGATTTGTTCGTGCGCGAGAAAATTTATCTGAAATACGCGGAGCAGTTTTTAGATGCCGAGCAGATTGATAACGTGAATGAGGCGGCGATTCCGGGGTATGTGGCGGCAAGGTAGCCGTGGTTGGGTGAAAGCGCCGTAGCCACACGCGATCTGTAAAGGTAGGCGCGGTACGCTCAGACCAAATGCATTAACGGGCGAATTGAGCCACAACAGAGCCATCCAGCCCGCGTTAATCGAATGCCACTGAAAATCTGCCGAGCCTAACCTTATATGGTCATTTGTTAAGAAGCTTAGCTTCGCACGCGGCAATAGACTGCCGAAAATGGTCACAAAGTGCGTTTTAGCTACAGGCCACTGCGGGGTTGTCAGCAAAACTCGTTGCCCAACAAAGATTTACAAGCTGTCGTCGAGCAACGACGGTGTGAAATTGTTCACTTATTCGCTGGGCTTTCACCAAGCGCCAGAAATGTACTGAGCTAGTTGGCATGTTTAAGTGTATGAAAAATAACAATTAAATCTGCTGAAACATTTGTTTTCAAATCTAGACCAAAAGCTGGCCCGAACAAACCCCCTTATTTTTTCCCTTGGCACAACGGTTGCATATATCTCCCCGCAAGAATAACAAGTCGTACGAAATTCAAATCAACCAAACTGGAGCATCAAATGAAAAAAGTTCAAGCAGGTTTTACACTTATCGAACTGATGATCGTGGTCGCGATTATCGGTATTTTGGCCGCTATCGCTATTCCGCAGTATCAGACGTACATCGCCAAGTCGCAGGTTACTCGAGTTATTGGGGAAACAGGTTCTACCAAAACTGCGGTTGAACTTTGCATCTTGGAAGGCCGTTTGACGATAGGAAGTGCTGTTGGAGCCTGTAACCCAGGCGCCACTCCTTCTGGCATCCAAGATCCGGCTGTTGCGGGTAATAGCTGCTATGACAACGTGGGCGCAGCATGTGCGACCACAACCGGAGGCTACAATAAAGTTACCAGTCCTCTAACAGGCACTGGCGATACAATCGTCGCAACCTTAGGCGGTCAGGCGTCCGCTGACATCGTAGGAAAGACAGTAACATGGACGAGAACCGCAGACGGCGCTTGGGGATGTAAATCAACCGCTAAAAATAAATATACGCCTACAAGCTGCCCTGGCGTTTAATGTGTTGGTAAGGTGGTCTTGGGTTTTTGAGCCTTGCAACATTAACAAATAAACGGTTCTTGGCTCTATTTGCTTTAAATTAGTTTGAGTGCGAGCGCCCCGTAAATACGGGGCGTTTGTTTTTCCCCTTATTACAGTTGAGCACCATAATTTTCCGTGCATCTTCCTTATATTTTGCTGGCTCGCGCATGAGCAAGCTATCAGTCGCGCAGGCTTTCGATTGATCGAATAGACCAAGAAATACGCACTTGACGATATAAAAAGGAAAATCATTTATGCTGGCCCAACGAGGTTTCACCCTAATCGAGTTATTGATCGTGGTGGCAATTGTTGGCATTCTTGCCGCAATAGCGATTCCGCAATATCAGAATTACCTAGCAAAATCGCAAGTCACGCGCGCGATGGGTGAGGCTAGCTATGTAAAAAATGAAATTGAGATGTGTCTAAACGGCGGAAAAACCGTCATCGGTTTAGGGGTTACCGAATGCGACCCGCATGCGAATGGTTCCAATATACTTATTGGCGCATCCCAGGGGACACCGCTGCCACCTGGGTTTATCGGTGGTGTACCGTTTGCAGTGATTGGGGCGTCGACAACGGTTACTGCCAGGTTTGGTAATGACGCAATGCCTTCGTTGAAGGGCGGGCCAAGCATCGTTTGGACGCGTGGCTCTGATGGGTCGTGGTCATGTACCTCGCCGCTTGTCCCTACCCCGTTTAAGGCATCGGGATGCAAGTAATTTCTTCATTAAATGGCGACAAACCAAATCGGCATCATTTTTGAGAATTAAACTTATGGAATCGACATCATCAATGGACAGCGAAACTACTGTAAAAACCATGGGCCGCTGGAAAGCTGCGAGCATTCATCTTTTGATTAGTGTCGCTATCGCCGCCGTTGTTGTCGCTGCTATGCTTCTCCTCTGGTATCCCAGCCCGTATTTTCAGGCGATGGGCGGCGGCGGGTTGTTGATGCTTTTAACGGGCGTTGATGTGGCGCTGGGCCCACTGATCACTCTTATTATTTTCAATACAAAAAAGAAATCGCTCAAATTTGATCTGATGTGTGTGGCAGCCGTACAAGTGTTCGCCCTGGCTTATGGGATGTCCACTATGTTTCAAGCACGACCTGTTTACACATTGTTTGAAAAAGATCGGTTTGATGTAATCATTGCGGCGGACACAGATGCGAAAGAGCGGGCAAAAGTAACGAATTCCACATTTAAATCGTTGCCGCTTAACGGGCCGGTAGTCGCGGCTTTAGAAACGCCGAAAGATATGAAGGAGGTAGAGCGCATGCTTTTTTCTGGCATTGACTCGCGCGCCTTCTCGCAGTACTACGTCGCCTACGACTCCAAAGCCAAAGAAGCGGGCGCCGCCAGTAAAACTCTTCCCGAATGGCAAAAGGGTCACGCTGACTCGATCGTAAAACTAAAAGCCTTCCTTTCCAGCAAAGCGATCGACGATTCCAAAGTCGGCTTTCTCCCGCTTTACACGCGAAATGAAGACATGACTGTCGTTCTTGATCGTGAAACCGGAAAAATCCTCGCGATTGCGCCCGTTTCTCCATAACATCCGCCACGTAAAACAACGCATTAAATTGGCTTAATTTCCTGCTTCAGTTCCTGCATTTGGGTGCGGCCTCAAAATTAAAACGCCAAATGCGTTGCGGCATAGCGCCGGAAGCAAATTAAGGTCAAACGTGGGGTCGATAATTTGTAGGACCTGCCGCTGTTAACCGTCGCGGCGAAACAGCGTGTATTCAGTGTTAAATTTGCGAGCATGAAGACATCGCAAAGAATTCGCACTTCTCGTCATGGAGGAACTAAACCACCAGCATTGGCGAGGGTCTTGGGGTTCTTCTGTCTTGGAAGCCGCTCTGCCGCTAGTGCTAGTAAAGAGCGTTTGCAATGAGTGATTTATTCTCTAGCGATCACGCAGCTCAACGCATTACACCGGCGGCGCAGGACGATGTGAACACACCACTCGCCGAGCGGCTGCGTCCGCGCATTCTTCACGACGTGATCGGTCAGGAGCACCTTACCGGTGAAGGCATGCCGTTGCGGATTGCGTTTGATTCCGGCAAGCCGCATTCGATGATTTTGTGGGGCCCACCAGGAGTGGGCAAAACCACGATCGCACGTCTGATGGCGACGGCGTTCGAAGCGGATTTTATTGCGCTCTCGGCGGTGCTGTCGGGGGTCAAGGAAATTCGCGAGGCGATCGAGCGCGCGACCATGAATCGCAATAATTTAAATCGGCGCACGATTCTGTTTGTGGATGAGGTGCATCGCTTCAATAAAAGTCAGCAAGATGCATTTCTACCTCACGTGGAGTCTGGACTCGTTACTTTTATTGGTGCCACCACGGAAAACCCATCGTTTGAATTAAACAACGCGCTGCTGTCACGCGCCGCGGTTTATGTTTTGAAATCGTTGGATGATGACGCGTTGCACACCATGCTAACAATGGCTCTGAACGCGGTTCTACAGGGTATTGATGTACCTGATGCCACGACAAAGCATTTGGTCGCGATGGCGGATGGCGACGGTCGACGTTTGCTTAATTTGGTCGAACAGCTGGCCACGGCGGTAGCTAATAAGAAAATGTCCAGTGTCGATGTGCCATTCGTTGAAAGCGTGCTTGCCCGCGCCGCAAAGCGATTCGATAAAGGTGGCGACAATTTTTACGATCAGATTTCCGCGCTTCATAAAAGCGTGCGTGGCTCTGATCCTGATGCTTCGCTTTATTGGTTTTGCCGCATGCTCGACGGCGGTGCCGATCCGCGTTATCTCGCGCGGCGTTTGATTCGGATGGCGACTGAAGATGTCGGCCTCGCCGATCCGCGCGCACTCGATATGGCGATGGCCGCCGCCGCTGTTTATGAGCGCCTCGGTTCGCCAGAGGGCGAGTTGGCTTTGGCGGAGGCGGTGATTTATTTGGCGGTCGCGGCAAAGTCGAATGCGGTTTATTCTGCCTACAACGAGGTGCGCGCCTTTATCAAACAAGATGAATCGCGCCCGGTGCCCATGCATATTCGCAACGCGCCGACCAAGCTGATGAAAACAATGGGGATGGGAGCTGACTATCGTTACGCGCATCACGAAGTTGATGCCTATGCGGCAGGCGAAACCTATTTGCCCGACGGTATTGAAAAACCAAACTGGTATCGCCCCACGGATCGCGGCATGGAGGCGAAAATTGCAGAAAAACTTGCGCGACTACGCGAGCTTGATTCAGAATACAAGAAATGAAGACAAACCGCACGTTCCGATTGCTCGCTGAAGCCTGCCAAAGCAGCAATCCGTCTAGCCGCTCCTCTCGCCTCGTGATCTCACGATCTAGGTAGCGCCGCTCGCGCTTTTCCACCTACCGAGCGCAAGCGTGCGCTCCCTCTGTTTTGCTGCTCTTTATCCTCACGTTGTCGTCCTGCTTTTCGGCCAATTTTCGTACCTGAATTGGATGCGCAGCTAGATGGTTCGAGGCGAGATGAAGATAATCGAACGAAAAATTCCGAAATTGCAATATTACGAAATTAATATAGGGAAACCGCCATGCTAGACCTACAACAACTCCGCAAAGATTTACCCATGGTCGTCGCTGGATTGGCGCGACGTAATGTCGTTTTCGACGAAGCGCAATTTCGTTCGCTCGAGGAGGAACGCAAGAAACTTCAGATTGAAACCGAAGAGTTGCAAGCCAAGCGTAACGCGGCCTCGAAACAAATCGGCATGATGAAAGGCAAAGGCGAAGACACGACCGCGGTGATGGCAGAAGTTTCGGGCTGGGGTGATATTCAAAAGTCAAACGAGGTTGAACTTGGTCAGTTGCAAGAAAAGTTGAACGCTTTTCTCCGTCAAATTCCAAACATCCCCCGCGCCGAAGTCCCCGCTGGAAAATCAGAACTCGATAACGTTGAAGTGCGCAAATGGGGCACGCCAAAAGCGTTTAATTTCACCGTAAAAGATCATGTGGACATCGGCGAAGCGCTCGGCGGCATTGATTTTGACACGGCTGCAAAGCTAAGCGGGGCGCGGTTTTCGGTGCTGCGTGGTGGTGTGGCGCGTCTCCATCGAGCGTTGGCGCAGTTCATGTTGAACACGCATACCTTGGAGCATGGTTATACCGAGGTTTATGTGCCGTACATGGTGAACGATCACTGTATAGATGGCGTAACTAATCTTGAAAAATTTCGTGATGATGGTTTCAAGATCGAAGGCCGCGATATGTATTTGATCCCCACGGCTGAGGTGCCGGTGACCAATTTCGTGCGCGATCAAATCGTCGATCTAAAAGAGTTGCCGATGAAGTACGCCTGCCACTCGCCATGCTTTCGCTCAGAGGCGGGCAGCTATGGCAAAGACACGCGCGGGATGATTCGTCAGCATCAATTCGATAAAGTGGAAATCGTACAGATTGTTGCGCCCGAGAATTCAGTGGCCGCGCATGAAGAGTTGGTGAAACACGCTGAGGCGATTTTGCAGAAACTGGAATTGCCGTACCGAACCATGTTGCTTTGTGCCGGCGACATGGGCTTCTCAAGCGCAAAAACGTACGATCTTGAAGTTTGGTTGCCCGCGCAAAACACCTATCGCGAAATTTCATCGTGTTCGCTATTCGAAGCTTTTCAAGCACGTCGCATGATGGCCCGATTTAAAAACGCACAGGGTAAAACCGAATATCTTCATACGCTGAACGGTTCAGGCTTGGCGGTCGGTCGCACCCTGGTCGCGATTTTGGAAAATTATCAAAACGCGGATGGCAGCGTGACGATACCGGATGTTCTGGTGCCGTACATGGGCGGTGTGACTAAGTTGGGAATCCAAAAGTAATACACATATGTCGTGCGTCACTGGCCAGCTGCGTTACTAGAACTGATTAAATCTGTTCCCACTGCTGCGGCTGGCTTTGCGGGCGCTTTCGTTGGCGGCGCGGGCAAATTGGCTTTCAAATTCAAACGTCGTTTTGATGCAGCCACGAGTTCGGCATCGTCAAGCGCGGCGGCAAAGCTGGCGTCCATCGCCAGCGGTTTTTCGAGCTTGGTCAAAATATCCGTGTAGTTGCGGATATTTTCGACAAACTGCACCGCCTCTTCACCCCGCGCATAGCCGTGTTTGAGCGTTTCGTAAATTTCTGGTTGGTGTAATTTGGAATAAGCCTTGCGCACATCCAGCCAGGAATCCGCATTTGTTTTTAATCGCGCGGCGAGAATCCGCGCGTCTTCCAAGTGCCCGTAGCCTTGATTGTAGGCCGCTAATGCCAGCCAGGTGCGATCTGGTTCGGCAATGCGTTCAGGGACGGTATCACGCAGCTTGAGCAAATACTTTGCGCCACCGATAATGGATTCGCGCGCGTCGAGCCGATTTTTAACCCCCATGCGATCCGCAGTGTCGTCGGTCAGCATCATCAGACCGCGCACCCCCGTCGGCGAGGTGGCAAATGGGTCCCAGTGCGACTCTTGATAGCCCACCGCCGCCAACAAGCGCCAATCAATGCCGGTGAGCTGTTGTGCCTCGTGAAAATAGGCCTTTAGTTCGGGCAATGTCGTATCAATTTTCTCTATTACCGCTTCAGAATCCACCGCCTGAATGCGGTTGACGTGACCGTAATAGCGATCTACCAACCTCGCCAGAGTACCGTTATTGCGAATCTTTTCAAAAAATACCACCGCCGACTGTTGTAAATCGTAGTCCGCCACGCTTGAAAAGCCCCACGCCAAGTTCCGCTCGCGACCGACGTTGAATGCCGCGGCAAGATCCGGATGCAAGCGCTTTTCAACTGCAAATGCAGATGCATCCACAAGCGCGAAATCGATGGCATCGGCGGGCGGCGCGTCCGCCACTTCAAGTTTCTTGAGCAGCGCGTCAGGGTCAGTATTCTGCGGCAGCGCAGCTATAGTAAATCCAGGGTAATCGCCCGTAAGCTCCCGCAGCAAATCATGCGCAGGGGTTTCCGCCACAACCACAATGCGCTTGCCGATGATGTCCTGCATGGAACGTGGTTTAGATTCGTTCGCACGATATACCAATTGATATTGCACTGATTTATAACTCGGCCCGAAGGCGAACTGCTGGCGCAATTCAGGGGTCGGCATCATTCCCGCAGCGGCGATATGGCCACGTCCCTCCTTGAGCGCCAACGCGAGTGAGTTATAGCCGGGTGCGACGACGAACTTCGGTCTTGCGCCGATCTCGTGCGCGAACAGCGTGGCTAAATCATGTTCAAAACCCGTCTGCGTTTCATCAGTGTGCTTTCCGGCAGTAGGGATGTCCTGCGTGGTGGTCGGACCGCGCAGCGTGAGAAAAACAATCTCGCCGGTCTCGCGCGGAGGCTTCAATACCGGCCGCAGCCACAGCGGCGCATAGTCCATGTTGCGAATGCTCATGGCAACAGCAATCACGCCAGCGAGTGTCACTGCCGTTGCACACATTGCCACAATAATAGTTTTGCGAACCATGCTGGCGTTCAAAATCAGCGTTTGTGCGACAAAACTCTACGGCTCAATCACGAGCTTGCCGGTCGCGCGGCGTGCGAGTAAATCATTGAGCGCCTGTGGTGCTTCATTCAGCGAATAGACGCGGGAAGTATGCGGGTGAATTTTGCCTTCCCGCATCCACCCCATCATTTCGGCGATGCCCGCCATGTTTGCTTTTGGTTCGCGTTTTACAAATTCACCCCAGAACACGCCCATGATCGAGGCACCTTTTAAGAGCGCTAAATTCCACGGCAGCGCGGGAATTTCGCCATTCGCAAAGCCGATCACCATATAACGCCCCCGCCACGCAATCGAGCGAAATGAGGGCTCGGCAAATTTCCCACCGACCGGATCAAAAACAACCTCGACGCCTTTGCCTGCGGTTTCTCGTTTCAGCGCCTCGCGCAAATCTTCGGTTTCATAGTTGATCAAAACATCGGCACCATGCTGTTTGCAAAGTGCTAATTTTTCGGCCGATGACGCTGCCGCAATCACGCGCGCGCCGATTGCTTTGCCAATCTCTACCGCCGCCAGTCCCACGCCGCCCGCGGCGCCCAGCACCAACATGGTTTCACCCACTTTAAGCGCTGCGCGGTCGCGCACCGCATGCCACGACGTGCCGTAAGCGAGGGTGAATGTCGCGGCAGTTTTGTAATCAAGTCCGGTGGGCATCAGCATGGTCGCCGCAGCGGGCGCGATTGCTTCTTCAGCGAATCCACCGATCCCGCAAAATGCAACAACGCGATCCCCTATCTTGACGTGCGTGACGCCATCACCAATAGAAATCACGTCGCCCGCAATCTCTGCTCCTGGCGAAAACGGGAATGGCGGCTTCAACTGATATTTTCCCTGCACCATCAGCGCATCCGGGAAATTCACGCCGGCCGCCTTGACGCGAATTCGGACTTCGCCCGCGCCCGGTTCGCGCCCGGCAATTTCTTCGATAACAAGTTGATCGGGGTTTCCCCATTGACGACAAAGCACAGCTCGCATTTGAATTCTCCGACAGAGTTGTGGACGTTTGCGTTGAAACCATTTGGTTCCTTATTGGGCAAAGGTTAGCATGCCAATCATCACTCGCCACGGTCATGCAATTCACGCGATAATCAATGAGATAAATTTTTCAAGATTGGGTGTAATTCGGCATGAAGTCAAAAATAATTGCATTGGTTCCCGCCGCAGGAACCGGCACCCGATTGGGCGACAGCCTTCCCAAACAATATCTCGATATTAATGGTCAGGCGCTAATTGTCCATACGCTGCAAGCGCTCGCGCGGGTCGCGCGCATCGAAAAAATCATCGTTGTATTATCGGCTGAAGACCAACACTGGCGCGGCCTTGTAGCCAATGATGGCCCCGCTTGGCGGGCGCTTTCAACGCGCGTTGAGACCCTGAACGTAGGCGGAAAATCACGTCGCGATAGCGTGCTGAATGGCTTGAATGCCATGTCGGAAGAGTCTCAAAAAGACGCGTGGATTATGGTGCACGATGCCGCACGCCCCTGCATTCGCACTGAACTGATTGAGCAGTTTCTTGATGAGTTGGAGGGTGATCAGATCGGCGGGTTGTTGGCGCTTCCGCTGGCGGATACGATCAAGCTCAGCGACGGCACTCTACGAGTCGTGAAAACGCTGTCGCGCGACGATATATGGCGAGCACAGACGCCACAAATGTTTCGATTGCAGATGCTGCAAAAAGCACTTAACGCGTCCCCCAACGCCACCGATGAAGCAGAGGCAATCGAGGCCTCGGGTCACCAGCCGAAATTGGTGATGGGCGATAGCGCTAATTTAAAAGTCACCTATGCCACGGATTTAAAGCTGGCGAAAATGTTGTTAAGCGAGAACGTCTAAATGTCAGAAATCCCCTCGTTCAGAATCGGCCATGGCTTTGATGTTCACCAATTGGTGGTGGGACGAAAGTGCATTATCGGTGGCGTCGATATTGCCTATGAACGCGGCCTGCTGGGTCATTCGGATGCAGATGTTTTGCTGCACGCGATTTGTGACGCGCTGCTGGGGGCCGCAGCTTTAGGCGACATTGGCAAACATTTTCCCGACAGTGACGCGAAGTTCAAAGGCATTAACAGTCGCGAACTGCTGCGTCATGTTGGCGCGTTGATCAAGGATCGTGGCTACGCGATCGGCAATATCGACGCCACTATCATCGCGCAGGCGCCGAAAATGGCGCCGCACATTGCGAGCATGGTGATCAATATTGCGAGCGATCTCCATTTGGACCTATCGCAGGTCAATGTGAAAGCAACCACCACGGAGAAGCTGGGGTTTGCGGGGCGGGGTGAAGGGATTGCAGCGGAAGCCGTTTGTTTGTTGGGGCGATTATAAGACGGTAAGCGTTTCTACTCTGGGCGCGACAATTTCGCCATTCTGTCAAAATCTACGCCCACTACTGTCGTCTCACCAGAAACGACGACAGGCCGCTTAATTGTGCTTGGGTTGGACATCATTAGTGCTATCGCGGCTTCTGCGTTGACGACTGCTGCTTTTATATTTTCATCCAGCGAGCGCCATGTTGTACCGTTGCGTTTTAGCAATACTTCCCATCCTTTTGCGCTCACCCATTCTCGAAGTTGTGTTTCCGGAACGCCTTGTTTTTTGTAGTCGTGGAATGTGTACGAAATGCCGCGCTCCGCAAGGAATGTGCGCACTTTTTTCACACTGTCGCAATTTGCAATGCCGAAAACGGTAACGCTCATGATGGACCTTTAGGTTGCGCGTGAAGGCTTTTGAAGAGCCAAAGTGTGCCAGAATAACTTCGACGAATTTCCACCAACCAAAGAAACGGCAATGAAATATTTACACACCATGGTGCGCGTGAATGATCTAGACGCATCGCTAGATTTTTACTGCAATAAATTGGGGCTGGTGCTGACCCGTCGCAACGAATTTCCCAATGGTCGCTTTACGCTTGCGTTTGTGAGTGCACCAGGCGACGAGGCCGCTGCGATTGAACTGACGCACAACTGGGACAAAGAAGAGCTGGGTCAGGCGCGTAACTTTGGGCATGTGGCCTATGCGGTTGAAGATATCTATGCGCTGTGTCAAAAACTGAAGGATGCAGGCGTGACTATTAACCGCCCGCCACGGGATGGCCGCATGGCGTTTGTACGATCACCGGACAATATCTCGATTGAGCTTTTACAGCGCGGCGATGCGCTCGTGCCGATGGAGCCATGGATATCCATGCCGAATACGGGGATTTGGTAAGGAGTCCACCAGCCACTTGAAAGTGGCCAGCTTACGGTTACATTCGGTGGGTAGGACTACATCTCAAGTAGTCATAAGCTAGTGAACCGTATTGTGAAAGCTTCGGGACGGCGCTGATTGCCGGGCTCAACTGGGTGCTGGAAGTGGTGAAGGAGCCATCGCCGATTCGCTTCATTAATGCTGAGCGCAACTAGTAGCCGCAACCTGTACGCTCGCCCGAGCAGGTTCGCGCAAACTTGACCTCGGCCCAGTCTCTTATCGTTTCGACAATTGATATCGATATCGAAAAGTCGTCCGCGGTTGATGCGGCTTTACCTAATCTTGAGCCGGATAGAAAGCTGGATTTTTGAGGTGAATCCACATCAGCATCAGCTGCGGGCAGTGCTTCATCTTCATCCACCGTGTCCGCTCTGGGCATTACATGGCCGAATGCGACGCGGGTGCAACCCAACATGGGTTATCGAAGCTGCCAGCATTAGATACTTTCAGATAGGCCGTGCTTCGAGCGACGCAAAACTTTATCGAGTGGGACGTAACACTTGCGCCGCGTGGGTTAGTTTTGAGACGAACCCTTCGTTAATCCAAATCAAAACTATAACCACCGCCTCGATTCGCAAATCCGGACGCGCTCTTCTTGAACGGATAAACAATATCGTGAATCGCGCTGAGAAACACCAGCTCTGACATCACATCGGGCGAAAAACCATGCCGGTCGCCGCGATCATCAAGGGTGAGGGTCTCAAAAAATGTGATGATTTCCGGGTAGCCCCACATCAATACGATTTTGTCCGCAATGCGCGGAAATTTTTCTTCTAGGGCGGATGGGTAATAAGGATTCATGGTGTGGCCGACCGAGGGCATGGTGCATAGCTGCTATCGCACAAGTTAAAAGGTGGAGCTGCAAGCTCTAGGTAACCTACCGCATCAGCCTACGTTTTCAGTCAGGTGCTTTGATTTATGGCTTTTGTTTATCACCACATGTCGGGACAGTTTAACATTTCAGTCTCTTTAACAATGTGAAATTACGCACGTTTGCGGGCGATGTATAGCAAAAACCTGATGAAAAGCCGTTAACCAGCGACCCAGAAAACAGTGCGGAACGCGCGATAAACCGATACTAAAAAAGTATGGTCGGCGCACCATGGGTCTACATTCTGTCGCTGTCGTCCTGTATGCTTCGCACTCTGTTAAAACACGAAAAGCACGATCATGGCTCAATACGTATACACAATGAATCGGGTGGGCAAAATTGTCCCGCCCAAGCGTCAAATTCTGAAGAACATTTCGCTGTCATTTTTCCCGGGTGCCAAGATTGGCGTGCTGGGCTTAAATGGCTCTGGAAAATCGACGATTTTGAAAATTATGGCCGGTCTCGACAAGGAGATCGAGGGCGAGGCGACGCCAATGCCAAATCTGAATATTGGCTATCTGCCTCAAGAACCGTTGGTAAATCCTGAGCAGACGGTGCGTGAAGCCGTTGAGGAGGGGATTGGCGGGGTGTTAAAAGCGAGAGCGCGTCTGGAACAGGTTTACGCCGCCTACGCCGAACCAGACGCCGATTTTGACGCACTGGCCACCGAGCAGGGCGAGTTGGAGGCAATCATCAACGCCTCCGATGGCGAAAATGTTGAAGTGCAGCTCGAAATTGCAGCGGATGCTTTGCGCCTGCCACCGTGGGATGCGGTCATGAAAAACTTGTCCGGTGGTGAAAAACGTCGCGTGGCGCTGTGCCGTTTGCTGCTGTCGAAGCCCGATATGCTGTTGCTGGATGAGCCAACCAACCATTTGGACGCAGAGAGTGTCGATTGGCTGGAGCAGTTTTTGCAGAATTTCCCCGGTACCGTGGTCGCCGTGACCCACGATCGCTACTTTCTGGACAACGCGGCCGAATGGATTTTGGAATTGGATCGCGGATCGGGCATTCCGTGGGAAGGCAATTACTCGTCATGGCTGGATCAGAAAAAAGATCGTTTGGCTCAAGAAGAATCTGGCGAATCGGCGCGGCAAAAAGCGTTGAAAAAAGAGTTGGAATGGGTGCGCCAAAATCCGAAAGGCCGGATGGCAAAATCGAAAGCGCGGATGACGCGATTTGAAGAGCTATCTAGCTACGAATATCAAAAGCGCAACGAGACCCAGGAATTGTTTATTCCGGTTGGCGAGCGCCTCGGTAACGAAGTGATTGAATTTATCAATGTCTCGAAGGCCTACGGTGATCGTTTGTTGATCGACAACTTGAGTTTCAAAGTGCCACCGGGTGCGATTGTCGGCATCATCGGCCCGAACGGCGCAGGTAAATCGACCCTGTTCAAAATGATTGCCGGTCGTGAACAGCCAGATAGCGGCACCGTAAAAATCGGCCCAACCGTCAATCTGGCGTTCGTCGATCAATCACGTGACCAGTTGGAAAACGACAAGACCGTGTGGCAGGCCGTATCCGGCGGGTCAGATATTTTGCAAGTTGGCCGGTTCGAAATGCAATCGCGCGCTTATCTGGGCCGATTCAATTTCAAAGGCGGCGATCAGCAGAAGCTGGTCGGTAATTTATCGGGCGGTGAGCGCGGCCGCCTGCACATGGCAAAGACCCTGCTCGAAGGCGCTAACGTGCTGCTGATGGATGAGCCGTCGAACGATTTGGACGTAGAAACCCTGCGCTCGCTAGAGGATGCCCTGATGGAATTTGCGGGCTGCGTGATGGTGGTGTCGCATGATCGATGGTTCTTAGATCGTATTGCCACCCATATCTTGGCATGCGAAGGCGATTCGCAATGGGTGTTTTATGACGGCAATTACAATGAATATGAAAACGATAAACGTAATCGTCTGGGTGAAGAAGCGTCGCGACCGAAGCGGATTCGCTATCGGGCGTTGAAGTAAATGCGATCAAATTTGTTTAAAGCATAAAAGTCGAATTAGCACCTAGGGCTTGAAATAAAAAGCCCGGAAAGCCAATGTAATAGCGGCTTTCCGAGCTTACAGTCGCTCATGTGGCCGCGAGTTCAGTCTCGAAAGTGCTTGATCCCGGCCGTGACTGGGTGAGGCAATGTTGGCGTTTGATTTCGCACTCACTGCGCAAAAACCAAATGCGGTTCGCGAATGCGTATTTAGACGACGGTGAGGCTGCCGAAGCGTTGGAGCAAGTCGATCTTTGCTTGAAGTGTCCATTTGCGAATGACACCGCGTAACTACTTGCGCGAGTAAAAGCAGAAAGCCCGCAATTTCAGCCGGCGCGGGTTTATTCGGCGCAGGCTCAAGCGCTGGCTGCATCCGGTCAACATGACGCGGCGGGTCGGGAATTTGCGGACGCGGTTGCGCGTTTTGATACCACTGACGCAAGAGGCGAATATGCAATTTGGGCAGCGGAGCAGGGCGATCTGAATACCGCCATTAGCTTACGCGCTGAACTTGAAAAATCGCGTCAGCACTGGAATAAACACACGCTGCAACTGCATCAGCCGGTACTTCGCCGTGTGGGTTCGGCAATACGTTCTGCAACTGCGGCCGCAAAAAAATAGCGCAGTGGATTGCGGCTAGGCCACCTTTATGCAAACAAGATGAATCAGCAAATCCCAGTCGATGTCCGCCGCGAGTGAATTTCCTTTGCCGTCAAAAGCGGCATAAATAACCCAGCCTGCACCGTCGCTTTTGGGTTTTGACAAAATAAGACGAAAATCAGCGGGCTCACCGCGGCCTGACGCCGCCGAGAAGCCGGATGAAACGGCCTTTAGTCCTGCCGGGCAAGTGGCTTCTGCCTTTTTTACTTTAGTTTGATCCGCACCAGAATTGTTCTCAACAATGGCATATGCGCCGTTGGTAAAGATGATTTTCTGAATGGGCAATATGGATCGTGCCGGACTCGCAGAAATTCTCTCGCGGACAATCTGCGCGGCTGCCGGAACCGCAATGAATAGCGCCAGGGTCAATATTTTCCAATGTTTCATAGATTCGTTTTCTCCTTCGCAATGCGCGCAGTGTAGATCACCTATAAGGGCGGGCTGCACCGCGATGATGCACAAACCCGCCCGTCACGTCTTTAGAGCAGATCACTCATTTCATTCGTGATAGCCCTGTTTCCGCAAATTTTGCGCTGGCATTCGCCAGACTCTGCTGTAAATCCGGGCTGAAAGCCTCTCTACCAGCGTGGTCGAATTGTGCGGCCATCACCACCAAATCGATGCCCGTCAGCGCCTGGGTAAACCAATGCGGACGCGGCCCGGGGAACGGCCAGCGCAGGCGGAAGCCGGTGCCACAAAAATCATCTGTAAACCGGCTAACGTGCCCGCTGACGATGATGATGGATTGCTGTTCGCCTTTTCGCTGGCTGCTGTCGGCGAGCTCTTGAATCAGCTCGGCGCGGCTGGTCAATGTTTGCACGACCGCAATCAAAAACGCGTAGCGCGGTGGTAGTGGCTGCGGATTTAGTTCTACCGAGGCGAACGGATTGTGGCCGCCGCCAATGGCGTCCCAAATTTCAGGATGGCGCGCGAGAATACTCGCGAGAATGGCTTTCCACGGCTCAGGTTGCGGCCCAAAAATAGAGCCACTTGAATGCCGAGTAAGCACCGGTTCGAACGCACGCATTCGTTCCAGCGCTATTCGGACCACTGGATCCCAAGGCCCGGGCTTCAGCGGGTGTTCATCATCCTCGCGCCCGCTGTTGCTGCCTGTGGTTGCGCTGATGATCGAGAATAACTTGTCGGTGCTGATTTGAAACGAGACAGCTTTGGTTGGTGCAATATCCATTTCGTTCACTCCTTAGCGGGTATGCCGGATAGAATTAAATGAGGGGCGGGCGAAGGGCTCGCGTTGCCTTTGCGGGTAGTCGCCATCACCGGAAGATTTGTTTCATCCGAAGGCGCTTGCTGAAGGGTTTCAACATAGCGAGCAGAGACGTTACGCTTCGTTTAGTGTGATGTATATCCCTCGAACATGGGATGGGCTGGCGCCATTCGCCATTCGCCAAGCAGCACCGCACAGATATCGAAATATTGAATCGTGTTGTAATGATTTGAGTGCGACTTCGACTACTGGATGAGTCACGCGCACCGGAGAACGCCATGAATTCAATAGCTGTCGATACGATCAAACCGATCCATCCCGCGTGGATGCGCGTCACACATTGGCTGAACGCGATTGCGGTCGTCATCATGGTGATGAGCGGCTGGAAAATCTACAATGCTTCGCCAATTTTTGACTTCAAATTTCCCGGCGCGATCACCTTGGGCGGCTGGCTTGGTGGCGCGATTCAGTGGCACTTTGCCGCGATGTGGTTATTCGCCGTCAATGGCATTTTCTACGTGACGCTGAATATCTTGAGCGGGCGATATCGTGCCAAATTCTGGCCCATTAATATGGGCGGTTTGTTGAATGATGTTAAGCAGGCGCTCAGCGGCAGGCTGGCGCATGACGATTTAAGCAAATACAACATGGTGCAAAAGAGCGCTTATCTACTGGTGACGCTGGCGCTGACGATTTTGATATTGTCCGGGCTGGTGGTGTGGAAGTCGGTGCAGTTTCCGCTGCTGCTGAGTCTCATGAATGGTTACGATAATGCCCGCGTTATGCATTTTTGGGCGATGGCATTTGTGATGATTTTTTTACTTATTCATTTAGTGATGGTGGCGCTGGTGCCGCGCACATTGCTCACGATGTTTCGCGGACGATAGGAATTCAACATGATGAAAAAACGAATTCAGTGGCTCGATGATCAACTCATCATCAAGGATGCAAGCAAGGCGCTAGGCATGCCCGGTCGGCGTTTATTTGGCAAGCGTGCGCTGAGCCTCGGCGCGTTGTCGATGCTGAGTGGATGCGGCCTGACGGACGAAAATTCCGTTGAAAAAATGTTGATGTCGATTTCGCGCTTTAACGACGGCGCACAGGCGCTGTTGTTCGATCCCACCAAGCTAGCGCAAACCTACCCTGAATCGATGATTACCACACCGTTCCCATTCAACGCGTTTTATGGCGAAGCCGAAGTGCCTAAAATAGACGAGGATTACACGCTTGAATTAAGCGGCATGATTGCGAACAAGGATGAATGGACCTTGGCAGCACTAGCCGCACTGCCGCAAACCAGCCAGATTACGCGCCACATTTGCGTCGAAGGTTGGAGCGCCATTGGTAAATGGGGTGGCGTGGTTTTCGGTGATTTCCTGACGCGCGTCGGTGCCGACACCACTGCAAAATTTGTCGGCTTTCGTTGTGCCGATGATTATTTCACCAGCATTGATATGGCTACCGCGCTGCACCCGCAAACGCTGTTGACACTGACCTTTGCGGATCAAGTGCTACCCGCCAAATATGGTTACCCGATGAAGCTGCGCATGCCCACCAAACTCGGTTACAAAAATCCTAAACACATCACCGAGATTTTTGTCAGCAACACCAATCCGGGTGGCTATTGGGAGGATCAGGGGTACAACTGGTTTGGTGGTAGTTGAGCGTATCAAAATTAAAACACTAGCATCGGCGGG
>JBBRZG010000059.1:0-21138 GCA_038236905.1 Burkholderiales bacterium
GCAACCAAGGCCCGTGCGGTGGACGCCGCGGCTGTTTGCGATGCGCCAGCGCGTGTCAGTGCGCGCACCACGAGCGCCTGCAAATCTTCAGATTTCAAAAGGGGCATGTTTTATTTTTTCGCACCATGTTCTGGATAAAGCGTGCCGATCAAGCGCTTTCATACAGCCGGGTTAATACAAACTCGCGATGGCCCAATGCTTCGGCCGAGGTAAGCCGCCCGTTCGCAGTTTTCAGCATGCTGTCTAAAAGCTTGTCGCCCGCTTGGCTCATATTGATTTCACGGCGCAAAAGTCCGGAGGTATCGACATCAATATGCTCCGGCATTTCTTTCACCGTACGTGGATTGGCGCATATTTTGATCACCGGCAAAATCGGATTGCCGATCACATTGCCCTGACCAGTCGGGAAAAAATGCACGACGTAACCGGCGGCTGCACACAGCGTCACCATTTCGGCCGCCGCGCTCGATGAGTCCATAAACCAGAGCCCCGAGTGGGTGGGCGCTTCCGCTTTGTCCAGCACGCCATCGACGATACATTTTTTGCCGATTTTTTGAATATTGCCCAACGCTTTTTCTTCGATTGTGGTGAGTCCACCTTCGATGTTGCCCTTGGTCGGTTGCGATTCGGAGAGGTCACTTGTCTTGTGATCGTCAATCACTTTTTGGTAGCGATCAAATACAAACTGAAATTTTGTGCGCACCTCATCATTGCGGCAGCGCGCGGCCACCAGATGTTCGCCACCTGTAAGCTCGGTGGTCTCGCCGAACACCAGGGTGGAACCGAGTGGATAAAGTTTGTCGAATGCGTCGCCGACCGTCGGGTTCGCGCCGCAGCCGGATGTGGTGTCCGATTCGCCGCATTTGGTCGAGACCCAAAGTTCGCTGATATTGCATGTCTCGCGCTGCTTTTCAGACGCAGCCTGCACGAACTCTTTAGCGCGGTGTGACGCATTCATGATGGTTTTCAAATCGCCATTGCGCTCAATTGCAAAGCCCTCGCAGGGCTTGCCGGTTTTGCGAATGCCCTCGACAATTTTGCCCGTCCAGCCCGGCTCAATGCCGATCACGATGACCGCCGCTACGTTCGGGTTTGAGCCGGTGCCGATGAGGGTTCGAAAATGTAAATCCAAATCCGCGCCGAATTGCAGCCGGCCATACGGATGTGGAATCGCCATCGTGCCCTTGATGTTGTTGGCGACCGCCTCGCACGCCGCGTTCGATAAATCGTCGACGGGCAAAATAATGACGTGATTGCGCACGCCAACGCGGCCGTTTTCGCGGCGATATCCGAGGAAAGTTGTGTTCGAAGAAATCATGAGAGTCTCGCTGAAAATGGGATATCTAAAGTTGAACGGGCTACGGTGAACGCAGCGTTAGCTGGGTGTTAGCCGCAGACTAATTGATGATTAAACACTGGCGTTGGTGCGCTTCACAAGGCGCAAATGCGCCAAGATGCCCGTCCTGATTAGGGCTTTAAAAGACGGATCACCAGCGTTTTGTCTTTACGTTATGCACGTGTAAATGTTCACCCACGCCAATCGGAGCGATGGTTTTGCCAATATCCACGCCGTATTTAATGACTGTGTCGCCCGCGCCCAGCGGCTTGATCGCGAGCTTGTGGCCGATGGGAATATCCTGGCGCGCGGCGAATTCGAGCGTCTTGTCCTGATCCATCACCCAACCGATCAATGTGTCGCCTGACTTAACGCCCTCTACCACCACGACCCCTGCGGAATCGCCTTCGTCATGCACGACGAAATGAATCATTCGGTTCTCCTTTTTCATATGAATTTCAATCTCAGCATGACAGTTTAAGCCCATGACCAATGGCGCGACAATGTGTGCTGCTATCGTCAACATCGCAAAGATTGAGTTCTTGCTGTTCGGTGGCCACAAACGGCTTCGATGCTCGCGATGGCTTAAAATCAAAACATGTCGACCGCGCTCCTGCTCATCCCTGATTTTGCACTCATTCTTTTTGGCTTTTTGCTTAATCGATTTACCGATTGGGGACGCGGATTCTGGAGTGGTTTGGAGAAGCTGATCTATTTTGTGCTGTTTCCGGCGCTCTTGTTTTATTCGATTGCGAAGACAAAAATCGATTTTGTGGCCGCGGCACCCGCCTTGAAAACGGCGGTGGCGACGGTGCTAATTGGTATGGCGCTGGCGTATTCGGTGCGCTGGATCTTGAAGCCGGATGAAAAAATTTTCGCCTCAGGATTTCAGCTCGCGTTTCGCTTCAATTCTTATATTGGTCTGGCGATTGCAGGGCGGCTGTACGGCGAGGCAGGGATCGCGGCATTCGGCATCGTGGTCGGTATCGTCGTGCCGCTGTGCAATATCGGCGCGGTGTGGGCACTCGCGCGGCACGCAGAAACCAAGCTGTGGAAAGAGCTGGTGCAAAACCCGCTCATCCTTGCGACTGTCAGTGGGGTGCTGTTTTCATTGAGCGGTTTGGTGATTGCTGAGCCGGTGCAGATGCTGATTTCTCGCATGGGCGCAGCCTCGCTTGCTTGCGGATTGCTGGCGGTCGGTGCCGCATTAAAATTTTCAGATGCGTGGAAAAATTTCAACGTCATTGCCTACTTCACCGTGGTCAAACTAATCGCGCTCCCGCTCGCCGCGATCTATCTCGCCCGCGCCCTCGGCGTGAGTGGCGTATTCTTCGACATGGTGGTGTTGTTTGCCGCATTGCCTACAGCAACTTCCGCTTATGTCCTAGCGGTGAGGATGGGTGGTGATGGTAACTTCGTAGCGCAAGGCGTAACGGTGAGCACCCTCGCGGGTATGCTGTCGATACCGTTTTGGCTTGCAATGGCGAGATGAGGCTGCTTGATTGATTTGAGAACAGAGTAAGCGAACTTAGAGATGTAAAATCCGGGGAGATTGCAATGCGAATTGATGATGAGCAGGAAAGCAGTAACGTGGAAGATCGCCGTGGCGGCGGGGGCATGGCGCGCGCAGGTGGCTTAGGTATCGGCGGGGTTCTGTTGGCGTTGGTGGCGAGCTATTTTTTAGGGATTGATCCGCGGACACTTCTCGGCGTGGCTGAATCCGTTCAAGGCGGCCAACAAACCCAGCCGCGCGGTATAGATCCTGCAAATGACCCTGATGCCGCGTTGAAATCCGAGGTCGCAAAAATATTAACCAAGACCGAACGCACCTGGGGTGAGCTATTTCAAAAAATGGGCAGCACATATCAGCGCCCCAAGTTGGTTATTTATAGCGGCACAACGCGCACGGCTTGCGGTGCCGGCCAAGCCGCGATGGGTCCATTTTATTGCCCGGGCGATCAGGAGGTATACCTCGACATGGCGTTCTTCCAAGAGATGGAGCGTCGCTTCAAAGTGGGCGGCGACTTCGCGCGGGCGTATGTGATCGCCCACGAAATCGGTCATCACGTGCAGAATCAGATGGGCATTACCGGTAAGACCGACGCGATGCGTGATCGTTTGAGCAAAGTGGAATACAACAAAGTCTCGGTTCGGGTGGAATTGCAGGCGGATTGCTTCGCTGGCGTGTGGGCATATCACTCCAACAAAGCCAAACCGTTCCTCGATCCGACCGATGTAGATGAAGCCTTGCGCGCCGCAAACGCGATCGGTGATGACGCACTACAGCGCCAAGCGCGTGGCGCAGTCGTACCCGATTCATTCACCCATGGCACGTCAGCACAGCGCGTGAAGTGGTTCAAGACGGGATTTGAGACTGGGAGCGTTAAGGCCTGCGATACGTTTGCGACGCGCGATATTTAGCTGAGTTTTAAACCCTAATAAGGACGGGGGGTTTAGGGAAAAAAGCATTGGAAAGCCGCTCCTGCCAACGAGTTTGCGTCGCTATTGAATTGGGTGCTTAGCACACGTTGCGACGCCTCGTGACAAATATCCAGCGTCCTATTTGCTCATTAAAAAAGCCGCAACAGAATTCTGTTGCGGCTTTTTTGGCAGAAAGTAACGTAAAACTTACGCGTCGCCTTTGGTCTGCGTCGAGACGTAATCGAGTTTTTCTTTAATACGTGCCGATTTGCCCGAACGTTTGCGCTGATAGTAAAGTTTAGCGCGGCGTACATCGCCTTTACGCTTCACTTCAATCGATGCGATGGTCGGCGCGTAGCTTTGGAAGGTACGTTCAACGCCTTCGCCCGACGAAATTTTACGAACAATAAACGATGAATTGAGGCCGCGATTGCGTTTCGCAATGACGACGCCTTCGTAAGCCTGCACGCGTTTGCGCTCGCCTTCGATCACGTTTACGTTTACGACAACCGTGTCACCCGGGGAAAAAACGGGGATGACTTTACCCAAGCGGGCAATTTCTTCTTTCTCCAACATTTCGATAATGTTCATGTGAATCCTTTTCGTCATTCTTTACTATGGTTATGGCATCTCGATTTTTATCGTCAATGCCCTCGGCTGTTTGAACATACTGTTATTTAGCCCTTCACACAGCGCCCTTGAACATGCCACGCAGGGATGTGCGCTTTCTTTTTTACTGCGGTTACTGATTTACTCGTTACCTGCCTGCTACTTTTGCTTCTGCTGAATTTCGTTCAGCAGTTTCATATCTTCTTTACCCAATTTGCCACTATCCAATAAATCAGGACGCCGTACGCTGGTTCGTTCCAAAGCCAATTTCCTGCGCCACTTGGCAATTTCCGTGTGGTTGCCGTTCATCAATTCAGCCGGCACGGTTACGTCATTCCAAACTTCCGGCCGCGTGTAATGCGGATGATCCAACAAGTGACCCCGTGTAGGTGAAAACGAATCCTCGGTCGCCGACTCTGCAGTGTTCAACACACCGGGCAACAATCTCACCATCGCATCAATCAACACCATCGTGGGTAATTCACCACCCGACAACACGTAATCGCCAATCGATATTTCCAAATCCACGCGCGCTTCAATCAAACGCTCGTCAATGCCTTCGTACCGCCCGCACAAAAAAACCAATCCCGGTTCTTCCACCAACTCCCGAATACCTGCATCGGTAATCGGCCTGGCTTGCGGTGTCAGATATACCACTTTCGGCTTACTTGCCGATTGAGCTGCCCCATGTTTAATCTGACGTTGAATTGCCGCGGTGATGGCTAAATCCAACGGTTCTGCCTTCATCACCATTCCCGGTCCGCCTCCGAAAGGACGGTCATCAATGGTGCGGTATTTGTCCGTCGCAAAATCGCGCGGGTTCCAACACTTTAGCGCCCACACTTTTTCATCCAGCGCCCGACGCGTTACGCCCGAATCGGCAATCGCATCAAACATTTCAGGAAACAAGGTAATGACATCGTATTGTTTAGTCATCAGTGTTTCCGTTTTAAGCATGTTCCTTCGTTACTTTTAACGAAATGGTCTGGCTCCCCCAGTCATTTCGTTCTGATCTACATCGACGAAAGTAGGTTTTCACTTTCGTCGAAACAATCAATAATCCCGACCCCAATTCACCGTCACCACTTTGGCGATGCGATCAACATTCACGATCACTTCGTCGATAAATGGGATCAAAATTTCTTCCGTTCCCGATTTCACCACCAGCACATCATTGGCACCGGTTTCCATCAGTGTGTCGATAATTCCCAATCGTTCGCCAAGTGGATTCACTACCGCAGCGCCGATCAAATCAATCCAGTAATGTTCACCATCACGCGCGTCTTCAAGAGATTCACGCGGGATCGCAATATCACGTTTGCTCAGCAGTTCAGCGTCACTGCGAGTGTCACAGCCTTTAAATTTCGCCACAACCGCTTTTACGTTCACGGCAAAATCTTCCAGCTCAAATTCTTCCCAACCTTTGGGGCCCCTGACCAGCCACGATGCATAAGCATCGAGGCTATCGGGCTCGCCCGTGAAAGTTTGTAGCTTGACCCAGCCCTTAATCCCGAATGGCGCGGCAATGCGCGCCATGATGACTAAGTCTTTGTCTTCGATACGGACTTCGGCCAAACTTTATTGACCAACAACCGGGGCAGATTTTTTGTGATTCTTGATGAGCTTGGTCACCGCGTCAGATGCTTGTGCGCCACGGCCTTGCCAGAACGCCAAACGATCCATTGCCATACGGAACGGCTCGTCAGCGCCGGAAGCAACGGGATTATAAAAACCTAAACGCTCGATAAAGCGACCATCGCGTGGGTTGCGTGAGTCAGCAACGACGATGTTGTAGAAAGGACGATTGCGGGCACCGCCGCGAGCGAGTCTGATAACGACCATGAAGTTAATTCCTTAAATTTGCTGTTTCATTAGACAATCCGTTGAGAACGGATAACGGGCCGGTTGCGAACCGGTAACGCCTGCATTTGATGCTTGTTTTTTAACCCGAATGCAGGATGGCCTGAAATTATAACGAAAACATAGGGTTGGGTGCAAGTGCCTGATCCATTTGTTAAAACTATTGCGATTCCATCCGCACCAATTCTCTCGGCGGCACCCGTATAGGCGTTGAGAACATTGCCCAAGCGTCGCCTTAAACTACGAGAGGCAGGAAATTTGAGCTACAGCTCACGGGCAAAAACGGTACATCCGACGAAACTTCACTTATGCTGGTATCTACTTAACTTCATAACCTGCTTCGGGATCGTGATTAGTCTCACCGAATACGTTAAATTTAACCATGCCGACAAATGCAGTTATCCCGCCCTCCGCTGTTGAGTATGTGAGTGAGCAAAACGGGCGCAGCAAGTCTGAAAACTGGCGAGACGGCATCGAAGTGCTGCGCGGTATCGCGGCAATGAGCGTGGTGCTATTTCACTGTATCGGCCTTTTCCCGTGGGATGTCTCTGGTACACCCTTCGCTATCTTCCGCGTAGGCTGGGTTGGGGTTGATCTATTCTTCGTTATTAGCGGGTATGTGATTACCGCATCAGCAATTCGACAAAAAGATCGATCAGATTATGGAAAGTATTTTTGGCGCGCGCGATTAGCACGAATACTGCCTTTGTACTACGTTACGAGCGCCGTTTTTTTGTTGGCTGTCACCTCGGCAGCCTTGGATAAAGATGCCCTTTTCCAGCTACTGGCTCACATATCTTTAGCACATAACTTTTTCCAAAGTACAGCATTTAGTATCAATGGCGTCACGTGGTCACTGAGCGTCGAGCTTCAGTTTTACGTAGTTGCTTTTTTCATTGTGCCGTTGCTTGCTCGCACCGGCCGGGCCACTTTAATAGCTGGGTATGTTGCACTCTTTGGCGGTGTGCTTGGCTACCGTTTTGTATGTTGGTATTGGCTAAGCCAACTAGGCGCGTCGGACGATACATTCATCCAGCTGTTTTCGCAGGTTCCGGCACTTATTGATAGCTTCGCACTTGGTGGTTTGATCTTTATGCTCAAACCACTCCGCTTGACCCGCACACATACCGTTGTGCTAGCTCTCTTGGCATTCGGCCTTTTAATGGCGATCTACTTTATCTATGGTGCGAATGCGTTGCGCTATTGGAACTCTCTGCCGATGACCGTTTTTTTTCGCAGCTTGGTTGCTATGTTTGCCGGTGTGGCGCTATTACTGGCGATGTCGATTCGCGCGTCACATTTATGGTGGCCAATGCTTGAGCTGGGCAAGATAAGCTACGGGATTTATCTCTGGCATCTAATCGTGTTGTATCTCGTACAGCGCTATTTGCCGTTTAAAGAGACGGCAGCCGTGCTTATGGTAATCGCGCTGACCCTTGTAATGGCTAAACTTAGCTACTTTGCCATAGAGCTACCGTCCATGCGTTGGGCTCATCGCGTGAGACCAGCGTGCAAGCCCTAGTGCTGTGCAGTGCCACGTATGCCGTTACTATGGCTACAATTGCACACCTTAGCGAGTTATTTCGCGCCGCGAATTTTCGTGAAATCCGCGTCTCGCGCCAGAGAAGTATTGATCGCGTCGGCAAGGCCGATTGGATCATCGGTGCCGATCAAGAATTGTTTGCCGTTACGCAGCCCGACAATCACGGCACCGCGCCCGGAAACGCCATATAGCCAACCGCGGGTTGTTACGCGGATGCCCCAGCCCGCGGCGATTGAGGTTCTGGCGGGCAGTACGCCAGCAATCTCGCTTAAGCTGGCGCTTTGCCCCGGCCATTTCAGAGGGCCAAATCGTGCCCTGAATTCGGTATTGTCAACCTCGGTGAGCAGCGAGCTAAATGTTAATCCGGTTACCGTCAACGTGATGAAAAGGGTCAACATCGCAGCCCGCATGGAGCCTTCCAGCGTGACGAAACTCAATACCCAAAACGCGATTGCAAAGCCGACTGCGTGGCCGATGAGCGCATGCCAGCCGATTTGTTTGTGGTGATATTTGATGGCGGTGAGCCTAGGTTTATAGGTGTGCCACGATTATAGTGGGCGGCTATCGTCGTGCCCGTCCACCATGCGCCACGCCATCGATTTAAACCTGCGGAAGCGCAATGCCGCGCACAGCAATTTTTTCGGTCTCGATAGTGTGCGCCAGCAATTTAGACGCCTGATAAATGGCGCGGATGGTAGGCGTTGGCGTATGGGTGAGTTCGCCTAATTCAATCACTGCGCCAACCAATGCATCGACCTCAATGGCACGACCCGCCTCCACATCTTGCAGCATGGAGGTCTTATGTTTGCCCACTTTTTCAGCGCCTTCTATGCGCTTTTCGAGGCTCACCCTGAAGCTGGCACCGAGTTTTTCCGCAACGGCCTGCGCCTCGCGCATCATATTGGCGGCCAGTTCGCGCCCCTGCGGAAATTGGCAGATGTCCTGCAGCGTAGCGTGGCTAAGCGCCGAAATCGGATTGAACGTTAGATTGCCCCATAGCTTCAACCAGATTTCGTTGCGAATATTATCGAGCACCGGCGCTTTGAGTCCGGCCTTGGCAAACACATCGGATAAATCCTTTACGCGGCTAGTCGCTGTGCCATCCAGCTCGCCCAATGGAAATCGCTCACCTTCAATATGCCGCACCACGCCGGGAGCAATCAATTCGGTTGCGGGATAAACCACGCAGCCAATAATCCGATCCGCGGGAATACCATCTTTGCAAACACCGCGCGGATCAACCGCTTTGATGGTGGTGCCCGCTAATTCACCGCCGTGTTTGTGGAAATACCAAAACGGGATGCCGTTTTGCATCGTGATCAAGGTGGTTTTGGGTCCAAACAGCGGCTCCAACTGGTTCACCACTGATTCGACCTGATGCGATTTCAGCGCAAGAATAATGCAATCGACGTGGCCGACTGCGGAAAAGCTGTCGGTCGCACGCGCCGTTTTCGCTTCCAGAACCGTGCCGTCATGCATTCTCACGGTCATGCCGTGCGCGCGAATAGCATCGAGATTTTTCCAGCGCGCGATGAAGGTCACGTCCTCGCCCGCCAGCGCTAGTTTAGCGCCTACAAATCCGCCAATCGCACCTGCGCCAACGATACAAAATTTCATGTTTAGCCTGATAAATTGATAGGGATAGCTTTTAAAAAAGCGCTAAATTTCTTTTATTGTGCGGCGCAGCAATGATGCTGGCAAGTGATATGGGTCAACGATCAGGCATGGCAATCAGCGCCGCCGGTTTGGCCGCGCGTTCAGAAAACTGCGCATTTACAAAATCAGAGCGTGTCAGTCCTCGGTTAATATCCAACCCACGCAGCGAAAAGTCATGTGCGGGCAAGCCGGGGAAAGGCGCAACTAATGACTCATAAAAATGCGTCGGCCAAGTCACCCCGCCAATTTGCACGAAACGATCATGGTCAACGTCAACCACCGCGCCCTTGGTGGATTCGAGGCCTTCCAGCGTGAGCCTGACGCGCTTTACCAATTTATCTTGTGCGTCGATATACAAGACCACGCGATCCTCAGGCGAATTGCCGATGCCTGGGCGCATGATGGCTAGCAAACGCTCGCATTCCCGCCCGTTCACGCTGGCATTACCGAGGCGTTCCAACTGAGTAGCGCGTTCAACATAGAACGCAGGATAGAGAAAAAGTTGATAGGCCTCGACCACCAATTGCGCTGCTGCAATTTTGTCCCTATTGGTCTCCGGCTGCTGATTTATCCAGATTGAAAGGCGCTCGCTCAGCCCCAGGCTACCGTCCCGCAAGACAAATTTCTTGCCAGCATCGCCCGAGTGCAGTTGTGCGACCATGTTTTCGCCCAGCAGCATCCTTTCTTCAGAAGTCTTGCGGAAAGTTTTGTCGGTCAATACAGGCTGAATTCGCGTTACCAGATCAAACCAGTTTCCGTCGTAGCGAACGCTCAGGTCGCGAATGCTAGCAAACGCTGTTTTGCCGTGTGCGAGTTGGGTTTGATCCAGTAGCGCCCGGGCGTCTGCGCTGGTGGCGGATAGTTGCGGCTTGGGTACGCTGCTACAGGCCGATAACAGGGCCAAGCTTGCCGTCAATAGCAGCGCTGACAGCAAACGCCACGAATTGTGCAAGTCCAAAAGTTTTCTCTCGTAGCGCATCAAAGGACCAAATGGAGTGATTAATATCATTAAATTCTTTCATTAAACTTAGGTCGAACCGCATCCAAAACCGCAACAAAAAATGACGAAAGCGAGGCTCGGCCAACGCTGCAACGGAACCGAGCTTAGTCAAGTTGCTTGGGTATAATCATGTGTCCTCAATTTTACTGCTAAGTCCTCCATGTCACTGCCGACCGCTCCGCCAGACTCCGCTCCCACCGCATTATCGCCTGCAAGCGCGCTAAGTCCCGTTGAATTGGTGCTGGCTGAAATCGTCGTAAAAACGCTTAATCTCGAGGTCGCGCCGAATGAAATTGATCCAGAAGCGCCGATTTATGGGGAAGGATTGGGCCTCGATTCCATTGATATCCTCGAAATTTCGCTGGCGATTTCCAAGCACTATGGTTTTCAGTTGAAGTCAGACGATGAAAATAATAAAACGATTTATAAGTCTTTGCGTAATCTTTCAGCGCATATTGAGACAAGCCGCACCAAGTAAACCCAACGCATTTGATGTTCAATCTTCTGCTCCTGGCTCGTAAAGCTGCGCAATGACACCAGCGTTAACTCCACCCCCGGAATCTGGATCGACTCCACACGCCGCGACATTTATCCTGTTTGAGACTGCCATCCCGATGGCCACCACCGTGGTTGCCTATCGAAAAGGCCGTGCGGTTCATGCGGATGCTTACCTTCGCGACGTCTATACTGTTGCGCAAAATTTGCCTTCTGCCGGGTATTACCTGAATGTATGTGCGGATCGCTATTACATTGCGGTACTGCTCGCGGCGGTCATGCTGCGCAAGAAAATCAGCCTGCTGCCGCCCAACACGGCTAGCCAAACCTTGCAACGCTTGTTGGAGCGCTATCAGGATGTCGTATTGATTCGGGATAACGCAAACGTCGGCGCGGGCCATCAGGTAACGCAGTTTGATGACGCAATCAGTTTCGAAACATTGCTCGAGACGCCATTTACGGGCCCCACACCAAACCCTGAATTTCCGAGCGAGCAATTAATCGGTATCTTGTTCACCTCCGGCTCTACCGGCGAGCCGTCAGCCAATCCGCGCACTTGGGGCGCGCTTTGCGCAGGCGTAAAAGCCGAGGCGAAGGCACTTCTGCTGGCAGAGCTCTGCGATTGTCATGCAAACGGTGGCATCGCTGTCTTGGGCACCGTGCCTGCCCAGCATTCGTACGGCCTCGAATCCACACTGGCACTACCTTTACAAAATGGCTATGCATTAGTCGCCGACCAGAGTTTTTATGCTGCCGATATCATTGCCGCGCTGGCACTTTTACCCCGCCCGCGGGTGTTGGTCACCACGCCTTTTCACCTTCGGCTTTTGATTAATGATGGAGGAATCGATTTGCCGAAAGTGGATTTGATTGTCTCAGCAACAGCACCGCTTTCACCACAACTGGCGAGCCAAGCAGAAGCGGCTTTCTCGGCACCGGTTCGCGAAATTTATGGCTGTACAGAAGCCGGCCAGATTGCGTCGCGCCGCACACTCGATGGCGATACGTGGACGCTATTCCCAAATGTGTGCCTTGAAAAACGCGGCGAAGCAACCTGGGTTTGTGGCGGCCATGTGGGCGAAGCGCGGATGCTGAGTGATGTCATCGAGATAAAGTCAGATCATCAATTTTTGCTGCATGGTCGTGTCGGCGATCTTATTAACGTAGCCGGTAAGCGCACTTCATTGGCGCATCTTAATTTTCACTTGAATTCGATTCCCGGTGTCGAAGACGGCGTGTTTCTGTTGCCAGACGCGACGCCGGACAACAACGATGGCGATTGCGTGGTGCGGCTCACCGCATATGTGGTGACTCGTACCCTATCGCCAGCGCAAATTTTGACCGCGCTACGCACGCGCATCGATCCGGTGTTTTTGCCGCGCCCTGTGCGCCTGGTCAATGAGTTACCGAGAAATCAAACCGGTAAGCTCACGCATTGTGCGATCAGCGCGTTGAAGGTCTCGGATAGCGCCAACTCTGCTGATTGCGCGTCATGATCGAAGTCAAAATGGATCGCCCCTACGAGCTTGCTCACCCTGCAACAGAAGGGCACTTCACCGGTCATCCCATCATTCCGGGCGTTGTCATTTTAGCGGACGTCATGCGGGCAGTTCGAGATCACTTCGCGTCTGAACATATGGCGGCCGGGCAAGCCTGCACAATCCGCGCCACCAAGTTCTTGCGTCCGGTCTTACCCGGCCAGACCATGACCATCATGCTTAAAATCGCGGCCCCGACCCCAACTCCTGACGCCTCTAACCTAGCCGTGTCGTTTGAATGCTCGGTCGCTGAAACAGTGGTGGCCAAAGGCACGCTTGATTTTTATGGCTGAGGTAAAACTGAAATCGGCCGACGATGCTGAAACAAGATCAGCTGCATCTGCCGCGTCCACCACCCCAAACCCTATATCCACCAGCACACAAGGCGATCCATCGCCGGGGGCTAACTGGCAAACAGAGCGAGAACGCAGCAACCCGTTCGCGATGAGGATGCTGGTGTGGGTGGCGCTTCATTTGGGCCGCACGGTGACGCAGTGTTTTTTGTGGCCCATCACGTTTTATTTCTGGGCCACCTCGCCGAAAGCTCGGGCGGCGTCTGCACAGTATTTGCGCAAGGTTGAGACCTCACTGGATCTGCCGGCGGGCAAACTAAGCACCTTGAAACACATTCATACTTTTTCAGTCATCGTCCTTGATCGCGTCTTTATGCTGTCGGGTCAGACCGACCGCTTCAATACCTTTATTCATAATTTTGATCAGATGAAAGCGGTGCATGATCGCGGCGAAGGTGGGCTTTTTGTCGGCGCACATTTGGGCAGTTTTGAAGCGCTGCGGGTGCTGGGTACGCGAAATCCGACAAATGATCAAAAGCTGCCGAAGTTGATCGTGCGAATGGCGATGTATGAAGAAAACGCGCGAAAAATAAATCATATGCTGGCCGCAATCAACCCCGAGGCGACCCAGTACGTTATCCCTCTGGGGCAGCCAGACTCGATGTTGCAGCTACAAAATACGATCGACAGAGGGGAATTCGTCGGTATGCTGGCTGACCGTCACATCGAGCCACGAGGTGCGCAGCGAAGTGGGCGACAAAGCGAGCATTCAAATCAGCTGCATAGTGATAAACAATTGAATTTGGTTTCATTTCTGGGCGAGCCCGCTCAATTCGCCGATGGGCCGTTCCGTTTGGCGATGGTGTTGAAGCGGCCGGTATTTCTAATGTTTGGCTTGTATCGGGGCGGCAATCGATATGAAATTTTCTTTGAAGAGTTGCCGCCGCCTGAATCCACCGGCCCGCGTAATCGCGGTGCGCAGCTGGCGAGCTGGCAGAAAGCCTATGTTGAACGCGTGGAATACTACTGCCGATTAGCGCCCTACAACTGGTTTAATTTCTATGACTTTTGGCAAAAATAGTTCCAGCCTGCACCCCGCTCTCGTGGCGGCCACAATGATGCTCGCCATGCTGGGCGTCATGGCACCTTCATACGCTGCTGATGCCAAAGATGTGCTGTTAAAAAGCGTCATGGCCCGGCTCGCCAGCGTTAAGTCAGCGAAAGCGGATTTCGTGGAGAAGAAATTTATAAAGCTGTTGAATGCGCCGGCTGAATCCAGCGGTGTGTTGATCTACACCGCGCCGGATCGATTTGAAAAGCATACCAAACATCCGCTTGAAGAGCGCATGACCGTCGAACGCGATATGGTCACTCTGAATAATGTGGCGCGTAAAAAACAGCAGCAGATATTCATTCCTCAATTTCCCGCGCTAGCCGCGATTGTGGACGCGATGCGTGGTGCGTTATCGGGCAATTTGCCGCAATTGCAGCAGGCATTTTCAATTGTCGTTTCCGGTAATTCGGCCCGCTGGAAGCTGCATCTGGTGCCGCTGGAGGCGAGCCATTACGCCTACATTCTTGCGGTGGATGTAACGGGGCGCGATGATTTCATCGACTCCATTGAGATATTCCAGTCGGACGGTGATCGCTCGCTCATGAGCATGACCCGTGCCGCACCCTAGCACGGTGGTGTCCCCATTTGCGCCTAGGAGGACGCCATCACGAATCTGGATTTTGGGGATTTGGGCCACTTTTATTTGCTTGTCGGCCTGGATTGTGTTTCGGGCAGATTACCGGGCTGATATTTCAGCATTTTTGCCAAAGAATCCCACCGCCAACCAGCAGTTGCTGGTGGATCAATTAAAAGATGGTGTCGTTTCGCGTCTCACACTAATGGGTATTGAAGGTGCAGACGCGGCCACGCTGGAGCAGCTTTCCAAGCGGGTGGCGGCGCAGTTGCGGGCCGATCCGCAATGGGCAAGTGTCAACAACGGTGAGGCGGTCGGCATTGAGCAAGACGGAAAATTTTTGCTCGACAATCGGTATTTGTTATCAGACAACAATAAACCTGCGACCTGGTCGGTGGCGGGTTTGCAAGCCGCACTAAATGAGTCAAGGCAAATGCTGTCGCAGAACGCAGGCTTGTTTGCGAAAGAGCTTGTGCCGCGCGACCCGACCGGTGAAGTCATGCGCATGCTGGATGATTTGGTCGCCAACAATGCCGTGGCGACAGTCGGCGGCGTGTGGGTAGTGCCCCGGGTGAGGTCGGCAGCGGTACCGGACAGCGTCGACAGCGGATCAAGGGCGCTGCTAATGGCGCAAACCAAAGCGGCTGGCATCGATCTGGATGCCCAGCAGCGCGCGATGGAAGCCGCGCTGCGGGCGTTCGAAACCGCCAAGCAGCAAACCGCCAACGCCGCCAATGCCAGCGTGCAACTGAGCGGCCCGGGGGTGTTTTCTGCGCTGAGTCGCGAACGCATCAAGAGCGATGCGACGCGTTTCTCCACTATTGCGACTGCGCTTGTGATTGTGCTGGTGTGGTGGGTTTACCGTTCACCGCGCGTGATGGCGCTGGGGCTGCTGCCGGTGGCTACTGGCGTGCTTGCCGGGATCGCTGCAGTTGCATTGGTTTTTGGTAGCGTGCACGGTATTACCCTGGGTTTTGGCGCGACCTTGATCGGTGAGGCAGTGGATTACGGTATCTATTTATTCACGCTTATTGGCCGCGATGATTACCGTGATGGCCAACACATCAGCCGGCGCGGCGAAAATACAAATAGCGCCAGCGATAGTGTAGAAAACAGCAACGCACACCGCACCATGAAGCTTATTTGGCCCACGCTGCGGCTCGGCGTGATGACATCGGTGTGCGGATTCTCGGCCATGATGCTGTCAGATTTTCCGGGACTGCAACAGTTGGGGGTGTTTTCGGTGGCGGGACTGATCGCCGCCGTGCTGGTCACGCGATTTGTGCTGCCAAATTTGCTCCCCCATGATTTTCAGGTCCGTGATACCTCCTTGGGTCAAAAGCTGGCCTCACTCGCTCGCGCAGCACCGCGTGCGAAATGGCCGCTCACACTTGCGGTGATCGCGCTGGTGGCGGCGGGAGTGATCAATCGGCAAACGCTTTGGAATGACGATATTTCCAACCTCAGCCCCATTTCACTTTCTGAACAAAAGCGCGATGAAGAGTTGCGCACAGCGTTGGGTGCGCCGGACGTCCGATTCATGGTGGTGGCTGAAACTACAAATTTGGAAAAAACTTTGCAAGCGGCGGAAAAGGCTGCCGCAGCATTGGTGGCGCTCCGCGAAGCAGGCCTGATTAAATCGTTTGACACTCCCACTCAGTTTTTGCCCAGTGAGGTTACGCAAAATGCGCGCAAACAAGCCCTGCCCGCAATCGATGCTATGCGGGCACGGCTTGATCAAGCGGTCGTGTCTTCAGGTTTTTCCAAGGATGCGTTCGAGCCGTTTCTGGCCGATGTGGAGGGGACCCGATCCCGACCGCTGGTGCATCGAAATACCTTGGACGGCACGCAGTTAGCCACCAAAGTCGATGCCCTGCTGGTTCAAAAGCCGAACCGCGTAACGGCCATTTTGCCTATCCAAGGCATGCATGAAGATGCAGAGTCGCAGCTAAAAGTTGCGACTGCGATTGGTGCGTTGGCATCATCCAACGTTCGCTTGATGGATATGAAAACCGAAACCAATGAGCTTTACCAAACCTATCGCCATCAGGCGCTCGTATATTCGCTGGCAGGAGTGATCGCGATTGCGCTATTGTTGTGGATCACCACACGCTCAATCAGCCGGACGGCAAGATTGCTGCTGCCCCTAGCCGCCGCCGTTATCGTGACGGCCGCGACGTTGTTAGCATTGGGCATCTCGCTATCAATTTTTCATTTGGTCGCTCTGTTATTGGTAATTGGCGTTGGGTCAAATTATGTTTTGTTTTTTGATCGCCAATTGACGAATGATGGATCGATTGCACCCATCATGCTTTCGCTGGTTGTATGTAATCTTTCAACAGTATTCGGCTTCGGCGTGCTGGCGCTTTCATCCATGCCGGTATTGAAGGCGATTGGCGGAACAGTGGCGATTGGCGCCGTGCTGTCGCTCGTCTTTGCGGCGGTTTATTTGCAGCAAGCTTCGCCAACGGCGCGGCGGAATAAAGGGTAGCTGATGCGCGCCGCGGAACACTATTTTCGATGCAACATCACCGCCTGCATTGCGTCACTTGTCATACTATTTGCAGCTCTGATTTCCGGCTGCGCAACACCGCCTATAAAAATCCCAATGGATCAAATCGAATATCTAGCCGTCCCGAATAAGCGATCCGACACCCTGATGATTCTGATGGCCGGCGCAGGCGATCGCTATGACGCTTTTGAAAAGTATGGCTATATCGCCGCGGCGCGTAAAGCCGGATTAAATGCTGATATTTTGGCGGTTGATGCCCACTACGGTTACTTCACCGAGCTAACCGTTCGCGAGCGTTTGCATCAGGATGTGGTGCTGCCCGCCAAGGCGCGTGGGTACAAATGCATCTGGATGGGCGGCATATCGCTGGGTGGGTTCGGCTCATTAATCTACGCTCAAAAATATGCTGACCAGTTATCTGGTTTGGTGTTGATAGCGCCCTACATTGGCAATCGCGGCACGTTGGCCGAGATTGAATCGGCAGGTGGCCTTGATCGTTGGAACCCGGTCGATGTGCCTGATTACGATGAGCGACAGTTATGGCTGATGCTCAAAAAATATCAGCCCGGTGTGACGCCCGCCCTGCCGATTCATTTGCTTTATGGCGAATCGGATCGTTTTAATCCCTTCCACAAAATGCTGGCAGCACGCCTCGACAAAAACAAAGTGCGCACGGTGGAGGGCGGGCACGATTGGCCGCCATGGCAGTCGCTCTGGGCTGAATTTGTTGCTTCAAATCCTATTGTTTGTAAACCGTAAAATAGATCAGGGATTAAAGCGTTGAATCTGAGTAAATTTACATTAACGAACGCGCTTGGCGCTGGCAATGAAGCCACATGGGCAGCCATTGCAGCGCGGAGGTCCGGGCTGTCACGTTGCGCGTTTGAAACCGCTGATATTGATATATTTATTGGTCAGGTGCCCGATGCCTCTCTGCTGCCGTTGCGGGCTGATTTGGGCAATTTTGAGTGCCGCAATAACCGTTTGGCTCAGCTTTGCCTTCAGCAAGATGGCTTTGCTGAAACGATCACAAGCGCGATTGAAAAATATGGCGCTGGCCGCATCGGGGTTTTTCTGGGTACCAGCACCTCGGGGATTTTCTCCACCGAGCTGGCCTATAGGGAACGCGAAAAACATCAGGGCGCGTTACCGCCAAATTTCCAGTATGCGGGCACCCAAAACAACTATTCACTGGCCGCATTTGTGTCGGCCTATTTCGGTTTACGGGGACCCGCGTTTGTTGTGTCCTCGGCGTGTTCATCAAGCGCAAAAGTTTTTGGTAACGCCAGCCGCATGATGGCGGCGGGCTTTTGTGATGCCGCGATTGTCGGCGGTGTGGACAGCCTGTGCTTAACAACGCTGTACGGCTTTCAATCGCTGGGTCTGGTGTCAAACGAGCCTTGTCGGCCCTATGATGCGGATCGAAACGGGATCTCCATTGCCGAGGCCGCCGGATTTGCACTGCTTGAAAAGTCGTTGCCCGCAACGGAAGATATTCAAGTTTTAGGGGTGGGTGAAAGCAGCGATGCCTATCACATGTCATCGCCGCATCCGGAAGGCCGCGGCGCCCAAAAAGCGATGCGTGAAGCGCTTGCCCAAGCCTGCATCATGCCCCACGACATTGGCTACATCAATCTGCACGGCACCGCCACCAAAACCAATGATGCAGCGGAGGGCGCGGCGGTGGCGGCATTATTTGGTCATGCAACTCCTGCCAGTTCCACCAAAGGCTTTACCGGCCACACGTTGGGTGCCGCCGGCATTACCGAGATCGCGATAGCGGCCATGGCTTTGCAAAGAGGGATGATTCCGGGCAGCCTCAATACCCAAGCGCTGGACCCGGAAATCGCCATCAACTATCAGCTCACCAATGCGCCAAGCGATATGCGTTACGTGATGAGCAATTCGTTTGGGTTTGGCGGCAGCAATTGCAGCGTTGTGTTGGGGTTGGGTATGAACCCCCAAGAAAATAGAAGTACGGAAGCCGGAAAGTCCGCGCCATGAAGTCATCGTCACTCGTCTACGTTGAAAGCGTCGGTTTATTTGGTACCGGCTTTGAGAATTGGATGCACGGCGCGGCAATATTGCGCGGCGAGTTGCCATTCGCAGCAACTGATTTTCCGCTGCCCTCGCCAGAGTGGTTACCGCCGGCTGAACGTCGCCGCACCAGCGATATTATTCGTCTTGCTCTGTGCGCCGGACGTGAGGCACTGACCACCGCCAATCAGGCAATCACGGACACCTACACCGTATTTTCATCATCGGGCGGCAGCGGCGAAGTGATTCATCAAATTTGCGAATCACTGGCCGCTCCGGAGCGAGACGTTTCACCAACACGTTTCCATAACTCGGTTCACAACGCGCCTGCCGGCTATTGGGGCATCGCCACCCGCAACGAGTGGCCATCGACCAGCCTATGCGCACACAATGCCAGCTTTGCGGCCGGAATGTTGGAGGCTGCGGCGCAGGCCGCCGGTTGCGCGCAGCCTGTGCTGCTGCTGGTGCATGATTTGCGCTATCCCGAACCATTAAATGGGGTTCGAGCGGTGATGGGATTGTTCTCAGTGGCTTTGCTGTTGCGATCAATTAAAACGTCTGCGGCAAAGTTTTCAATCGACGTATCCATTGATGCGAACGAATCTTCAGTAACGATGATGCGCAATCCGGCGCTGGAAAGTTTTCGCACAGGCAACCCCGCCGCCCGTAGTCTGCCCATATTGGCAGCCATGGCGAATCGAACAAATGAAAGTGTGATTTTGGAAAACGTAAACGGCACCCGCCTGAAGCTGGACATACATTCACTATGATCCGTATCCTCGACAAGACAGAAATCGCGGCGCGGATCCCACACAGCGGGCCGATGTGTTTGCTTGATCGCGTGCTGAGCTGGGATGGTCAGACGATTGTTTGCGAGGCGGACAATCATCGCAATCCCGATCATCCACTCGCCTGCGAAGGTGCGTTGGATACGGTGGCCGCCATTGAGTACGCGGCGCAGGCGATGGCGGTGCACGGCGCATTAATTGGTGAAGCAAGTGTCATTGAAACCGATGGGCACAGCGGTGATGATGAACGACCAAAAATGGGCTATCTTGCCAGCGTGCGCGACGTGGTTTGCGCCATCCCGTTTTTACATAATCTGGCCGCGCCTTTGCGTATTGAAGCGACGCGTTTGGTTGGCGAAGAAACGCGCGTGTTGTATGAATTTAGTGTCACTTCGGGCGAGCAAAAATGTGCTCAAGGCCGCGCCGCGGTGGTGATGGATGCCGGACTGAACATATGAAAAACGCATTGGTCACAGGTGGCAGCGGCGTGATTGGCGAGGCGATTTGTAAATCGTTGGCAGCCGATGGGTTTCATGTATTGGTTCATGCGAACCACCAGGTTGCCAAGGCCGAGTCTGTTGTGCGGGCCATCCAGCAAGCGGGGGGAAGTGCCGCGGCGATGACCTTCGATGTCACCGACGCCAATACCTGTAAGGCCGTGTTAGAAGCTTGGGTTACAGCAAACGCGCCCATCCAGATTATCGTCAATAATGCGGGCACTAACGACGACGCGGTCATGCCCGGCATGGTTGAGGGGCAATGGAAATCGGTGATTGATGTATCCCTGAACGGATTTTTCAACGTCACCCAGCCGCTGCTCATGCCAATGATCCGCACCCGCTATGGCCGCGTCATCAATATCACCTCGGTGTCCGCGATCGCAGGCAATCGTGGCCAGACCAACTATGCCGCCGCCAAGGCCGGCCTTCACGGCGCCACAAAATCGCTCGCGCTAGAATTGGCCAGCCGCGGCATTACCGTAAACGCGGTCGCCCCCGGCATCATCGTTTCGCCGATGGCTGATGCCGCGTTTGATAAAGCCGCCATTGAGAAAATAGTGCCTATGAAACGCGCCGGCAAGCCTGAAGAAGTCGCGGACCTAGTGAGCTTTTTAGCGTCCGAAAGGGCCGCTTATATTAGCGGGCAGATCATCTCGATCAACGGTGCGATGATTTAGTCGATTTTCAAAGATCAGCCAACGGGGCGGCGTTCCGAGCATTTACCTAGATTCAAGTTCGAAAGGCGAGAAGCGGAGGGCAGTTGAATGCTACCTCGTACGGGGTAAGGAAGCCAAGGCATTTGCGTGGGGTATGGTTATGTTTGTACTGGATTTTGTTAAGCTTGGCTTGGGTCAAGCCATCC
>JBBRZG010000060.1:0-21000 GCA_038236905.1 Burkholderiales bacterium
AAGTCCACACAACCATTTGATGCCGACACAAACCCCTTATCTGGCGTGGCGTTGCGGCACATAATCGTGCCGAAACGCCCGCCAATGCTAGGCTTCCACTTTTTTATTGAAGAATATTCGTTGGCCCAACGTGACCGCCACCAACACCGCCGCACCTGCCGCGATGCCGACTACGCCATCCGCCAGCGTGGCGGCGACGCCGTCAAAGGTATCGCCAAATCGCGCACTGGCGGATTCAATCGCGTGATGCATCGCGGGAATGCCGTGAGAAATAATGCCGCCGCCGACGAGGAACATCGCCGCCGTTCCCACCACTGACAACGGTTTCATCAATATCGGCGCACCGCTTACCATCGCCGCCCCAACCGCCCGCGTCAACGCGCCGCGTTTTTTTGCGAGGTATAAGCCGACATCATCGAGTTTCACAATCGCGGCGACGAAGCCATAAACACCCACCGTCATCACCACCGCAATCGCAGACAGAACTGTCACGCGCTGCAAGAAACTGGCCGCTGCCACCGTGCCCAATGTGATCACAATAATTTCCGCAGACAAAACAAAATCGGTACGAATCGCGCCTTTTATTTTGTCCTTCTCAAACGCAACAATATCCACCGCCGGATTGGCAACCGCGTTCACCAGTTCGGCGTGTCGCGAACTCTCTTCCACCTGGGAATGCAAAAACTTGTGGGCCAGTTTTTCAAAACCTTCGAAGCAGAGATAGGCACCGCCCAGCATCAACAGTGGCGTCACCGCCCACGGCGCAAATGCGCTGATCGCCAATGCGAGCGGTACGAGAATCGCCTTATTGATGAGCGATCCTTTGGCTACCGCCCACACCACCGGCAATTCACGGTCTGCCTTCACACCGGTCACTTGTTCCGCATTCAGCGCCAGATCATCGCCCAACACACCTGCGGTTTTCTTGGCGGCAACTTTGGTCATCAACGCCACGTCATCCAACAGCGTCGCGATATCGTCAATCAGTGCAAATAAGCTGCTGGTGGCCATAGTTTTCGGTTTTATTTAGAAGGGATGAGTTATTGGTTGATTCAGTATCAGCGATTTAAACACCAGCAAAGGCGGCTTTCTCAGCGCATTTATGCTCGGAAAAGCCCGTAGAATAAGGAGATTAGAATTAGCGCTTGAGACCGCCCTTTATCTCTCGCGACTGTCCGCGAAATAATTAACGGCCAATCAATTTTGATAATTTTACATTGCCCGGCCCGTCACTATTGTGCAATGCGAAACCAATAAATTCACACCGCATGATACGATTCCGCATCGAAATCAAGGACCTCATGATGAACACGCCCAATTCCCCCGCCGGTTACAACGTTGCCACCCGAATGAAGAATGTCTCCTCGTCTGCCATTCGCGATTTGCTCAAACACGCCGCTGAGCCCGGCATGATTTCTCTTGCCGGCGGACTACCCGCGCCCGACCTATTTGACCTCGAAGGATTAGCGGACGCCAGCGCTGCCGTGATGCGAGATGTGCCGATTTCGGCATTGCAATATGGTGTCACCGCGGGCCAGCCGGATTTGCGCAAGGCATTGGTAGAGCTGATGAAAACACGCGGTGCGAGCGTCGATGCAAACGACATCGTGGTGACAACCGGCTCGCAGCAGGGCATCGATTTAATGGCGCGCGTTATGCTCGATGCCGGCGATATTGTTTGCATCGAGCGGCCCTCATATCTGGCGGCGATCCAGACATTTGCGTTGGCCGAGGCACATTTTGTCGGCGTGGAAGTGGACGATCACGGCATGGATGTTGATGCCCTCGAGAAGATGCTCGACACCTGCGCGGTCAAGCCAAAAATGATTTATACCGTCGCCACTTTTGCAAATCCATCCGGGGCCACGATGCCGCTTGAGCGCCGCAAAAAATTGTTGCAACTGGCCGTCAAGCATCGGGTGTTTGTCGTTGAAGATGACCCCTACGGCGAGCTACGCTCGCGCGGAGAAACCTTGCCACCGCTAATTACGGTGGCGAAAGACATTCCGGGCGCCGAGGCATGGTGCGGTTATATCTCCACGTTGTCAAAAATTCTCTCTCCCGGCTTTCGCATTGGCTGGATGATCCTGCCGACCGCCCTGCGCAATTACGCCGAAATCGCCAAGCAAGGCATGGATCTTCATACCTCCACGTTCACCCAAGCCGTGGCGGCGCGCTATCTCGATTCCGGCCGCTTGTACGAACGCCTGCCAAGCATTCGCGCCAGCTATAAGGAACGCAATGAGGCACTGGCTGATGCGCTGAAACGCCACCTCTCCGGCGCGCTGACTTATGTGCAGCCAGATGGCGGCATGTTCCTGTGGGCCAAGTGGGCCGATGCCTCAATCAACTCCGCCGCGCTGCTCAAATACGCGCTCCCCGAAAAAATGATCTTCGTGCCCGGCGAACATTTTTACGCCGATGCGCCGGTGCACCACTCCATTCGCTTGAGTTTTGCCACGCCGACGCCCAAACAATTAGAAGAAGGCATTCGACGTTTGGCCGTGGCGGTGGAGAAGATGCGGGTCGATTCGATTGGTGGGATTGCTAAGGCCGCTTAAATCTGGCGCTGGGATCAACTGAATTCACCGTGCAAATCCGGTTGATCCCGCATGCTTTAAATCGAGACTTACCAGCCCTCACTCCCGCGTTCACCTTTAAACGGACCCACCAACTCGGGCGTGATCCAGCCGCCGTAGAATCCACTCGGCTGCGGCGTGACCGCTGCGCCGCCTACGGTGCAGGTCAATTTATGCGGATAAAACGCTAGGCAATCTTTAATCGCTTCAGCACCCGCTAACGGCTTGGGATAACTCCATGCCACGTTAATTAGCTTTTCATCTCCCATCGCCAGTGTCCAGTAAAGCGCGGGGCCCTTCCACTCGCAAAACGAGTTGGCCGACCCCGCAACCAGAAATTGCTGCGCGACGTCATCCGGCGGCAGATAGAAGGTCGGCGGATGCGAAGTTTCGAGCACACACATCGCGCGCCGGGTTCTCGCGACTTCCACGCCATGCCAAGAAATCACGACTTCGCGATGATCGGTCACCACTATGGGTGGCCGTGGAAAATCCCAAACAGAGACCTGACCGGGCGCGGGAGCGGCGGCGAAAGTGGGGCGCGATGCGCCGCGCCATTTCCAGTGTTCCCTGGCCGCTTTGGCCCATTCTGGTAAATCGGTCATGATATAAAAGCATCCATAAAAATCGCCTCTGATCTATGCAAACCACACGTTTCGCGAACTCACGACGCGAATTATATGAGGCGTTGCACCGTATTTTTGCGATCAAACATGAGCGTTTTTGTGGTTCCGGTAGCGCCGTCCGTACGCACGTTCACATTGTTTATCTGCGTCGGAAAATGCTCCATCAAAACCGTGTTTTGCAGCGTTGATGCCGTTGCCAATCGGAGGCCGGGCAATTCCTGATAGACGGTCAGTGTATCCGCGTCGCTGCTCACACCAACCCAGCGAATCTTCAGCCGCGATTTTTTCGCAGTTTCGATTACGAAATTCTTATCAAAATACGTGCGCAACAGGGCTTCATCAGCGGCGAGTGCGGTGTCCATCTGCCTGCCATACATTAACCAGAACGCCGATTCGATATCGTGCGTTGGGTACGAATGCACGATTTCAGTATTTCCGCTGCGCGGGTTAAATTTGATGTCACAAATCGACACATGAAAATCGTGCGCTTGAGCACCGGAGAAAGCAATAAGTGATGAGACGGTGAGTAAAAATTGCCGGCGACTGATGCCATGCGAACCCGCAAAAATGCTTGCGGGCTTCGCATCTCGCTTCTCATTTGGCTTGGCATTTGGCTTAATAAGCGCCCTGACACCGACCGGGCCACCGCGCGTCACACCGAATCTTTCCCGCCGCCAGACATCGCTCTCACTTCTTATCGACCTTGGTCTCTTTCTTGACATCTTTGAGCGGCACTTTCATGTCGCGCATCAAATTCTCACCACGCTCTCGATCCGTCTTGAACAGTTCCAGCCGCGACGGCACGAGCTTGCGCGGCCAGCTATTGTTGCTCATATCGATATCAGCCGTTTCCCAATAAGGATCCTGGGTCAAGCCCACAATCGGCTCATCAGTGACAATCAGTTTGGTCACTTTTTTCGGGGAATAACGCCAAATCTCCGCGGGAATGCGCTCGATCGATTTCGCGCCGCTCTTAAGCTCAATCTCCAAAATCAGCGGCATGACCAAGCCACCCAAATTGGAAAAATCGACCAGATACAAATGCTTTTTACTGTCCAGCAGCAGTTTTTCCCATGGCTCCAGCGTCTCTATGGTTTCGTTGTATTTATTCCGGTCCTTATTGGTCACGGTGTAATCATCGTGCTCGTTATAAAAATCCTTCAGCTCGGGATTGCGGGACAAGCGCTTGCTTTCAGTGCGGTCGCGCAGCTCACCCAGAAAAACTGGTTCGCTGTCGGCGAGCGCTTTTTTCAGCGCTTTTTCGGTTTCAGGATTCTTACTGCTGATCTTAAATTCGGTAATGTTGTCGATGCTGATATCGACCGCATCGGTCGTGTAAAACCAGCCACGCCAGAACCAATCCAGATCTACCCCCGAAGCATCTTCCATGGTGCGGAAGAAATCTGACGGGGTGGGCCGCTTGAATTTCCAGCGACGCGCATACTCGCTAAACGCAAAATCAAATAACTCACGCCCCATCACTGTTTCGCGCAGGATCGTCAGCGCGGTGGCGGGTTTGGCGTAAGCGTTGGGGCCAAATTGCAAAAGCGACTCAGAATTAGTCATGATCGGCACCTGATTCCGCGTGCGCATGTAGTCAACGATTTTGCGCGGATCGCCACGCCCTGAAGGATATTTTTCTTCCCACGCGCGCTCGGCGATGGATTGCAAAAATGTGTTCAGGCCTTCATCCATCCAAGTCCACTGGCGCTCGTCCGAATTCACAATCATCGGGTAATAGTTGTGGCCCACTTCATGAATAATCACCGAAATGAGGCCATATTTTGCGCGTTTGGAATATGTGAGTTCGCCGGTTTTTTTATCTTTCACAGGGCGCGGACCGTTAAAACAAATCATCGGGTATTCCATCCCGCCAACCGATCCATTCACCGATATCGCCACCGGATAGGGATAATCGAAACCGAAACGATTGTACTGGTCGATGGTGTGAACCACTGCCTGTGTGCTGTACTGGCCCCAAAGTGGATTGCCTTCCTTGGGATAAAACGACATCGCTACGGTGTCGGTCTCACCCTTTTTGAACCCTTGTGCATCCCAAATGAATTTCCGGCTTGAGGCCCACGCAAAATCACGCACATTGGTCGCCTTGAACCGCCAGGTTTTTTGCGTTTCGCTGCGCGATTTTTCCGCCAGCTCCGCTTCGGCCGGAGTCACAATCAATACCGGTTTGGTAGCGGTGCGAGCCTGCTTGAGGCGCTCACGCTGCGTGCTGGATAACGCTTCATCTGCGTTTTGCAATTCCCCAGTAGCCGCCACGACGTGATCAGAAGGCACCGTCAGGCTGACATCGAAATCGCCGAATTCGAGCGTGAATTCACCCGCACCTAAAAACTGTTTATGCTGCCAGCCCTTGGCATCGTAATAGGCTGCCATGTGCGGAAACCACTGGGCAATTTCGTAGATTCCGTTCTTGCTGTCATCAAACAATTCGACACCGGATCGCCCGCCCAATACTTTTTGATTATTAATGTTGTATTGCCATTCCAGTGAAAACACATAACTCTCTCCCGACTTCAGCGGGGTCGGCAGGTCAATTCGCATCATGGTCTTATTGACCGTAAATTTAAGCGGCTTGCCATCCGACGCCACCTTGCGAATTTGCATGCCACCCTCGAAAATACGGCCCTCAAGTACCGAACGAATCGCGTCAAACTTTACGTTTCTACCTTCGTCGCGATCTCCGGCTCCGCCATCACGTGGATTGGTCCAGGCCTCTTTGTTCAAAATCGCGGCGGCACTGCGCGATTCCGAATCCGGCCGATAAATATTCTGATCAACTTGCAGCCACAAGTAATTCAATGTGTCCGGCGATTTGTTGTGGTACGTAATTTGTTCGCTGCCGGTAATCTGGTGCTTGTTCTCGTCCAGCGAAGCGCGGATCACATAGTCAGCGCGCTGCTGCCAATAGGCGTGTCCCGGTGCGCCCGAGGCTGCGCGGTAAATGTTGGGGGTGGGAAGAAGCTCATCGAGCTGGCGGAATTTATCATCAAACGGGTCGGCGGCAGATACAGCGAAACTTATGAAACCAAGCAAAACACCGAGCAAATAGCGCATTTCCCACAACCTTTTTTAATTGAACTCTGTTATCGAATACCAAATACGTCGCCAATTTGTTTATAGCATGAGCCCGTTCGCGAGGAGCCTTGGAAACAACCACTTTAAAAGAAAGCGTTTACTATTTTTTGTAACCATCTGTACGGTGACATTTACCAAACCGGGTTTCAACATTGAACCCGCACGTTCACCAGTTCACGCTCAATAACCCAGCGCCAATCCGGTGCCGCCGCGCGGATCATTAGCCCCATAAAAGCGATTGTTGCCAACCGCCTTGCCGTTGAGGGATGGTGCGCCGACCAGAACGGCCGAAACATGGTTGGCAGGTTGAGCACCCAGGAATTTCTGGCCCATGCCTTCGAGGATTTTTTGAGTGTCGGGACTCAAACAAAAATTCTCAAGATTGGTCGCCTCGGGCAACCACTGCTGGTGAAATCTCGGCGCATCCACGGCTTCTTGCAGATCCATGCCGTAATCGACGAGATTAATGATGGTGTGCACGACGGCGGTAATAATCCGGCTGCCCCCCGGTGTGCCCACGATAAGCACCGGCTTGCCATCCTTGGTCATAATCGTTGGGCTCATGGAACTCAGTGGACGTTTGCCGGGGGCGATTGCATTGGCCTCACCTTGCACCAAACCAAACATATTCGGCACGCCGACTTTTACGGTGAAGTCGTCCATCTCGTTATTGAGTAATACGCCGGTGCCGGCCGCAGTCACGCGCGCGCCGAACCAGTCGTTGATGGTGTAAGTCACCGCGACCGCATTGCCATCCCTATCGATAATCGAATAGTGCGTGGTATTTGACCCCTCATGCGGCGCAACGCCCGTCTTCAGCTCCATCGAAATGCCCGCGCGGGCGGGATCAATCGCAGCGCGTACTTTCTCCGCATAACGTTTGTCGAGGAGCCTCGCGGTTGGATTCTTTACGAAGTCAGGATCGCCGAGGTAGGTATTGCGATCAAAGTAAGCATGACGCATGGCCTCGATTTGGAAATGCACTGCCTGAGCCGAATGAAAGCCGAGCGCGTTCAGCGGATAGCCTTCAACGATATTGAGAATCTCGCACACCACCACGCCACCGGAGCTGGGCGGTGGGGCTGACACGATGCGATAGCCGCGATAATCGCATTCAACCGGTGCCATTTCTCGAGGTCGGTATTGATCAAGATCGGCCTTCGTAATGATGCCCTTGCCCGCGGAACTCGCCGCCACAATCGCGGTGCCAACCCTGCCCTTGTAAAAACCATCTGCTCCGCGTATTGAAATCTGACTTAGCGTGTTCGCAAGATCTTTCTGCACAAGGCGGTGCCCGGCGGTTGGCGACTGCCCATTAATCAAAAATATTTTTGCAGAGGGCGGGTCGTCACGTAAATCTTTGACGGCCTCGCTGAACATAGCGGCATCGCCCTGCTCCAGCACAAAACCTTTTGCCGCCAGACCGATGGCGGGTGAGATCAAGGTGGCGCGCTTCATAGTGCCGTATTTCGCGCGCACATATTCTAAACCGGCGACCGTTCCCGGCACCGCCACGGCGAGGTGACCCTTGGTGCTCAAACCCTCAATGACATTGCCGCTCGCATCAAGGTACATATTTGCGGTCGCGGCCAATGGCGCCTTTTCGCGAAAATCGAGAAACGTCTTGCGGCCATCGGCGAACTGGATCGTCATGAAACCGCCCCCTCCCAAATTTCCGGCTGCAGGATAAACGACAGCCAACGCATAGCCGACGGCGACCGCCGCATCGACTGCATTACCGCCCTTCTTCAGTACGTCCACACCGACTTTTGTCGCCAAATGTTGTGCGGTGACCACCATGCCGTTTTCCGCAGCAACGGGCGCAGAAGAGGCAGCGTAAGCTACCTGAACCGGCTGAACGATCAAGGCGCAGGCGATCAGCTGGTTGAAAACGAAAACCCAACGAGGGGAGATCAACAGTAGAGAATTTCTGCGGCGGATCATGAGAATCCTCGTAAAAAAAGTTAGGCTAACAGTCCGCCACCGTAAAGCGACCGGATAAAGCATTTGATTATGTCCAAAAAGTATCCAAGCAAGCAAAGCGCGCTGAATTCGCGCGCTGAGTTCGGGCAAACGCAAGCCCGACTTACAAATATCAAATGATAGGTAAAATCAATCAAACCTATTAAAACGTTCTATTGGATCAATAGGGGCCAACCACCTAAACTACCGGTTCACGTAATTTTTCAATATTTTATCCACGTCGTTCAGCAACCTAAATGTGCCTTCGCACACTTGTTTACTTAAGGAAAACACCATGTCTCTTATCAATACCGAAATCATCCCATTCAGGGCACAGGCTTTTCACAATGGAAAGTTTGTCACCGTTACCCACGAGCAGTTCAAAGGTAAATGGTCAGTAATGGTTTTCTTCCCGGCCGCGTTCACATTCGTATGCCCGACCGAGTTGGGCGATCTGGCGGACCACTATGCTGAATTCAAAAAACTCGGCGTAGAAATTTACGGCGTATCGACCGATACCCATTTCACACACAAAGCCTGGCACGCTTCATCGGAACAAATCGCGAAAGTGCAGTATCCGCTAGTGGGCGATCCTGCCCACATCCTTTCGCGCGCATTCCAAGTGCTGATCGAAGAAGGTGATGACGCTGGTTTGGCGCTCCGCGGCACGTTCGTGATCGACCCGGAAGGCCGTATTCGCACCATCGAAGTCCACCCCGACGGTATTGGCCGCGATGCAAAAGAATTAATGCGTCGTGTAAAAGCCGCGCAGTACATCGCGTCGCATCCGGGCGAAGTTTGCCCCGCCAAGTGGAGTGAAGGTGCTGCCACCCTGAAGCCATCGTTTGACCTGGTAGGCAAGATCTAGTCAGCACTGCACGCAGCACAGCAACAGAGAAGCTTGAGGGCCCGGCAATGTTGTCGGGCTCCAACAAACCAGTATTTTAATGTGAGTGAATCATGCTTGATGTCGATACCAAAGCCCAACTGAAGAACTATCTTGATCGCGCCACCCTGCCGATTGAAATCGTCGTCTCGCTCGACGACAGCAAGGCGTCGACGGATATGCAGTCACTCATGCGCGACATCGTCGATTGTTCGCAGCTTGTCGTCGTCAGCGAGAGCCGCGATGACCATCAGCGCAAGCCCTCCTTTTCTGTAAACCGTCCGGGCGAAAATCACGGGCCCCGTTTTGCGGGTCTGCCGATGGGCCACGAATTCACCTCGTTGATTCTGGCTTTATTGCAGGTTGGCGGATATCCGCCCAAGGTCGGTCCCGAAGTGCTGGAGCAAATCCGCGCACTGGATGGCGACTTCGAATTCGAAATTTATGTATCACTCACCTGTCATAGCTGTCCGGATGTGGTGCAAGCACTCAATTTGATGGCGGTACAAAATCCGCGCATTCGCAACACCATGATTGATGGCTCGATGTTTCAGGCGGAAGTCACGGAGCGCCAGATTATGGCCGTCCCGACTGTTTTTTTGAACGGCACTGAATTCAGCCAAGGGCGCATCAGTCTCGAAGAAATTCTGGCGAAGATTGATACGAGCGGCATCGAACGCGAAGCGAGAAAAATTGATGCTAAAGATCCATTTGACATGTTGATCGTGGGTGGTGGCCCGGCAGGTGCCGCCGCCGCGGTGTACGCCGCGCGCAAAGGCATTCGCACGGGCGTGGCGTCTGAGCGTTTCGGCGGCCAGGTGCTGGATACGCTCGGCATTGAAAATTTCATTTCAATGAAAGAAACCGATGGCCCGAAATTAGCTTTCGCACTTGAAGAACATGTCCGTAGTTACGAGGTGGACATCATGAATTTGCAGCGCGCCAAAGCGCTGGTGCCAAACACTGGAACAAATAAAGATCTGATTGAGATACAGCTCGAAAGCGGTGCTACGCTTAAAAGCAAATCGGTGGTCATTTCCACCGGGGCCCGCTGGCGCAATATCAATGTGCCGGGCGAAGCAAAGTATAAAAACAAAGGCGTGGCTTATTGCCCGCATTGTGATGGCCCATTATTCAAGGGCAAACGCGTGGCCGTCATTGGCGGCGGCAATTCAGGCGTGGAAGCGGCAATTGACCTCGCGGGTTTGGTAGCTCACGTTACGCTGATTGAGTTTGATACCAAGCTGCGCGCCGATGCCATATTGCAACGCAAGCTCATGAGTATTAAAAACGTCACCGTGATCACCAATGCACAGACTACTGAAATTACCGGCACTGAAACTGTTAACGGCTTGGCGTACAAAGATCGTGGAACGCAGCAGATTCACAACATCGAGCTCGAGGGCGTATTCGTGCAAATCGGCCTGATCCCGAATACCGACTGGTTAAAAGGCGTGGTGGCGTTGTCAAAACACGGCGAAATTATCGTGAATGAAAAAGGTGAAACCTCAGTGCCCGGCGTGTATGCCGCGGGTGACGCGACCACCGTGCCGTACAAGCAAATTATTATTGCGGCAGGCGATGGTGCAAAGGCGGCGCTGGGTGCGTTCGACCATTTGATTCGCCAGTCGGTGCCAGTGGAAGCGCTTCCAAAGGCGGCTTGATCGGATGCTGCACCGACTTCGATTGTAGAGCAGTCACATCACGCAAATAGCCAGTGGTTCATCTATGTTTCAACAAGTTCGTGCGTAATATCGCCCTGAATTTGTTTAGCTCAACACCCCATCAACCAGCACCAGCCTGCGACTCATTTTCGCGGCCAGTTGTGGATCATGCGTCACCATCACCAGCGCAGTTTCAAATTTTTGATTGAGTCGCATGATGAGTTCGAACACGCTGTCCGCCGTAGCACGATCCAGATTGCCGGTGGGTTCGTCGGCCAGCACGCAGGCGGGGTGTGTGACGAGCGCACGCGCGACAGCGACGCGCTGACGTTCGCCGCCGGATAGCTCGCCGGGCTTGTGGGTGAGGCGATGCGAGAGGCCGACATCATTCAACATTTGGGCTGCGCGTTCTTTGGCGAGTTTGGTATCTTCGCCGCGAATCGCCAGCGGCATAGCGACATTCTCCAACGCTGAAAACTCGGGCAGCAGATGGTGAAACTGATAGATGAAACCTAGTGCGCGGTTGCGCAAATTGCCCTGCTGAACGGCGGAAAGTTTATCCATGCGCTGATCAAGCAACATTACCTCGCCAGAGGTTGGCGCGTCGAGCCCACCCAGGATATGCAACAGCGTGCTTTTGCCCGAGCCCGACGCACCGACAATCGCAATCGTCTCGCCCTTGGCAACGTGGAAATCAATATTTTTCAATACCGGAACTTCATTCACGCCTGGCTTGAAAGTTTTGACAATGGCTTTGCAGTGAAGGACGCTTTTCATCGCAGAACTATTCATAGCGCAGTGCCTCTGCCGGATTCACTTTCGAGGCGCGCCAACTCGGATAAAGCGTCATGACGAGTGCCATCGCGAACGCAATGGTCACGGTGAGCCAGACGTCGCTCGCGTGAATTTCAGACGGTAACTCAGTGATGAAATAGACCTCGGGCGAAAGAATGCGCGAGCCGGACAGTTTTTCCAAAAATGAAACCACACTCGAAATATTTAACGCCAGCAGCACACCACTCGCCAAACCGACCAAGGTACCAATCAGACCGATCATCGCTCCCTGCACCACGAAAATCTTCATGATGGTTCCGGGCGACGCACCCAATGTTCGTAGAATCGCAATATCCGCGTGCTTATCAGTGACCGCCATTACCAACGTTGACACCAGATTAAACGATGCCACCAAAATAATGCAGGTGAGAATCAAAAACATCATCCGCTTCTCAATCTGTACCGCGCGGAAGTAGGTCGCATTTTGCTGCGTCCAGTCAGTAACATAGCCGTCAATCGCCAGCGTTTTCCCAAGCTGGCGCGCAATCAGCGGGGCACGATCGGTGTCATCCACTTTGAGCCGAACGCCACTCACGGCATCGTCCATCCGGAACAATATTTGCGCATCTTTGATGTTGATGAGCGCCAGATTCAAATCGTATTCGTAATGTCCGGAACTGAATATCCCCACCACCGTAAAGGTGCGAGTTCGCGGCACCATACCGGTGATGGAAGGCCCGCCACGCGGCGCAACCAACAACTGCAATTTGGCACCCATCTGTGTTTGCAGTGCGCGCGCCAGCTCAGTGCCGAGCACGATCCCATATTCGCCAGGTCGCAGTGCCGTCAAGTCACCGACTTTCATATTGCTGCCTAAATCCGCAACCTCGTTTTCCAGTGCGGGATCAATGCCACGAATGCCGACGCCACGCGGGGTCTGACCATTCGTCAACATACCTTGATCCATCACAAACGGCGCGGCACCGACGATTTCCGGCTGTTTCTTTATGGTTTCGATGACATCGCGCCAATTGGCAAGACCAGTCTCAAATCCCATCACCTGGATATGTGAAGTCACGCCTAGAATCTTGGCACGCACTTCCTTTTGGAAGCCGTTCATCACCGACAACACCGTGATGAGCGCGGCAATGCCCAAAGCAATACCCGCCATGGAAATCAGCGAAATGAACGAAATAAAATTGTTTTGCCGCTTCGCACGCAGGTAACGGCGACCGATGAATAACGAGAGAGGTTGCAAGCAGAATTCCGAACGAAAGTTGATGGGAGTGCGGCGTGAGAGTGTGCCACAAAATTGTGTGAATCCAAGTATGGCGCGGTAACAGCACGTCCAAAGCTCGGCAATAGCGAAGTCATGGAGTGCGATGATAAAATCTGCCGATGCACTTTACTATTATCGCTTCAGACCTCATTCCCCCGCCCACGTTCATTGCAGCACAAGATTTGCCGCCGATGCCCGGTTTGCAATCCTTGTTGGCGCTTGGTGAAATCAAAAAATCACCGGGGCGCTCACTGGAGGAGGCCTGTCTAAACGAATTGGGTCTGGTTTTTGTTGCCAGTAACCCGGTTGCAGCCCTCACGCTGCTGGCCGATGGTGGCGCACCCGGCCATGACACGTGGCTGCGGGCTGACCCGGTGCACCTGCATGTGAGCCGCGACAATGTCCAGCTTCTCGATTCCCACGTACTGAAACCAACTCAGACAGAGGCTGATGCCATCGTCGCGACACTGAACGAGCATTTGGCCGGTGACGGGCTTTCGATTCACGCACCCGATGCGGCGCGCTGGTACATGCGCATCCCCGAAGCGGAAACGCCGGACACAACGCCGCTGTGGCGCGCCAATGGCGCGAACGTGTTTGACCATTTGCCGGAAAATGCGGATAACGACACTGGCAAAATAAAATGGCGGCGCTTGCAAAACGAATTGCAAATGTTATTGCACGATCATCCGGTCAACACCGCCCGCGAAGCACGGGGCGAACTCGCAATCAACGGCATCTGGTTTTGGGGCGCAGGTGCGTTTAGAGGCAAAGCCGCGCCCATCGGTCCCAATATGGCACACATGCTAGGGGTCGTGAATAAACGCAATATTTTGACGCCACCGAGCGTAAGCCCCGGCCCCAAACGAAAAAATCCGAACGAGCTGGTGCTCGCCAAGCTAGCACTGGCGCGGGGTTTGGCGCTGAATGCCAAGCTGCCGCTGATTGAGCTACCTGCAAGTCTGGACGCGTTTCTGATTCAGAGCCTGAACACGCTGGTGGTACTCCACGCCGCCACCAAAGCACTGCGGTCAAATCAGCGCCATGAGTGGATGACCGCAGCCGCTGCGCTGGACAAGGATTGGTTTGTGCCGCTGAAAGCGGCCCTTGATAACAAAGCAATTTCGTCGCTCACTCTCATCCTGCCCAACGAAATGACCACCCTCCGCGCCGAAATCATGCCAGCATCGCAATGGGATTTGCGCGGGCAGATGTCGCAGCTCGTGGCAAGAGCATTGTCACGCAATCCAAAAGCACTGTCATCGTATCTTTAGTTTCTCTTTAGTCAAACTCAAGCCAAATTCGCATGATCACCATCGTCACGCGGCCCGTCGATAGCGCCGCATTCGCAAACCTGATCACGCAAAATATTGATCCTGTGATGGCGCGGCTCTATGCCGCACGCGGCGTCACCGACGAGCACGAGCTGGATACCCGCATGAGCGCGATGCTTACACCAACACAACTCGCCCATATTGAAGACGCGGCTATATTTCTCGGCACGGCGATTCAGTTGCAACAGAGAATTTTAATCGTCGCGGACTATGACGCGGACGGTGCTACGGCCTGTGCGGTAGGCATGCGCGCATTGTCGGCGATGGGCGCAATCGTCGATTATGTGGTGCCGGACCGATTTAAATATGGTTATGGACTGACTCCCGAAATTGTTGCGCTCGCTGCATCGAAAAATCCTGACATTATCGTCACGGTGGATAACGGCATCGCAAGCGTGGACGGCGTCGCTGAGGCCAATCGACGCGGCATCCGCGTGCTGGTGACGGATCATCATCTGCCCGGAGATGCGCTACCCGACGCGGCCGTGATTGTGAATCCCAATCAGCGCGGCGATAGTTTTTCGAGCAAAAATCTGGCGGGTGTGGGCGTTATCTTTTATGTGATGCTGGCGCTGCGCGCGGAGTTACGCCGACTGAATCATTTCACAAAAATTGCCGAGCCGAATCTCGCGGATCTGCTGGATCTGGTTGCACTTGGCACCGTCGCCGATGTCGTCAAGCTCGATCACAATAACCGCGTTCTGGTCGAGCAAGGTCTTGCCCGGGTAAGAGCGGGCCGCATGTGCGCGGGTATTCGCGCACTGCTGCAGGTTGCCGGTCGCGATCATCGGCGTGCGAGTACTTATGATTTTGGATTTGTGGTCGGCCCGCGCATCAATGCCGCGGGACGGCTCGAGGACATGAGCATCGGCATCGCCTGCCTTCTCGCGGACGATGATGAAACCGCCATAAAGCTCGCCGGCCAGCTCGATCAGCTCAATCGTGACCGTCGCGTGATCGAAGCGGATATGCGCGATGAAGCGTTGGCATCGTTGGCGGATATTGATATTGGTACGCGCTACGCGATTGCGATTTTCGAGCCGACATGGCATCAAGGCGTGGTGGGCATTCTGGCTTCGCGTATTCGCGAGAAATATCATCGACCGGTGATCGCGTTTGCAAGTGATGGTGCCGGAAATCTCAAGGGCTCAGGTCGTTCGATCCAAGGCCTGCATATGCGTGATGCACTTGACCTCATTACCAAGCGCTATCCCGGCATGGTCACAAAATTCGGCGGCCACGCGATGGCAGCGGGCTTGACCATTTCGCAAGGCGCGATGGTAGATTTTGCCAAAGCGTTTGAGACCGTGGTCCGCGACCTGGTTTCACCCAATGATTTATTGGAACAAATGGCTACGGATGGTGCCATCACCGCGGCTGCATTGTCGTTTGATTTTGTACAATCGCTGGAGTCAAAAGTCTGGGGCCAAGGATTTGCAGCGCCGTCGTTTACCGGCGCATTTAAAGTGATCGAGCAAAAGGTGGTCGGCGAAAAGCATCTCAAGTTGAAATTATCATTGGGCGGTAGTACGTTCGAGGCGATCCGGTTTGGCTCACCAGATGCCCTGAACCAGAGCATTGACGCGGTGTTTCGGCCATCGATCAATGAGTTCCGAGGTGCCAGGACATTGCAATTGACCCTTGATCACACAGCCTGATCGCCACCCAAGTCCGCGGTATGGAAGCCAAAGATCTCGAAAAATTAGTGACTCTGCAAATGCCCTATGGAAAATACGCCGGGCGTGTAATCGCAGATTTGCCCGGCAATTATCTGCACTGGTTCGCACGTGAAGGGTTTCCGGAGGGCGAACTGGGCCGGCTGTTGGCGTTAATGCGCGAAATTGACCACAACGGTTTGAAATCGCTTCTTGAACCGCTGCGGAAGCGGTGAAGTGATACAGCTTTGAACGTACCGCGACGCGCAGGCTCATGTTGCTCCTCCATCTCCCGCCTTCATACCAGACCGACGCTATCAAGATGCCGCATATGGGTTCTGGCACCGCGTCAGCAAAGCTGCTGAGGAGGACCGTGTTCATCACCGTCCGAATACGCTCACGCATCCGCTATAATCTAGCCTCACAAAAAACGAAGAAATGCATCATGGAAGCCGATCAAATCAACCTTATTTCGAACAGCCTTAACGACTTGTCCGCACGCGCGCATGAGTTGCGGAGGTATCTTTGACTTTGACGGCAAATTAGAACGTCAGCAGGAAGTCGCCAGCCTAGTTGAAGACCCGGCGGTCTGGGCGGACACCAAACGCGCTCAAGATCTGGGCCGCGAGAAGAAATCACTGGATGCGGTCATCGACACGTTGATTCATGTCGACCAAAGTTTGCGTGACTCGCGCGAAATTTTTGATATGGCCAAAGAAGAAGCGGACGATTCCACCCTGAAAGCGGTTGGCGCCGATGTTGCGGCGGTTGAAGTGATTGTCGCCGACATGGAATTTCGCCGCATGTTTTCGGGCGCGGCGGATGGCTTCAATTGCTTCGTTGATATTCAATCGGGCGCGGGTGGTACCGAGGCACAAGATTGGGCGTCGATGCTGTTGCGTCAATATCTACGCTATGCCGAGCGCAAAGGTTTTAAAACCGAATTGCTTGAGCAATCCGATGGCGAGGTGGCGGGGATCAAGAGCGCGACGATCAAAATAACCGGCGACTACGCCTATGGCTATCTGCGCTCTGAAACCGGCGTGCATCGTCTGGTGCGCAAATCCCCGTTTGATTCTTCCGGTGGACGGCATACCTCATTCGCGAGCTTGTTTGTGTATCCCGAAGTTGATGATTCAATTGAGGTAGACATCAATCCGGCCGATTTGCGTATTGACACCTTTCGCGCCTCCGGTGCGGGCGGTCAGCACATTAACAAAACCGATTCCGCGATTCGCATTACCCATGCCCCTACCGGCATCGTTGTGCAATGCCAGAATGACCGCTCACAGCATCGCAATAAAGCTGAGGCGATGACCATGCTGAAGGCAAAACTATACGAGCTTGAAATCCGCAAGCGCCAGGCCGAGCAGGATAAGTTGGAAGCGGGCAAAACCGATGTCGGCTGGGGCCACCAAATCCGCTCGTACGTGCTCGACCAATCACGCATCAAAGATTTGCGCACCAACGTTGAAACCAGCGCTACGCAAAAAGTGCTGGATGGCGACTTGGATATGTTTATCGAAGCCAGTTTGAAGCAAGGCGTTTAAGGAAAACCCCATGCTGAAAACGGGACTTCTCGTCGCTTTCTTGATCGCGATTGCAGGCCAGGTGCTTTATCACGTCACGCAGAAAAGTATTTCGGCAGGTGCCCATCCGGTAATCTCGCTGCTCACTTTCTATCTGGTTGCCGCGGTGCTGACGCTACCACTGTTTTGGTTATTTCCGGTGACAGTATCAGTGGTTGAAGAAATTGGAAAGCTGAACTGGGCCGTGTACGGCGTTGCGGCCAGTATCGTGATGATTGAGATCGGCTTTCTGCTTGCCTATCGGGCCGGAGCGGAGCTTTCATCCGCCGCCGTTTTAACTGCATCGGTGGTGGCGGTATCAACTCTGATTATTGGCGCGCTGTTTTTCCGTGAATCGCTATCGGTGATGAAAGTCGCCGGGATTGCATTGTGCCTCGGTGGTATCGGCCTGATGACATGGAAGCAGCGGGTGTAATCATGGCGACGCGCCCGCCATTGCCCGCGTTTTATGACGATCTGGATACCTCGCTGGAGATGGCGTGGCAACTTTGGGGACGCGGTACGGTGGATCGCCATTCGGCATTTCACGCGCCAGTGGTGACCAGCGTAGACGCCATCGGAAACCCGCAGGCACGCACCATGATCTTGCGTGCGACGGATAAAAGTGCGCGGACGATGCGATTTCACACCGACGTTCGCTCCGCGAAAATAAACCAGTGGCACCTCAAACCACGCGTTTGCATCTTGGGCTACGACGCATCAAAGAAAATTCAGTTGCGCGTGAACGGGCAGGTAACGTTGCATACGAACGATGCGATAGCCAATGACGCGTGGAACAATTCACGGCCCGAATCACATGTTGCCTACAGCGTAAAAATTGCACCGGGTAGAGCGGTGGACAAACCAAGTAGCGTGCCTCAACCGACTGATGCAGGTCGCGAAAATTTTGCTGTCGTTATTGTGAATATTGATTCGCTGGAATGGATTTACCTGAGCGCTGAAGGCAATCGACGGGCGTTGTTTTCCTGGGAGAACGGTTTGCTGAAATCTCAATGGCTACAACCGTAAGGTTCTTTCAACCCGACTTAAATGCATCCACAAATTTTTACTGACGCCCCAGATTAAATTTACAGCACCGCAAATTTTTGAACGTAATAACTCTAAATAGAGAACAGCCATGTCCGATCAAACACCAACCTCCACCCCGCCCCAAGACGATAACCAAGTAAGCGACAGCCATGCGGTTGAAAGCCACGTTATTGCTGAACGCCGCCAAAAGTTAGCCGCCCTCCGCGAGCACGCGAAATCAAACGGTACAAATCCGTTCCCCAATGACTTTCGTCCCGAACACCATGCAGGTGATTTAGCGGCAGCATATGGCGACAAATCGAAAGAGGAATTGGAAGCCGCTGCGCCAGTCAATGTAAAAGTCGCGGGGCGCATGATGCTCAAGCGCGTCATGGGCAAGGCCGCGTTTGCGACGATCCAGGATGCGTCCGCACAGATTCAGCTTTACATCACCATGAATGATCTGGGCGCCGAGGCGCTCGACGCTTTCAAACATTACGACATGGGCGATATCCTGGGCGCGGAAGGTCGGCTGTTTAAAACTAAAGTCGGCGAATTATCGATTCATGTGACGTCACTTCGCCTGATCACGAAATCGCTGCGCCCGCTACCGGAGAAATTCCATGGCCTGACCGATACTGAGCAGCGCTATCGCATGCGCTATGTTGACCTCATCACCAATCCTGAGGTGCGCGAGACGTTCAAAATGCGCTCAAAAATCGTCCAATCCATTCGCAGCTTCATGGTGGATGCCGGGTATCTGGAAGTGGAAACGCCGATGTTGCATCCCATCCCCGGCGGCGCAGCGGCCAAACCGTTCATCACGCACCACAATTCGCTTGATATGCAAATGTATTTGCGTATCGCGCCCGAGCTGTATCTAAAGCGTCTGATCGTTGGCGGGTTCGAGCGCGTCTTCGAGATTAACCGCAGCTTCCGTAACGAGGGTATTTCGGTCCGGCACAATCCTGAATTCACGATGATGGAGTTCTATATTGCTTGGCGGGATTACCATCACCTTATGGATTTCACGGAAGAAATGTTTCGCGCTATCAGCACCAAAGTTTTGGGAAAAACCGCATTCACCTACGGCCCGGATGCGAGCAAAGTCGAAATTGATTTCGCCAAACCGTTTGATCGCATCACCATGCCGCAGGCGGTGAAGAAATACTTTCCTGAATTCGTCGATGCGAATTTAGACGACATTGATGTGCTGCGCGATGCCCTCAAAAAATTGCACGTGCAGACCAAACCGACACAAAGCGTGGGAGAGCTGCAATTGATGCTGTTTGAAGAAACCGCGGAAGCGAAATTAATTCAACCCACCTTCATCATCGACTACCCGGCTGAAGTCTCACCGCTGGCGCGACGCAACGACAAGACACCCCACACTACGGATCGTTTCGAGCTTTTCATCGCAGGCCGCGAACTAGCCAACGGCTTCTCAGAATTAAACGATGCCGAAGACCAGGCCGAACGCTTCATGGCGCAAGTCAAAGCCAAAGACGCTGGCGACGAAGAAGCGATGCACTACGACGCCGATTATGTTCGTGCCCTCGAGTACGGCATGCCACCCACGGCGGGTGAAGGAATTGGCATAGATCGTTTGGTTATGTTGCTCACTAATTCTCCATCGATTCGCGATGTGATTTTATTTCCGCAGTTGAAGGCTAGTGATTTGGCGAAATGATGGATCAAATGGGTCAGATGAACGACCATCCATCTCTTTACATCTGCCGGTGAAAATAAAAGCAGGCAATTTACTCAGACACCGACGAGAGCGTACAAGAACACCAGTTCACAGGCTCTGAAGGTTCCAGCGGCACTAGCCTATCAGCGCACGGACAATGAGCTGGAAATAGAGCGGGGCGGAGATGAGCTGCGCATTCGTCCAATGAGGCGTCGGCTTAAAGGTGTATTGAAGAAATTTTCGAAATTCGGGCCAACATTCATGGCTGACGGTCACGGTAACCATAAGCAAGGCGGCGGCTAGGATTACTCGCTCATTTGTCTTCCAAACCCCAATTTCATCGAGTAGACATCAAGCAGCCTCACGCGCTTCTCCACGCCACTCCCCCATTTTTTGTCAGTTCGCGCGCTGTTTTCGCCATTTCGTCGCAATCCGATTGAGGGTTTCGGGTCGGGCTCGTAAAGTCACATCATCAACACACGAACCGAAACATCTCAACCGAATTAAACCTAAACGAAACTGGAGCCGATCATGAAAACCACCAACTATTTCACCACCAACAACAGCAAAGACAACACCACATTCGCACTTGCTTTAGGTGTCGCTGCAATCGCACTGGTGACGCTATTTGCAAACAACGTAAACGCAAATCCAAAAGTCGCAACAGACGTACAAATGCTTGACACGATCGTCGTTACCGCACCACGTATTCACACCGTCACGCTTGATACGATCGTAGTCACCGCTTCACGCTACAGCAACAATGAGAACATGATCGTCGCTGCGAAATAAGGCGGGTCGATCATGCATAAATATTGCGAACAACATCAACACATACACGAGTACAAACGATGAAAC
>JBBRZG010000061.1:0-20981 GCA_038236905.1 Burkholderiales bacterium
CATTCGATCTCGTCCTTGACTTGCATGACACCCCTGCGTTCTCCATGCAGTCACCGCCTCAAGGCTATTTTCATGCGGCTAACGAAGATATGCTTGCCCGCGCCCTGACTGAATTGCCGGAAATGGTCGGCGAATTTGAAAAGCCCAAATTTTTTGCTTATAAAGACTCGATCTGTGCGCACAGCCGCAGCAAAAAAACCGGCTGTAATAAATGCATCGATGTTTGTTCCACCAAAGCCATCAGCGCGGATGGTGACAAAGTCAAAGTAGATCCTTTCCTTTGCATGGGTTGCGGCGCGTGCGCTACCGTTTGCCCATCCGGCGCGATGAGCTATCAATATCCGCGGGTAAGCGATCGCGGCACTCAGATGCGGACGTTGATCAATGCCTATTCGGTCGCCGCGCCCAACGCAGTTGCCCCGATTATTTTGTTTCATGATGGCGCAGCGGGTCGCGATGCCTTGTCCCACATGGCGCGCGGTTTGCCCGCACATGTGCTGCCGGTCGAGACTTGGCACGTGGCCTCAATTGGTTTGGATGTGCTGCTCGGTGCGATTGCGTTCGGTGCGGGTGGCGTTACTTTGCTGGCAACCGATTCGGACGCTCCGCAGTACGCGACTGCAACCCGGGCAGAAATGGCGCTGGCAGAAACGATTTTGCATGCGTTGGGGTATGGCGGCATTCATTTTTCATGGCACGAAGCAATAATCGCGGAAACTAAAATCTGGAATGCGCCTGCGGCGGATACGGTCAAAGTCAACGCGACGTTTAATCTGTCAAACGATAAAAGAAACACGATTGAATTCGCGGTTGAACATTTGCTGCAACATGCAAAAATCAAGCCCGTGGAGGTGACATTACCGGCCGGCTCGATGTTTGGAAACGTGATCGTTGATCCGCAGAAATGTACCCTTTGTCTGGCTTGCGCAGGCGCATGTCCCTCATCTGCCCTGATGGATGGTGCAGATTATCCGCGACTCAATTTTATTGAACGCAACTGCGTCCAATGTGGCCTGTGTGCATCCACGTGCCCCGAAAACGCAATTACCTTATCGCCGCGTTTGCTCCTTACAGAAGCGCGCAAACAGGCAGTGGTACTGAACGAATCGGAGCCGTTTAATTGCGTAAGTTGCGATAAAGCGCTGGGCACCAAAGCGATGATCGACAACATGTTAGCGAAACTCGCCGGGCATTCCATGTTTGCCGGAGAGGGCCAGCTGGAACGTTTGAAAATGTGTGCGGATTGCCGGGTGGTCGATATGATGTCGAACAAGGGCGAATATTCGATTTTGACCGGAAGGCGAATTGAATGACCGCGGTTCAATCGATAGCGTTTGATCAGCCGCGCATTGTGATGGCGGAAGATCAAGCGCGAGCTGATTTTTACGCTTTGTTGGCGCATCTTTTTTCACGCGCACCTGATGATCGTGTATTGCAATCAATGGTGATCACGCAGGAGCCGACCGATGAAGCTTCGGTTGAGTTGACGAAGTCGTGGCGCGCGTTGTCAGCGGCATCGGCGGTGGTGACGCACGACGCGCTGGTGGATGAGTATGAGTCCGTGTTCGTGGGTGTGGGGCGACCGCCGGTTATCGTCTATGGTTCGTTTTATTTAGCGGGCTTCATGATGGAAAAGCCGTTGGCCGAGCTGCGCGATGATCTCGCCAAGATGGGGTTCGCCCGAAACGCGGAAGTACGTGAATCGGAGGACCATTTGGCTGCGGTTTGCGACGTGATGCGGGCGCTGATTTTGGGCGATTTATCGGATGCGCCAGCCGATATCGAATCGCAAAAAGCATTTTTTGAAAAACACATGAAGCCATGGGTTTTAAAATGTTGCGCCGCAATACAAGTCTATGAAAAATCAAATTACTATAGACGCGTGGCAAATTTCGCCGAAAAATTTTTTGAAATGGAATCACAGGCTTTTGAAATGCAGTGCTAGCAGCAATGACCACTAGATCCAATTTAGTAACGTCAATTTCTCCAACAATATCCACCGGAGGCGTGTCATGAGTGAAGCGAAAAAGAGTCCACATATGAAACCTAAAATCGAGAGTAATCGACGAAACTTTTTGCTGGGTGCCACGCTGGGCACTGCTGGGGCAGTCGCAGCCGCGGTATCAGCAACGGTCGCACCAGTCGCGGTCGTTGCGAATGCTTCTGTGGTAGCCGCGGAGCCAATCGCTAAAAAGTCGAAGGGTTATCACGTCACTGCGCACATAGAGCGGTACTACGAAACCACGCGGATGTAGGCCAAGAGGATCATTATGTTACTTACTAAAAAAGCATCGGGATCCGTCCGCAAAAGCGGTGGATTTTTAAACAATGTCAATGCGGCGCTCGGCACGGTAGACCGTCGCGGGTTTTTGAAGCGCTCCGGGATGGTGGCAGGTGCTGGCGCGTTCGCATCGCAATTGCCGTTTTCAATGGTCAAACGCGCTGAAGCAATCTCACTCGCTGATGCTGTCGCGGCAGGCGGAAAAATTGAAGTCAAGCGTACCGTCTGCACCCACTGCTCGGTGGGCTGCGCGATTGACGCGGTGGTGCAAAATGGCGTGTGGGTGCGCCAGGAGCCGGTATTTGATTCGCCGATTAACCTCGGCGCGCATTGCGCCAAAGGTGCTGCGCTGCGCGAGCATGGACACGGCGAATATCGTTTGAAGTACCCGATGAAATTGGTGGATGGCAAATATAAGCGCATCACCTGGGAAGAGGCTTACAACGAAATTGGCGACAAGCTGATGAAGATTCGGAAAGACTTCGGGCCAGATGCGGTTTACTGGGTGGGATCATCTAAACACAATAACGAACAAGCGTATTTGTTCCGCAAATTCGTGTCGCTTTTTGGCTCGAACAATTGCGATCATCAGGCGCGAATCTGTCATTCCACTACGGTGGCGGGGGTTGCAAATACCTGGGGCTATGGCGCGATGACCAATTCGTATAACGATATGTCGAACACCAAATGTGCGATGTACATCGGCTCGAACGCGGCAGAAGCGCATCCGGTGTCCATGTTGCACATGCTCAACGCCAAAGAAAATGGCGCAAAAATGATCGTGATAGATCCTCGCTTTACACGCACGGCGGCGAAGGCAGACCAGTTTGTTCGCATCCGTTCTGGCACTGATATTCCGTTTTTGTTCGGTATGCTTTATCACATCTTCAACAATGGCTGGGAAGACAAGGCCTACATCAATAACCGCGTCTACGGGATGGAAAAAATCAAAGACGAGGTGATGAAAAAGTGGACACCGGCAGCCGTCGAAGAGGCTTGCGGTGTGCCTGAATCAGAAGTGTATAAAGTCGCTGAATCAATGGCTAAAAATCGCCCGTCGACGATTGTGTGGTGCATGGGTCAGACCCAACATACGATTGGAAACGCGATTGTTCGTGCCTCGTGTATTGTGCAATTGGCACTGGGCAACGTCGGCGTGGCGGGTGGCGGCACCAATATTTTCCGTGGCCACGATAATGTGCAGGGTGCTACTGACGTCGGCCCGAATCCTGATTCTCTGCCCGGCTACTACGGCTTGGCCGAGGGCGCGTGGAAACACTGGGCGAAGGTATGGAACGTGGACTACGACTGGCTGAAAGGGCAATTTGCTTCAAAAGCGATGATGGAAAAACCCGGCATGACGGTATCGCGTTGGATTGATGGGGTCATGGAGAAAAATGAACTTATTGACCAAGACAGCAACTTGAAAGCGATGATTTATTGGGGTCACGCACCGAATTCGCAAACACGCGGGACGGAAATGAAAGAGGCAATGGAAAAGCTGGACATGATGGTCATTATTGATCCGTATCCGACTGCCTCAGCTGCTATGCCGGATCGTAAAGACGGCGTTTACTTGTTGCCAGCCTCCACTCAGTTTGAAACCTCTGGCTCGGCGACAGCATCAAACCGCTCGATTCAATGGCGCGAAAAAGTAATCGAGCCTTTGTTTGAATCACGCCCAGATCACGCGATCATGTATCAATTCGCCCAGAAATTTGGATTTGCGGATCAGTTGGTGGGCAAGCGCGACGGCAAGCAAAATATTAAAGTTGTCAGCACACCACAGGGCGAAGAGCCGGTGGTAGAAGACGTTTTGCGTGAGATTAACCGCGGCGCATGGACGATCGGCTACACAGGTCAATCGCCTGAGAGGCTGAAAGCGCATATGCGCAATATGGCGGCGTTTGATGTCAAAACATTGCGTTGCACGACAGACGTAATTGATAAGGAAACCGGCTACAACATGAAGGGCGATTATTTTGGGTTGCCGTGGCCTTGTTATGGCACGCCCGAATTAAAGCATCCGGGTTCGCCGAATTTATACGACACGAGCAAACATGTGATGGATGGCGGAGGTAACTTCCGCGCCAACTTCGGTGTGGAACGAGAAGGTGTGTCGTTGCTGGCGGAGGATGGCTCGCACTCTTTGGGTGCGGATATCACAACTGGCTATCCTGAATTCGACCATGTCTTGATGAAAAAACTGGGTTGGTGGAACGATTTGACGGAAGCCGAGCAAAAGGCGGCTGAAGGCAAAAACTGGAAGACAGATCTCTCCGGCGGTATCCAGCGCGTAGTGATGCAGGTGCACGGTTGTTCTCCTTTTGGTAATGCAAAAGCGCGCGCAGTGGTCTGGAATTTCCCTGATGCCGTACCACAGCACCGTGAGCCGCTCTACAGCACTCGGCCCGACATGGTGGCAAAGTACCCTACTCACGATGACAAAAAAGCCTTCTGGCGTTTACCCACGCTATATAAATCGGTGCAAGAAAAAAATAAAGATATCGGCAAAGACTTCCCGTTGATACTAACTTCCGGCCGCTTGGTTGAATATGAAGGCGGCGGCGATGAAACCCGCTCAAATCCCTGGCTCGCGGAATTGCAGCAGGAAAACTTTGTCGAGATCAATCCGAAAGATGCCGAGTCACGGGGAATCAAAAACAATGAATTCGTCTGGATCATGTCGCCTACTAAATCGAAAATCAAGGTCAAGTCCTTGTTGACGGAGCGGGTCGCTCAGGGCACCACCTTTATTCCGTTCCACTTCGCCGGCTGGTGGCAGGGTAAGGATTTGTTGGATAAATATCCCGAAGGTGCGGCACCGATTGTGCGCGGTGAGGCGGTGAATACGGCTACAACGTATGGCTATGACAGCGTGACGATGATGCAAGAAAGCAAGACCACCGTCTGCCAAATCGCAGTCGCCTAGTTGCCGTAAGTAACAGCCCAGATAACGGAGAAAGATTATGGCAAGAATGAAATTTATTTGCGACGCCGAGCGCTGTATCGAATGTAACGGCTGCGTTACCGCCTGTAAAAGCGAGCATGAAGTGCCGTGGGGTGTGAACCGCCGCCGACTGGTGACGGTGAATGATGGCAAGGTAGGCGAACGTTCCATCTCAGTCGCATGCATGCATTGCACGGATGCGCCTTGTATGGCGGTATGTCCCGTAGATTGCTTTTACAAGACCGAAGAAGGGGTTGTATTGCATGACAAGGATTTGTGCATTGGTTGTGGCTATTGTTTCTACGCCTGCCCATTTGGCGCGCCTCAATTTCCACAGGCGGGCGCATTCGGGCTGCGCGGCAAGATGGATAAATGTACATTTTGCGCAGGCGGCCCTGAAGTGGATAACAGTGCCGAAGAGATCAAGAAATACGGTCGCAATCGCCTGTCCGAAGGCAAGCTGCCGGCCTGTGCAGAGATGTGTTCTACAAAGGCATTACTGGGGGGAGACGGCGAGGTGATCGCATCTATTTACCAGCAGCGCGTAAAACGTCGGGGAAAAGGTGAAGAGGTGTGGGGTTGGGCAATGGCTTACGACCGCAAAGATACCAAACCGGCAGCCAAACAAGTGGTGAAAGTATGACTGGTGCTTGGTCGTGGCGGAAAAGTGCTCGAAGAAGCGCGCCAGTGCTAGTGTTTGGGGCAGTCTTTTTGTGCCTTTCCGGTTGCGGCGAAATTGATCAAACGGCCAAGACAGAAAAGATTTACTCGGAAAAAAAGGACACTGAGGCCTACAACAACACTAAGTTCGCAGGGGACAAATCGAAATGGGAAAGTGCAATGGTAGAACGCAGCAAAACCCAAAACGAATATAACCGCACTGATACCAAAATGCCTGCCGCTAACTAATTGTGGAGAAAAAGACCATGAGTTCAAAGTTCCGAAGTGGGTTTGCTCTGCTGCTGGCGTCCCTAGTGGCGGTAGCTTTCATCTCAAATGCAGGTGCCCAGACGGCAGCTCCATCAGCCAAGCCCGCGAATTTACCTGTGGTGACACCATTAACTGCGGCTCCTGTTGCCGAGACGCCGATTGCTGAAGGTTCCAAGGCCATTCCACCATTGCCCGCGGGCAGTACCGCGGCACCGGGATGGAATCTACCGCCCAAATGGAGTGACGTGGAGTCGACAAGTCAATATGCGTCGGTGCGCGGCCGCGAGACCAATGTGCTCGTTGAAGACAGCGGCCAATGGTGGCGGACATTGAGAAATGGCCCGTTGACATTCTACGGTGGCATTATCCTGCTGGTGATCCCGGTAATTCTTCTGGCGTTTTTTGCAATCAAAGGGCCTTTCCGCCTGCATGATAAATTGAGCGGCCGGTTGATTGAACGATTCAATAGCGCGGAGAGGACGGTGCACTGGACGATGGCATTTTCTTTTGTCGCGCTCGCTTTCACCGGGATCGCGATTTTATTTGGCAAACATATTTTGCTACCGATCGTCGGGCCTTCAGCTTTCTCATGGATAACCGTCATCGGCAAAAACGTTCACAACTTCGTCGGTCCGCTATTTGTGTTCTCGATAATCGCGTTTTTCTTCATGTACGTAAAAGACAATATTTTTACGGGCCGCGATCTTACCTGGCTCAGCAAATTTGGCGGTCTGCTTTCAGGGAATCACGTGCCGTCGGGACGTTTCAACGGTGGTGAAAAAATGTGGTTCTGGATGAGCATCGTTTTGTTCGGCATTTTGGTTAGCATTTCCGGGCTATTACTACTATTTCCGAACTGGAATACATCGCGCGAGTTGATGGCACAATCGAATCTGATCCATGCCGCTTTGGCGACGTTATTTATGGCGACGTCGTTGGGCCATATTTACATTGGGACGATCGGCACTGAAGGTGCACTCCAAGGGATGAAGGGAGGTTTTGTCGATGAAACTTGGGCAAAAGAGCATCATGCGCTTTGGCTCGAAGAGGTGAAATCGGGTGGGAGCGCAGGTATGCCGTCAGGCAAAATGAGTGGCTCCAGTCAGCCCGTTGCCGGCGATGATTAAGGAGATTCCCGTGATGTTGAGAAAAATCATTGCTTCGTTTAGTGCTGTGTTTGCGATCAACGCGTTTGCTAAAATTCCCCCCGCACCGCCGCCCGATCTGGTGGTTGCAGCGGCCAAGGCGGAAAAGGATAAGGCGACTGCGGACAAAAACAAACTAGACCAAGCGCGATATGAAGATAAGGCGGTAGCGAGTTTTCAGGCGAACATGAAAAAAGCGGGAAAGCCTATCCCGAAGCCAACGCCCATTATCGTGGCCGTGGCACCGATAGCGCCAGCAGTAGTTCCTGCAATTGCGCCAGCGGTTGCGGGCAAAACGTTAGCTGCGCCGGTGACCGACGCCAAAGCGCCCGCCAACATAAAGAAATGAATCTGAGTGTAACTTTAACGCGTCCGCTTCGTCTTGAGTGAGTAGCGGAGTTTGAGAACTACCAACCCGTATCAACAACAGGAGTAGCTCATGAAAAAAGTACTGGCATTGACCTCGCTGGCGGCGGCAGTTTTATTAGTTGCAAGCTGCGCCCAGACCCCAACCGCGCCCGTTGTAACGGCAAAAGTATTAAAAGATGGCGAGATGGCGGTACCCGCCGATTACAAATCATGGCCGATCTTTTTGAGTGAAGTTCAAAGGCCTGACGCGAAGCAAATCCGCGAAATATGGATTAACCCGGTCGGTGCTAAAACGGTCGCAGGCTCGCCGTTTCCGGATGGAACTGTTTCAGTAATGGAACTTTACAAGGCCAAAGAAGCCGCTGACGGTGCATTGTTAAAAAGCGCAGATGGAAAATTAGTTAAAGGCGATTTGCTCAAAGTCTATGTGATGGGCAAAGGTAAAGGTTGGGGAGAATCTGCACCTGTAGGTCTCAAGAACGGTGATTGGGTTTATTCGGCCTATCTGGCAGACGGTAAAACAGCTTCGGCAGATCCTGCGGCAGGGTGCCGTGCCTGTCATTTACCGTTAGGTGAATCGAAAGACTGGGTTCATCGCTATGACGAGTATTTTCAAAAGCGCAAGACCTAAGCCGAGCTAACTGAAATTTGCTGGCGTTGGCTGAGACTTTATAGGCGCTGCAGCCAGCATTAGGGCCAGTGAACCATAGCCCCGTATAGCGCAAGCTTGCGGGGTTTTGTTTAGCTATGTTGAGGCAAGACTTCACTCAGAAATTGCATTGTTTTTATAAGATTACGCTCCATATAAAATAGTCAATGCGTAAATTTTTATCGCTAGTTTTATTGAATTTCGTTTCAACATTGAATCCCCGTTATGCTTATTTTAAATGGCACACATTCTTGAAAAGATACTTGGTTCCAAACTGCCGACCTAAAAATAGTCATCGACCTACAACACAATTACTGTGGCAGTGTTAAAAACGAGATATCACTTTTTCCGAGCCCCTTTAAACGAGCTTGTCTGTTTCTGAAGTACTTTCAGATCTATTAAACAAAACCCAACTGGAGTCATCATGACCGTATTTGCACAAGTTCAACTGCCCTATGCCAAAGACGCCCTAGCACCGCACATTTCGCCAGAAACCATTGATTTTCATTATGGAAAGCATCACGCCACATACGTTACGAATCTTAATAATCTCGCCAAAGGCACTGAGTTTGAAAACTTGAGCCTCGAAGAGGTTGTCAAAAAAGCACCTGCGGGCCCCATCTTCAACAACGCGGCGCAAATCTGGAATCATGATTTCTATTTCATGGGCTTCAAAGGTGTTGCTGAAGGCGGTGGCGGCAAGCCAATTGGTGCGCTGGCGGCAGCAATCGATAATCAGTTTGGTTCGTTTGAGGAGTTTCAAAAGCAGTTCGACGCCAAGGCGGCGGGCACGTTCGGTTCCGGCTGGGCCTGGCTTTGTAAAAAAGTTGATGGATCGTTGTCACTGGAAAGCACAAGCAACGCAGCAACGCCGGTGACCTCCGGGATGACACCACTGCTCACGTGCGACGTCTGGGAGCATGCGTATTACATCGATTACCGCAACAGCCGCCCAAACTACCTGAAGGGTTTCTGGTCGATCGTGAATTGGGATTTTGTTGCTGCGAATTTTGCAAAGTAAATCGTAAAGATTGATTCCGAAATTTGGTCAATTCTCTTGTTAGAGGTTGACAAAGGAAATGACGACCGGGAGCAGGAAGCAAATGAGTGACGTAGCTACCAACAGCGCCAATAGTGAATTAAAAACGACTGAAATTGCGACCTTCGGTGGTGGCTGCTTTTGGTGTACAGAAGCGGTTTTCGATGAGGTCATTGGCGTAACTGATGTGGTGTCGGGCTACACGGGCGGTCAGCTAGCCAACCCCAGCTATGACGATATCTGCGAGGGAACAACGGGCCATGCGGAGGTTATTCGCGTGGAGTTTGACCCTGCCATCATTACCTATGCAGAAATTCTTGAGATATTTTTTGCAACACACGACCCAACAACGCTGAACAAGCAGGGTGCAGATCGTGGCACGCAATATCGCTCGGCAATTTTTGTGCATTCACCAAACCAGCGCGAGGTTGCGTCAAACACGATAGTAAAGTTGAATGCAGAAAAAATTTGGTCCTCGCCTATCGTGTCTGAGGTAACTAATGCACCCATTTTTTATCCTGCAGAGGAATATCATCAGGAATTCTTTAAGCGCAATCCAAACCAAGGTTACTGTATGGCGGTAGTTTCGCCAAAGCTCTCAAAATTTCGCCTTAAGTTTGTCTCAAAACTTAAGCGCTAGGCGCTTCCGGATTTGGCTTGATAACGCTTGTCTCATCAGCGACGTGCTTTTAGCGATGCAGAAAACAATAAGGCCGCATGATTTCTCACGCGGCCTTTTGCTTTTGTTGTTGCCATCTTGTGCGCCAAGAGGGGTGGTACCGAATTTTTGGTCTTACAGAACTTGCTAGAGGCGCGTCCCACTGACTTTTTGAATACATTTTTAAATTCGGCAGGCGGTTAGACCGTAAAGATCTGCCGCCCCGCTTCCACATTCGTAATGTGCCTTGAATGTCGCCGATGTGCCAGTGATCCAAATCACACTTCACAACTGTTTACAATGTTCGCGGGCGATGCTGCATGCTAGAATATTTCCTAAATTCTTAAAATACCTCAATAAAAACAAGGGTTTACAAGAAAATGGAACCGCAGATATTTAACGTTATATTGCTGCTCGCGCTCGGGGCGCTGCTAATCGCGCTGATTTGGTTGATCATCAATATCACGTTCATAAAGCATCGACTGACTGAACTGCCGAATTTGCTGCAAACAGATATACAGCTCACCCTACAGAGCTCTCAACAAGCGCAGCATCGCGCGTTGTTGACCGATCTTGCCGAAGGCTTGGCCAAGCAGGGCGAGAGAATTTCTAACGGACAAATTGATGCGTCGCAGCGCTTGAGTGCGGCGGTGGGTAGTGAATTGGAGAAAACACGGTTGTCGATGCAAGCGCTTCAGATTGAGCAATCGCAAAATCTCAATGCGAATCGCGAGGCACTGATTCACCAGCTTTCGCAGCTCACGCTGGACTTGGCGAAGCGACAGGAAACCTTGAAGACAGAGGTGCTCGGCGGGACGCTTGAGAAACTTGCCGAGCAGAGCCGTGCGCAGCAAGAGACGCTGCAAAACATCATGCGCACTGTCACCGCACAAGTCACGCACACCATTGAATCATTGACCAAAACCAACGATGCCCGCCTGAATGAAATTAGCGGCAAGGTGAATGAACGGCTGGATGAAGGTTTTAAAAAAACCAACGAGACCTTTGTAAACGTTATTGCACGTTTGGCCACCATTGATGAGGCTCAGAAAAAAATTGATGGGCTCACCACGAATGTGGTGAGCCTTCAGCAATTGTTGGGTGATAAGCGGTCGAGAGGTGCGTTCGGTGAAGTCCAACTTGAGACCATTATCAAGAATGTATTACCCACGAATGCCTATGAGCTTCAATACACGTTCTCCAATCGGGTGCGCGCTGACTGCGTGCTGAAATTGCCCGAGCCAACCGGCCTCATTGCCGTGGACTCTAAATTTCCATTGGAAAATTACGAACGGATGCTGGCCGAGGGCGCTGATCGTGCGACACCCGCGGCATTCAAAGCAGATGTGCGAAAGCATATAGACGATATCTCCAGTAAATACATAATTCATGGCGAAACCGGTGACGGAGCGGTGATGTTCTTGCCAGCTGAAGCGGTGTTTGCTGAAATTCATGCGCATCATCGTGATTTGGTAGAATATGCGGCGCGCAAACGCGTATGGATTGTGTCGCCAACAACGATGATGGCGGTGTTAAACACGGCTTTAGCGGTGTTGAAAGATGTTGAGACCCGCAAACAAGTGCATGTGATCAAAGACGCACTCGGCAAGCTGGGAGGGGACTTTGGTCGATTCCAAGCGCGCATGGACGATCTCGCCAAACATATTGGGCAAGTAAGCAAAGATGTTGAGCTGGTTCACACCTCAAGCAAAAAAATAACCGAGCAATTTCACAAAATCGAAAAAGTCGAAATCGAACCTGCGCTGTCGCCTCCCGCCGCTGCGGGCAGTGTCGAGGCAAAGCCGGTATTAACTGTGGTCAAGCCCTCGAACGACAGTTAACCTTATTTGGGCGATTTCGCAGCAATATTCGTGGATAAGGCTGTTAAAATCTACGGTTGTTAGTGCATTTTTTTCACCGCACCCTTCACACAAAAACGCAATGAAAACGATCGCGATCGCTGGCTATTCTGGTAGTGGCAAAACAACCCTGATTGAAAAAGTTATTCCCTATTTGGTGAATGCGGGCTACAAAGTATCGCTCATCAAACACGCTCATCATGAGTTTGACATTGACCAGCCTGGCAAAGATTCGTGGCGGCATCGCCATGCAGGTGCGACCGAGGTGATGGTGAGTTCAAGTAATCGCTGGGCCATGATGCATGAGCTGCGCGACGCTTCCGAACCGACACTCGGCGAGCAACTGGCGCATTTCGCGCCCTGTGATGTGGTGATTGTAGAAGGATGGAAACATCATGCCCTGCCGAAAATCGAGGTCCACCGTAAGCTCAGCGACAAACCACTTTTATTTCCGGACGACGTCAACGTGGTCGCCATCGCGACAGATGAAAATCTAGCCACCAAATTGCCGCAGTTTCATCTCGATGACGCCGCAGGCATTGCCGAATTTATCATCTCCTATCTAGGCTTCCGCCAGCCTGTAATTCGCGCGGTAAAGTAGACCATGCTCAATATTTTGTATTTTGCCCGACTTCGCGAAGCGTTTGGTCTTGAGAAGGAATTACTTCCTATGCCGCCAACCGCGACGGTAGAGGGCCTTCTTACCCAACTGCGTAGCCGCGGTGGTGTTTGGGCCGACGCGCTCGGCGCCGAGAGGCGTTGGAGGGTTGCAGTGAATCAAGAGATGGCGGAAATTCATACGCCGCTTAAATCTGGTGATGAAATTGCGTTGTTCCCGCCAGTGACAGGCGGTTGATTCTATGTCCACCCTCCGTGTTCAATTTGCAGACTTTAATATCGCGGACGAACTTGCACTGGTTCGCGCGAACCCCTGCGTAGGCGCGGTGACGAGCTTTGTTGGCCTAGTGCGCGATATGAACGAGGGTAGTGGCGTTTATTCGCTCACACTTGAACATTACCCGGCTATGACCGAACGCGCACTTGCCGATATTGTGCGTGAGGCTGAAAGTCGTTGGCGCATTCTGCATACAACGGTCATTCATCGGGTCGGAGAGCTCAAGCCGACTGACCAGATCGTTTTGGTGCTGGCAGCGAGCGCGCATCGTGGCGATGCTTTTGCTGCGTGTGAATTCATCATGGATTATTTAAAGACACAGGCACCGTTTTGGAAAAAAGAACAGACACCCAGTGGTTCGCGTTGGGTGGAGGCGCGTGACAGCGATAAGGCTGCGGCGGAACGTTGGTAGATTCACGTTCAAAGAATTGCAACCGTACTATATTAATAGCGGAGACCTGCATGAGTAACCCTGAAGTAAGCGCAAAAAACGTGCTCGGAAACACACTGGAATGCTGCTGTACCAGCCCCATGACGGGGTTCTATCGTGATGGTCACTGCCAAACTGGTCCACACGATGCCGGCTCACACACTGTGTGCGCAAAAGTCACTGCAGAATTTTTGGCGTTTAGTAAAAGAAACGGAAATGATCTCTCCACTCCGCGCCTTGAATATAATTTTCCAGGTTTAAAGCCCGGTGACAAGTGGTGCGTCTGCGTTTCGCGATGGGAAGAGGCATTTATTGCGGGTGTCGCTCCCCCTGTCCTGTTGAGCGCGACGCATGAACGAGCTTTGGACCTGGTTGGGTTGGATGAGCTTAAGTCGCTCGCATTTGATCCGGCTTAGACTCCGCGGAAATTACCATTCTACAAAAAACACAAGATAGCCGGTCATGAGCGCCAGCAGCGCGCCCACTATGATGCTGCCGAAAAGAAATATCGCGACACGTTCATCATCTTTAGCATCTGTTGAGGATGCCACATGATGATGAGGGTGGATCTCACCGGTTATGGGATCAGCACATCGAGGATTGCCAATGCTATCAACTTTGCGTCGCTCGCGAATGCAAAACGCAAGCACGCCTGCCATTAGCAAACAAAACGCTAGAAATACCAAGATTAAACAGGCGACGAGACCCATAGATGCCGGCATTTATTTTTTCTCGACCTCTTTGGAAATGGCCGCGTCCGGAATAGCGGGCGTAGTTGATACCGTTTTAGCTTTGTCCCCGGCTTTACCTCCCGCCTTAGAATTATCAGGCACATCCATGTCGTCTTCCAGTTGGTCTCGCTTGGCCTGCGGCACTTTGCCGTCATAAACTTGACTCAAGCGACGTTGCAGATAGGCGTCACGTAGGAATTGATATTTATCGAGCGAGGCCTCGTCAAGTGTGCTGGTTGTGTTGAGCAAGTCGGCGCGCAGGTTGATGATGCCCAATGCCTGCGTGCTGTTGCGTGTCGGTACATGCTGGATATACCGAGAATAGCCGGTGTAGCTATCGGCTATCTTTGAGGCGGCATCGCGCACTGTAGAGGGCCCCAGCAAAGGAAGCACTAAATAGGGACCACTATCCAGTCCCCAGCGGCCTAGGGTTTGGCCGAAATCTTCATCATGCTTTTCCATTCCCATCGATGTGGCGACATCAAAAAGTCCCAACACGCCTATTGTGGAGTTAACCAGGAAGCGGCCTACATCCGAAATCGCATTACTGGGCTTTCCCTGCAGCAGGTTGTTGACTGAAGTGCCGACATCGCCAATGTTTGAAAACGCATTCGAGACCCCGGAACGAACGAACGCTGGTGTAACGGCCTGATACCCTTTGGCCACCGGTTTTAAGACGTAATCGTCGACGGTTTCATTAACTTTGAAAGTTGCGCGATTCAAGCCCTCAAGCGGGTCTGCTTTTGGCGAATTAATAGACGCACAACCTGTCAGCAGTGCGAACGCCATGAGTAGGGTCAAAATGGAAATCTGGTTTATCATTTTTGTCTCGTTCTGAAATAACATTTTTATCGGCACTCAGCGGTTAGCGATGTTAGCCTGGGGTTCAATTGATCTTAAAGCGCATTGATAAGTCCAGCGCCTTAATGTCTTTGGTGAGTGTGCCTATCGAAATCCGATCCACGCCGGTCTCGGCGATTGTGCGAACGGTTTTGATATTGACGCCGCCAGATGCCTCTAGTTCAGCCTTGCTGGCAACAAACTTCACCGCTTTTCTCATGGCAGCAGGTGTGAAATTGTCGAGCAAAATCAGTTTTGCACCGCACCCAATTGCCTCTTGCAACTGCAGCATGTTTTCCACTTCAATTTCAATCATTGTTTCCGCTGGCGCGCCGTGTTGGACAAGCTGACGGGCCGCATTGAGCGCCGGACAGATTCCACCTGCGGCCACGATGTGATTTTCTTTGATCAGAATGCCGTCAAACAATCCGATTCGATGATTGTAGCCACCGCCCATACTTACCGCGTATTTCAACGCTATCCTCAGGCCGGGCAAAGTTTTGCGTGTATCTAAAATTTTCGCTTTGGTACCCGCAACAAGATCTACGAAGAGTCGCGTTTTCGTTGCGACAGCTGATAGCGTTTGCAAAAAATTAAGTGCGGAACGTTCAGCGGTGAGCATGGCGCGGGCGCGCCCTTCGATTTCGCAAATTTTTTGATCCGCAGACACGCTGTCACCGTCACGGGCGTGCCAGAAAATTTCGCAGTCAGGGTCGAGCTCGGTAAAACAACGCTGAAACCATTCGCATCCCGCCAGTACGCCGTTCTCGCGTGTGATTACCCGGGCGTGCCCGCGTGTATTGGCAGAAATCAGGGACGCCGTGAGGTCGCCATCACGAACATCCTCTTCTAACGCACGGGTGACGTCCGCAGTAACACTTGCTTCCATGTCATGGTGAGCGTGAGGAGCATGCAAATCGCGTTGAATATCGGCCATGGAATAGACAGCTATGCGTGCAGCTGGGTCGCGTAAGTAAAAGGGCACAAGCTAATGAAAGCGCTTGAAAAATAAAGGGGATGCCGCATGTAATGTCAAATAAATCAATCCGGAGGATACCACCAATGAGAATCGACAAACTCACTACTAAATTCCAGCAAGCGCTTGCGGATGCTCAGAGTTTGGCACTGGCGAATGACTGCGGATTTATCGAGCCACAGCATCTTTTACTGTCCTTGCTTGATCAGGAGGACGGCGGCACTTCGTCCTTGCTGTCGCGCGCAGGTGTGGCGACGCCGCGTTTGAAAACAACGCTTGAAAATGAAATTCAGCATCTGCCGAAAGTCTCTGGCAATGGCGGTGAGATTTCGGTATCTCGTGATTTGAATAATCTATTGAACCTCACTGACAAAGAAGCTGCCAAGCGTGGGGATCAGTTTATTGCGTCCGAACTTTTTTTGCTGGCATTGCTGACTGATAAAACCGCGACTGGTAGATTATTTAAAGAGCAGGGCGCGACAAAAAAAGCGTTGGAGTCGGCGATTGACGCGGTTCGCGGTACTGACGGTGTAGATACTCAGGATTCCGAAGGTCAGCGTGAATCACTGAAAAAATACACGATTGACCTTACTGAATTGGCGCGTCAAAACAAACTGGATCCGGTGATTGGGCGCGATGACGAAATTCGTCGCACGATTCAGGTATTGCAACGCCGCACAAAAAACAACCCCGTTTTGATCGGCGAGCCCGGCGTAGGCAAAACCGCTATTGTTGAAGGCTTAGCGCAGAGAATTGTGAACGGTGAAGTGCCTGAATCGCTCAAAGGCAAGCGCGTTCTTTCGCTGGATATGGCGGCCATGCTTGCCGGTGCAAAATATCGCGGCGAATTCGAAGAGCGCCTGAAATCGGTACTGAAAGACCTGGCGAAAGACGAAGGGCAGACCATTGTGTTCATCGATGAACTGCACACCATGGTAGGCGCAGGTAAGGCCGAGGGTGCCATGGATGCGGGCAATATGTTGAAGCCTGCTTTGGCGCGCGGGGAGTTGCACTGTGTCGGCGCGACGACGCTGGATGAATATCGAAAATACGTTGAAAAAGACGCGGCGCTCGAGCGGCGTTTTCAAAAGGTTTTAGTTGATGAGCCAAGTGTTGAAGCGACCATTGCTATTCTGCGTGGGCTTCAGGAAAAGTACGAGGTGCACCATGGCGTCGAAATTACCGATCCGGCCATTGTGGCGGCTGCCGAACTTTCTCATCGCTATATTACAGATCGCTTTTTGCCTGACAAGGCAATTGATTTAATTGACGAGGCGGGTTCGCGCATCAGGATGGAAATCGATTCCAAGCCGGAGGTGATGGACAAGTTGGAGCGCCGCATGATCCAGCTCAAGATTGAGCGTGAAGCGGTTAAGCGCGAGAAGGATGAGGCGTCTAAAAAGCGATTGGGCTTGATTGAAGACGAAATTCGCCGACTAGAAAAAGAATATTCCGATTTTGAAGAAATCTGGAAGTCTGAAAAGGCATTGGTGCAGGGCACCCAGCACATCAAAGAGGAAATTGATAAAAATCGCATGCAGATGGCGGAATTGCAGCGCAAGGGTCAGTTCGATAAATTGGCCGAGATTCAGTATGGCACTCTACCCGCATTAGAAGCGCAACTTAAGCAGGCTGAAATTTCGCAGCCGGAGTTGGACGCCGGCAAGGATCAGCAGCGGAAAACGAAACTGTTGAGGACGCAAGTTGGCGCGGAGGAAATCGCTGAAGTGGTATCGCGAGCGACCGGTATTCCAGTTTCAAAAATGATGCAAGGTGACCGTGACCGGCTGGTCAACATGGAAGATCAGCTGCATAAGCGCGTCGTCGGTCAGGACGAGGCGGTGCGCCTCGTCTCAGACGCGATTCGGCGTTCACGCGCGGGCTTGGGCGACCCTAATCGTCCCTATGGTTCGTTCCTATTTCTGGGACCAACGGGCGTGGGCAAGACTGAGCTTTGCAAAGCGCTAGCCGAATTTTTATTTGACACTGATGAACATATCATTCGTATTGACATGAGCGAATTTATGGAGAAACACTCTGTTGCACGCCTAATCGGCGCACCACCCGGCTATGTTGGCTATGAGGAAGGCGGTTCGCTTACCGAGGCCGTCCGACGCAAACCATATAGCGTCATATTATTTGATGAAGTGGAAAAAGCGCATCCAGACGTTTTCAATGTGTTGCTACAAGTGCTTGACGATGGTCGTATGACCGATGGTCAGGGCAGGACCGTAGATTTTAAAAATACGGTGATTGTTATGACCTCTAATCTGGGTTCGCAGCAAATTCAGGCGATGGCGGGTTCGGATTATGGAGTGATAAAGATTGCTGTGATGGCAGAAGTCAAAAATTACTTCCGGCCAGAATTTATTAACCGCATTGATGAGGTGGTGGTCTTCCATGCTTTGGGCGAAAACCAGATTCAGGCAATTGCGAAATTTCAGCTGCAACGTTTGCAAAAGCGCTTGACTGCGCTTGAAATTGGTTTTGAGGTATCCGATGCGGCCCTTGCAGAAATCGCCGCTGCTGGCTTTGATCCTGTCTACGGCGCCCGACCACTAAAGCGTGCCATCCAGCAGCAAATTGAAAATCCACTAGCGAAATTAATGTTGGAAGGCAAATTTTCGCCAAAAGATACTATTCATGTAGATGTTAAGTCCGGTGTTATGGTGTTTGATAAAGCTATAAAGGGTCTGATCAACTCAGAATTTTGATCTGGGTTTTTTTACCAAACGGGATCGCATTTTAGAATCGTATTGATGTGTCCTTTTTGCGCAGAAAGCGGGGGTATCCCCCACTTTCTGAGTACTTCATGCAGCGGAGGGCCAACTCTCCTGTCGAAGTGTATAAGTATATAAGGGGGTATAGCGTCCGGTGCAGATTCACCCGTCCACAGGCCACAATGAAGCGATGAGCGTTCTTTTGCAAACCCCGGTAGCCGATCTTGGGGTACTTAAAAAATTGCTTGATCGTGAGAAACGGATGCTCGACCGTCACATGCACTCCTGATTTGGTGGTGTCCTGTTCCTTCTGTCGGTCGAGCACGGGGGAAGTTGATGCAATATCCTGCGCTCGGTAATGTTCGCAAGCAGGATTTCTACGAGAAGGCGCAAACGAGCGTAAGCACATTGTTTCTGCTGCGCACACGCATGGTCTGGCTCGTTTTCGGATTTTGTCTTAATGTGCAGTCCAAATTTGGCGTGCTACAGATTTTTCTTTCGATACTTTTGGGTGATCTTGACGGTTTGTCATTTTCAGTTGCGACATTCGCACCTTCTATTCATTTATGAGAAGGCTGTCTAGGGCTGTTAGTGGGCAGCTTTCTGGTGGACGAGCTTGAATCGTTTTTATATCCCGTCGCTGCCGCCTTGTTGGTGGCGGTTAAGATCATGTCAATTTTGGCTCGGGGTGTCGTCCCAAGCCTACTCTGTATGCCGCTAATGGGCACATCAGGTTTTTCGTTGGCTTGGCAGACCCTTCGCGCCAGATGCTCGTACGCACAGCGGCCAAAGCGCAGTTTGGCGAAGCAGTTGTGAGCCGTGTTTACGTATTTTTCAGCTCAGTGGCTAGACGTATGGCTCGCACTTGCGCCTGTGTTGTTTGGGCTTTTCCTTGATAGACATCGAGCTGACTTCGTTTTTGCAGATGTTGCAATAACACTTGCCTGCGCGATCGTCGCTGCCCTAGCTCTTGGGCGGGAAACTGCAAAATTACGCGCGCTTTAATGTTAATGATCGCGGTGGTTATGCCGGAGATGGCATGGTTGTTGCAAAACAGCCGGAATCTTGAATAGTTGAAGTCTTGTACGGAGCACCCGTCTTAACGTTTTTAAAAAAAGGACGTCGGCATGACCACGTTTAATCAACTTTCGTTGTTGGCAACCACAACACTCTGGCGATTGGGCACTACATTGATTGGCTGGGTACTGTTGACCACAGCTACCCTCACACAAGCGGTGCCCAGCATAACGCTGGAAGAAGTTGCAAGCGGATTTCAGACCCCTGTTGAGCTTGTAAATATCGGGGACGGCTCAGGGCGTTTGTTTGTGGTGGAGCAAGGCGGCAAAATAAAGATATTGTCTAATGGCGTTGTAAATCCGACCCCATTTCTGGATATTTCAACAATTATTTTAAGTGGAGGTGAGCGCGGTTTATTGGGTCTGGCGTTTCATCCCCAGTATTCAACCAATAACGCATTTTATGTGTACTACACAAGAGCGGGCGATGGCGCGCTGACCATAGCGCGTTACCTGCGCAGCGCAACGAATAGCCTGCAAGCTGATCCCGCAAGCGGAGCCGTGATTTTGGCAATTCCACATCCGAATAATGCGAACCACAACGGTGGACATCTCGCTTTTGGCCGGGATGGTTACTTGTACATTGGTACTGGCGATGGCGGTGGCGGTGGCGACCCTGATAGAAATGGGCAGAATCTGTCGACGCTATTGGGAAAAATGCTTCGCATCAACGTAAATGGCGGGATGAGCTACACGATTCCCGGCACCAATCCATATGCGACTTCAAACTGCGTCAGTGCTGCTAACGCATGTCCGGAAGTATGGGCGTTTGGCCTGCGCAATCCGTGGAAATTTAGTTTTGACCGTAGTAACGGCGATCTTTTCATCGGGGATGTGGGACAAGGTGCGTATGAAGAGGTCAACTATGTTCCCGCTGGGGCAACCAACGGTAAAAATTTTGGATGGAACGTGTTCGAGGGATCGCGCTGCTATGGCGCAATGTCTTGCAGCATCGCGGCAGGCCTTGCACCGCACACGCCACCCGTTATTGAATATGGCCACGACGGTACAGATTTTGGCGGCTTTTCCATTACCGGAGGTTATCGTCATCGAGGAAGGGTAAGTACAGCGCTAAACGGTTACTATTTTTATGGCGATTACGTTAGCAAGCGGTTGTGGGTCGCTGCGCCCAACGCGAACGGCGTTTGGACGCCAGAGTTTTCACAGATCGCACCATCAAATATCAGCAGTTTTGGTGAAGATGAATCAGGTGAACTTTATCTTGTGGCTTATGCCTCCGGGAAGATTTATGCGATCAAAGGCGCTACCCTACCGGCAACGCGTGTATCTGGCGATCTAAACGGCGACGGCAAGAGCGACCTATTAGTGCAATCCACGAGCGGCACGACGACCGCGTGGTTAATGAATGGTGTCACCATCAGCAGCGTTGCCAATCTCATCACAAACGACCCTAACTGGATGATAACCCACAC
>JBBRZG010000062.1:0-20838 GCA_038236905.1 Burkholderiales bacterium
ACGTAAAATTTTAGATGAGGCGTTAGGCTCCAAAAACCCAACAATAACGACTGCGTTGTAGAGATCTTTAGTTGAACAGCGCGGGAATATTGGGCGATGACTGTATCTCGATATGTTGACGCCGACGCTAATTTGACCTAGCGCGCCAGTGTCGGGTTACCCAAGTAAAAGTATCAACACGCCCATTCCATTTGGCTCTTAAGGCATCAGGGCTGCGTCAACGCTTTCTCGGCATCTGGGTCGATTGGCGTCGGCGTAAACAGTCAATACAGAGAATACATGCTGGGCTTCCGACACTACCGATCCTTTTGTCACGCCGACTTAATCACGACGGCCTCTCTGAATCTGTGCACATGTAACGATAGTTTCCGTTCCTTTTTTTCTGCTGACCTTGCGAATCACTACGAGGTTCCAGCTTACTAAGGGTCCAAGACGCGTTCATGCTGTCAGCGTCGGCTTTCGCTCGGATTCGCTGATCGATTGTGGTGGTTTCCTCGATTCGTTTGCGAAGATCTTCCCGTCGATTGAAATGACTTGGCTCAGTCACGTCCAAGCCAGACGAGGCATAGTAATAGACAGCCGCCCTAAAGAAGTCGGTCGGGAGCAATTTCATGCCAAATCCTGGCTTAAAAACACTGCTGCCATTGGCCCCGAGATAACCCCACGCCGCCCCTTCTACAGCATCAAGATTACCAGCTGCCGCAGCTTCGAGCAAAAGGACAGGTGCGTTCCCCTTGTACGCATCAGCAAACTCAACATTCGAAAACAAATTCGTAATATTGACTGGGGGTTTCAACACGAAAGCAGCTTTCGAGGGAACATGTCCAGCCAGTGCAGCTTGTAAAAGATATTTCCAAGGCTCAACGTCGGTTGGGCTGTATCCCTCACATAGTGCCGCACTTTTTGGCAACTCCTTTTCAAGCAATTTGATTTCGCGTCGAACTTCGCCGAGCGACTCAGGCGGAGTTCCTGTGTCTACGAGTACCGATTTTACAAAATCCAGTTGGCTCTTCAAGAAGTTGTGTGTAGAGCATTCGTAGACATCAGCAGCTAATCTGCACGCCGCCCAATAGTTGCCTTGATCGGCGGCGCCCTTCAACGCCTCTAACGTACTTGAAAGTGGTAAACCATCCTGCGGGAGCGAGGTTTCAAAGTACCGGACGGGCGCCTGAAGCCTGCTTTTAGCTGGAGTTTCGCTCGAGCTAGTGTTAACTGTAGCCTGACTTAGCTGAGACTTGCCCAATACTTCACCGGAGACATTTGTTGATGAGCTATTTGTTTCTAGATTACTAGTAGCCGGTTGCTCGGGTGCGCGCAAAAAAAAGTAAAAAATGAAAGCAGTTAAAGCAGCGGCCGAGCACACCAAAACAATAATCCGACGACCCATTTGCTTATTCAATTTCCAACGTAAATCCGCTTAGTCCAACAAACGCGATTTGTTGGTCCACCAAGATTTGTTGGTTCACCAAGACTGCCTGAGTTGTTTCTGCAACCAGCATTTGGTGAACCGACGCAGAGCGAGCAATTAGCGCGCGTGCCATAAAAGCTCTCTTAAAATGAATTGAACGTTTGGCATATGATCCGATTGCGCGCTTGGAATAAATGACTGACGAGTTGGTGTTCGGGATAATGAAAGATCCAAAAATGGGAATTTTAATAAGTCGATTATCAGGGTGGTTAAGGCACGCGACTCGCATCAGTACAGCTACAACCCTTCAGCGCAGAACAAACTTTGGTCTGGTTCTCCTTGCAGTCGGAAACGTCTTTGAATTCGATCCGCTCTGGCGCTGGCTTGAAGATACCCGCTATTTTTTTTAGGATTAAATAATCAATTTCAGACGCCATTTGCATTGGCGAATTAGTGCTTGAGCTCGATTTCTTTTGCAATAGCGCGCGAGTATTCGGATTCGTTAAGCTCGCATCGTCAGCTTGCCAATTGGAGCTTTTTTCGGCTTGATACCCAATTGCACTGCATCCGGTGATGCACATGAAAAAAAACCCAGCGCAGTAAAAGGCTTTCAACATTTTCTTTCTCTCTCGCGAACTTAAAATCCCAGAATCCCAGAACTCGTGGCTGTTGGTCGAAAACTATTGAATGTTTGTTGACGACGTAAATGCCCCAACGATAATTTGCATTTATCTATTCCGTGCGTACTACAGCACGATTATAGTTACGTACACTTGAAATTATACATTTTGAATGGGTACCAGATGTGAACCTCTGTGGTCGCTGATGTATTTTGGTCCAGCGTGCCGCTTTTGATTGACCCAGCGATATCCCGCTCATGCCCTAATGCGGCATGCGTCTGTGCGTTATTGAAGTGGGTTATTTTTCCCGGCAGTCTGGGTTGATTAACCATTAACCCCAACATACTCGCTACGCATCAACTCTACTTTGGGAAATGAAATGCCTTCTCTATCGGCAGCACTCGCTGCGACAATCTTGTTTTTTAGTGCTTTTGTAAATAACGCGAAAGCAGAGACCGCTACAGTGAATCTCAACCTGCCTAAGAAAGTTTCGTTCTATAACAAAATTACTCCAGAAGCTGTCGAAAAATTTATTGCTGAGCATTCCAACGAAGCGATACAAACATTAGTTATTGCGTCTCAAGGAGGCGACGGTCCGGCAGGTATTACTTTGGGTAATTGGGTAAGAAAAAATCGGATGGATATCGAGGTCGACGTAATTTGTAATTCCGCGTGTTCAAACTTTGTTTTTCCTGCCGGAAATAAGAAAACGATTAGGCCCGGTGCACTTGTGCTTTGGCATGGAAGCATTGAACAAAAAGATATGCGCGACTTACATTTGCGATACCAAAAATTATTGCAAACTAATTATTTATCTCCCGGATCTATCAGTCCTGAAGAGCGCGCATTTCTTGATAAGAACAAGAAGTTATATGAGTTCATCCTTAATTTCCGCGATCAACAAGCGCGCTTTTACGATGAACTTCAGGTCGATGAATACATTACACGGTTGGGTCAAGAACCCGTTAACTTTGGCGTTGACGCTTGGACAACCACTGTCAAAGTAATGGAAAAATTTGGCATCACGAACGTTGATGCACCAGCTAACTATGGGACACCGGCATACATAAAAGAGATACGCCAAGTAGGTTTTTTTTGTAAAGGTGGTAAGTGCCTTTCATTTGATTTAGACGAAATGGGGCAGGCTCGACGCCTTGAACCATGACTCTCATCCATGTTCAATAAATTACGGTTTTCGCATGGCTGTTGATAACTGAGAGTTATCGCTACCTGAGGTTGACGAAAAATATTGCCCGAACCCTTGGGCGCACAGACGTGTTTAGCCAGCACGCACCAAGGGCATGACAAGAAAAAATCAAGTGGGGAATAGGGGAAGAAAAACCAAACCAACGCTGGGCGCGCCAGTCAATACACCTCGCCACTGCTACGCGTGCTTGATCAACGACGAGCCTACTGGCTGCTTTTAGTATTGCTGCCGCTATCGGTGCCGATGCATCGTCCAACCTTGAAATTACATAACGCGGCGCTGGCCGTTTATTATCTCGCCGCGTACTTGATCGGCATGTGTTTAAGCCGCAACTGGCGGCGCAATGGTCCGTGGCTGAGCCGTAGTTTGATACCGCTGTTGAATGCCTTCAGCATCGTTTTTCTAGGTCACCTTTTATTGTCTGATCACCACGGTAATTCGATGACCAAAGACCCGTTTGAAACCCAGGGAACCGAGGGATGGGTTGACTGGATGTATGTGCAAAAAATCTTGATGGCCATTTGTCTCCTTGCGGTGTTGCATTTTTTTCGAGATCGTTCGGCAAGGGTTTTGGATTATCTCGCCGGTGTTAGCTTTACTATTTTTTTCTACCACCTGTATTTCATCTATCTGGCCACGTGGCTGATGCATTTTTCCCACCCCTAGTTCAGACCGGATTATTTTCTGCTACTGTTTGCCTTCGCCGTGGGTGGCCCGTGTGTGATCGCGTTTGCCGCGCAAAAGTTGGTTCCCAACTGGAGCCGCGCGCTTGTCGGTGCAACTGACGAGCGCATGCCCTTTCAGAAACAGCCCGTTTGATAAGTTTGTAGAGACTTAGTTTTATTTTTATCCTAGCCTTGGAGATTCCATGATGTTGATTCGCTATCCCCGACACGCTGCTGTGCTGGCGTCCGCAGTTGCAGGTTTGTTACTTTCATTTCAGAGCGTTGCCCAGACAGCGTCATCGTCCCCCGCGCAGCGCACTTACACCGAGCTGCCGAGCGAAACGCCGATCAAGTTTGAGCCGCAAACGTCAAGTTTTGACTATGTAAAACGCAACGAAATGATCCCGATGCGTGATGGCGTGAAACTCAACACGGTGATCATTGTTCCAAAGTCCGCGAGTACGGCAAAAAAGGCGCCGATTCTGTTGACGCGTACGCCCTACAACGCCAACGAATTGACCAACCACAGCGACAGCTCACATCTAGGGTCGATTCTGCAGGGTTACGATAACGCGACGGACACCATCGTCGAGGGCGGATACATACGCGTGGTGCAGGACGTTCGCGGCAAGTATGAATCTGAGGGTGACTATGTGATGAACCGTCCGTTGCGGGGGCCGCAGAACGCGACGCCGGTCGATCATTCCACAGATACCTTCGATACCATCGATTGGTTGATCAAGAACATCCCCGAGACCAGCGGCAAGGTCGGCATTCTGGGTATTTCTTATGATGGTTTTCTGCCACTCATGGCGCTGGTAAATCCGCACCCCGCGCTTAAAGTAGCGGTGCCGATGAACCCGATGGTCGATGGTTGGATGGGCGACGACTGGTTTCACAATGGCGCATTCCGTCAGCAGAACATGGACTACATTCTGGAGCAGGTCGCCACACGTAAAAACGATGCGAAATGGTTCCGTAGCAATTTCGATGATTACGATATGTACATGCGCGCCGGCTCGGCCGGTGAGCTGGGGCGCCAGCGCGGACTGGAGCAGGTTGGATTCTGGCGCAAGTTGCTGGCCCATCCCAGCTACGACGCGTTCTGGAAAGATCAGGCAGTCGATAAAATTCTCGCGGCGCAGCCGCTGATTGTGCCGACCTTGTTGGTACATAGTTTGTGGGACCAAGAGGACAGCTACGGCGCGATTGCGGTGTACAAAGCATTGAAGCCAAAAGACACCGGCAACGACAAGCTTTTTCTGGCGATGGGCCCATGGTGGCATGGCCAGGCGATTGGCGACGGCAGCGCGCTCGGTGCGCTTAAATTCAATGCGGATACGGCGCTGCAATTTCGCCGTGAAGTATTGCGCCCATTCCTCGATCAGTATTTAAAGGATGACGCACCCAAATCAAATGTGGCGACAGTCACGGCGTTTGAAACCGGCACCAATATTTGGCGACGTCTGCCGTCGTGGCCTGCAGGTTGCGCCAGTGGTTGCAAGGTCTCGCCAACGCCGATGCATTTGCTCGCAGACCATAAGCTCGGCCTTGCGGCACCGAAGGCGGGCGATGCTTCGTTTGATGAATATACTTCTGATCCCGCCAAGCCCGTCACCTATCGCGCCCGGCCTATTCAGCCGGTGGGCGGCAAATTTTCCACCTGGCGTCAATGGTTGGTGGATGATCAGCGCGAGGCCGCCAGTCGTCCGGACGTCGCGGTGTTTACTTCGGATGTGCTCACGACGCCGGTAAAAATCAGCGGTCAACCGATCGCGAATTTGATCGCGTCAACCAGTGGAACGGATTCCGACTGGGTCGTTAAATTGATCGATGTATACCCGGATGAAGTCGCGGCAGATCCGATGATGGGCGGTTATCAGCTGGCGGTTTCCATGGATATTTTCCGTGGTCGCTATCGCGAAAGCTTTGAGGTTGCAAAACCGATTCCAGCTGACAAGGCGTTACCTTATCGGTTTGCTTTGCCGACCGCCAACCACGTGTTCCTGCCTGGTCATCGGATCATGGTGCAAATTCAATCCAGCTGGTTCCCGCTGTACGATCGCAATCCGCAAACGTTTGTGCCGAATATTTTCTGGGCCAAACCAGGTGATTATAAGAAAGCGACGCAGCGTATTTATCATGCGCCGGGTCAGGCGAGCTTTGTTGAACTACCGATTGTTGCTGCCCAATAGTTGATTAGCGTTACATTTTCGCGTGCTAAAGGTTGCTGCGCCAGCCTCGCTTCCAAGCAGTTAGTTAAACGAAAAAACCAGCAAGGCGAATCAAGCCACCTTGCTGGTTTTTTTAATGTTCAAAAGCATGTCGTCGACCAAAGCGTCCAGGTCAAACCGTGCGCGCCAGCCCCAGTCCGCTGTCGCCTTGGAGTCGTCAATACTGGCAGGCCATGATGCGGCAATCGCTTGGCGAAAATCGGGCGCGTAGCTGATTTCAAAATTGGGAATGTAGCGCCGGATACTGGCTGCGATTTGTGCCGGCGTAAAGCTAATGCCAGCCAAATTGTAGGAGCCGCGTTCAGCAATGTTGGTTGAAGGCGCTTCCATTAATTCAATGGTGGCCCTAATCGCGTCCGGCATGTACATCATTGGCAGCGCCTGATGCTCGGCAAGGAAGCAGGTGTAGCGGCCCTGCTCGCGTGCGGCGTGAAAAATTTCAATCGCGTAATCGGTGGTGCCGCCGCCGGGCGGGGTCTTATAGCTGATCAAACCCGGATAGCGCAGGCTGCGAACATCGACGCCATGATTGGCGTGATACCAATCGCACCAACGCTCTCCCACCAGCTTGCTCAGTCCATACACCGATGTTGGATCCATGATCGTGGTTTGCGGCGTGTTCGTGGAGGGTGTTGATGGCCCAAAGGCGGCAATAGAGCTCGGCCAGAACACGCGGTCCAATTTTATTTCGCGCGCCAGTTCCAGCACATTCAGCAGCGACCGGGTATTGAGATCCCACGCCCACAATGGATTCTTTTCACCCTTGGCCGACAGGGCGGCCGCCAGCAAATATACCTGCGTGACTTTGTGTCGCTTTACCAGCGCGGCGAGTTTGTTGGCGTCGAGGCAATCCAGCGTTTCATATTGCACGGTCGGACTGCGGCCTTGCGATGCCAGGTCGCTGGCAATCACGGCGTCAGAGCCATATTTTTCGGCCAGCGCTTCAACCAGCTCGGAGCCGATTTGGCCGTTTGCGCCGATGACAAGAATTTTGGGTGTGGACATGAGTGCCTCTGTTTCTAGATGATGTGGTTACTTGATGTATTTACTGGATGATGCCGAGCTCGCGGCCTGCTTGAGCAAAAACGTCCACGGCCTTTTGCAGATGCGCGATTTCATGCACCGCTGAGATCTGCGTGCGGATCCGCGCCTGACCTTTGGCCACCACCGGATAGAAGAAGCCGACCGCATAAACGCCCAGTTCAAGCAGCCGGTTGGATAGCGCCTGCGATTTAGCCGCGTCATAAACCATCACCGGCACAATCGGGTGATCGCCCGGCTTTATCTCGAAACCCGCGGCGGCAATTTCGCGCCTAAAAAATGCGGTGTTGGTTTCTAGCTTGTCGCGTAGTGCGGTCGAGCTTTCGAGTAAATCAAGCACCGCAATCGACGCACCCACGATGCTGGGGGCGACAGTGTTACTGAACAAATACGGCCGCGAGCGTTGCCGCAGTAAGTCGATGACTTCTTTGCGGCCACTGGTGAAGCCGCCGCTGGCGCCACCGAGCGCTTTGCCGAGCGTGCCGGTGATGATGTCGACTTTGCCGACAATGCCACGATGCTCATGCGTGCCGCGACCCGTGCGACCCAGGAACCCGGAGGCATGGCATTCATCAATGCCCAGTAGGGCGTCGTACTTGTCAGCCAGTTCGCGAATTTTATCCAGCTGGGCAATGGTGCCGTCCATCGAGAAAACGCCATCGGTGAAAGCCAGAATATGCCGGGCTCCGTCCGCGCGTGCCTGCTTCAACTGCGCTTCCAGATCGTTCATATCGTTGTGCAAATAGCGGTAACGTTTTGCCTTGCACAGCCGAATGCCATCAATGATTGACGCGTGATTGAGCGCGTCTGAAATAACCGCATCCTGCTCGCCGAGCAGCGGCTCAAACAAGCCGCCGTTGGCATCGAACGCAGCGGCATAAAGAATCGTATCTTCAGTGCCCAAAAACGTGGATAGCCGTTGTTCGAGCTGTTTGTGAATGTCTTGTGTGCCACAAATAAACCGCACCGAGCTGAGCCCGTATCCGTGCGTGTCCAGCGTGTGGTGCGCCGCGGCGACAACCGCGGGATGCGACGACAACCCAAGATAGTTATTCGCACATAGGTTGATGACTTCATGCCCATTCTGTGTTTTTACCAGCGCGCCCTGTGGCGTGGTTAATATGCGTTCCTGCTTGAACAAGCCGGCGTCACGAATGGTTTGCAGCTCGCGCTGAATATCTTGGTAAAAATGAGTGCTCATGATGGGTCCGTTGAATAAAATAATTTACGGTTAAGAACGATGTACGGGCAGATGCAAAAAGGCGGAGCGGTTACTGAAGCAGAGTGAGCTGAAAAGTGCGGTGGAAAGTGCGGTCGAAAGTGAAGTCGTTGCGCCCAGCGCTTAGTCCCGTCATACTTCAAGCGTTCGATATATTGGCACATTCCAGTATTTTGGACAAGTTGTGCAATATATCAAACTTTTTGAAATTGCGTTCGTTATCGCTAACTTCTGCCAAAAGTCTTTGACGGTGATTTTTTTATCAGCATCGACTTCATTTTTTGACTGCGCCCTCCATATGCCGACTTCCGCCAAACCGCCCAAAAAAGCCAGATCTAACGATGCCAAAACGGCGTCCACCCAACGCAGTGGTGAACCGCCCAGCGTCGGCGCGGCGCTCGCCAGCCTTCGCCAGCAGCACGGGTTGTCGCTGGATGAGTTGTCGCGTCAGTCAGGCGTGTCCAAATCGATGTTGTCGCAGATCGAGCGCAATCAAACCAATCCCACCATCGCAATTGTGTGGCGTCTTGCCAATGCACTCGGTATTGAGCTGAGTGAGCTGATTGCGGGCAATGCCAAAGCTAGCATTCCATCGATCAACCTGGTGTCCGCCCATCACACCCCCACGATGCGCAGCCCCGACGGCAAATGCGAACTGCGTATCCTCGGGCCGATCGAGCTGGCGGGACGTTTTGAATGGTATGAATTGACGGTACATGCCGGTGGCACGCTCAAGAGCGAGGCGCATGAGCCCGGCTCGCGCGAGCATCTGACGGTATTGTCCGGAACGCTCAGAGTACAAAGCGGTGATGCGATTCAACAAGTGGCACCCGAGGAAACAGTGAGATACGCGGCCGATATTCCGCACTCAATTGCGAATCAGAGCAAATCGAATGCGTCTGCATTACTGGTGGTGTTGCATCCGCCACAGTAGCGGCGGCAGCGTTGCGGCATGTCGGCTTTCAACATGTCGGGTTCCAACAAAACGCCGCCGAACCAAACCACAGATTTAATTTACACACCCAGGCAAAGGTATTTGATTTCCAAATAGTCTTCGATGCCGTACTTTGAACCTTCGCGGCCAAGACCTGATTGCTTGACGCCGCCGAACGGTGCGACTTCGTTTGAGAAGATGCCCGTATTCACGCCGACCATGCCTGATTCGAGCGCTTCGCTGACGCGAAAAACCCGGCTGATATCGCGCGCATAAAAATAAGACGCTAGACCGAATTCGCTGTCGTTGGCAAGTGCTACGGCTTCGGCTTCGGTGTCGAATTTAATCAGCGGTGCCACCGGACCGAAGGTTTCTTCTTTGGACACGGTCGCGGTCATCGGTACGTTGATGAGCAGGGTCGGTTCGTAGAACAATTCGCCCAGCGCGCTGCGCTTGCCGCCGATCGCGATGGTGGCTCCCTTGGCAACAGCGTCGGCGACATGTGCTTCCACTTTGGCCAAGCCCTGCGCATCAATCAGCGGGCCAACATTGACGCCGCTTTCCGTGCCCACACCCAATTTCAAAGCGGCCACTTTGGCGGTGAGCTTTTCTGCGAATTTTTCGTAAACCCCGGCTTGTACATAAATGCGGTTCGCTGAAACACAGGTCTGGCCCGCGTTGCGATATTTTGACGCCATCAAGCCATCGGCAGCGGCGTCGATGTCCGCATCATCGAACACAATAAACGGTGCGTTTCCGCCTAATTCGAGCGACAATTTTTTAATGGTCGGCGCACATTGTTTCATTAAAATACGGCCGACTTCGGTTGAACCCGTAAACGATAGTTTGCGCACAATCGGGTTCGCGCATAGTTCGCCCCCGATAGCGACGGCATCGCCGGTGACGACGTTAAAAACCCCTTTTGGCACTCCCGCGCGATGCGCAAGCTCAGCCATCGCCAGTGCCGATATCGGTGTTTGCTCGGCGGGCTTTAGTACCATCGTGCAGCCCGCGGCCAGCGCGGGCGCGGCTTTGCGGGTAATCATCGCGTTCGGAAAATTCCACGGCGTAATCGCGGCGGTCACGCCGATCGGCTGCTTGATGACGAGCAGCCTTTTGTCATTCATGTGCGGCGGAATAATATCGCCGTAAATGCGTTTGCCTTCTTCGGCAAACCATTCAATAAACGACGCGCCATAAAAGATTTCACCACGTGCCTCACCCAACGGCTTGCCTTGCTCGGTGGTTAAGATCAGCGCCAGATCGTCGGCATTCGCCATCATGAGATCAAACCATTTGCGCAAAATCGATGCTCGCGTTTTTGCGGTCATGGCGCGCCATGCCGGCAGCGCGGCGTTCGCGGCATTGATGGCACGCGTGGTTTCAGCCGCGCCACAATCCGGCACGCTGGCGATGATTGCACCCGTCGCCGGGTTGTCCACGTCAAATCGTTTACCCGAGTCCGCCTCAATCCATTCCCCGTTGATATAGCTTTGGGTGCGGAACAACGTCGGATCTTTGAGAGCAAGTGGCTTTAAATCATTAGGTGCGTTCATGGTCTGTACTCAGCAAATTAATAGGAAGGGGTGGTAGCGCGGAATCAATTTCGCGCCTGAAAATGCGGCGATTGCAGCCATGCGGAGCGCCGGGTTTTTGCGTCAAGGGGTGTGTCGTGGGTAGTCAGCGTGCAGGTCGTTGCGGGTTGCGCCAAGAGCGTGAGTGAGAATCGTCGGATCTCGTCGCGGCGGCATGCCAATATTTCTACGCTGCTGCCGACGGTATAACGCCAGATGCGCCGCTCCAGTGTTACAGCGGTGACCCGCAAGCCATCTACCGCAATAACCGTATCGCCAGCAGACAGGCCTGCCAATTGCGCTGCGCTGCCATCGAAAACTTGTGTCAGCTTCGCGTCGCCGTTGATTTCGCTGCCGATCTTCGCGCCCAACGCCGGACTGACGATATCCCCAGCTTTCGCCGCGGCCGTCACACCGGGTACTTGAAATGTCATCGCAACACCGACGCTCTTTAACAGCGGCACAAGATCAAGATCCGCTGTGCCGTAAATCGCCTGGGCAAAAAAATCACGCAGATCCAGCCCCGTCACCCGACCCGCAATTCTTTCAATCGCGGCTTCGGGTACGCCGAGGCGGGTTTTGCCAAATTCATTCCACAGTGCGCGCATCACGTCATCGAGCGATTTGCTGCCTTTGGATTTCTCGCGAATCGTCAAATCAAGCGCCAGAGCGACCATTGCGCCTTTTTGGTAATAGCTGACGATGGCATTGGGTGCGTTTTCATCCTGCCGGTAATATTTAATCCATGCATCAAAGCTGGCTTCCGCCACGCTTTGTTTGAGCCGTCCTTTTTGTGCCATCACGCGGCCAATATTTTCAGCCTCGACCTCAAGATACTCCAGCGGCGTGATGATGCCCGCGCGCACCAGCGCCAGATCATCGTAATAGTCGGTGAAGCCTTCAAAAAACCATAGCTGACGGGTGTAATTTTCGTTGGCCAGATCGTAGTCGACAAACGCCTCGGGCTTGATCCGCTTGACGTTCCACGAATGGAAGTATTCATGCGATGCGAGCGACAAAAGTTTGCGGTAGCCCGCCGTGACTTGGGTCTCATGAGCCAGTGGTAAATCATCGCGGCTGACAATCAGCGCGGTCGAGGCGCGATGCTCCAGTCCGCCAAATCCATCGCCTACAACGGTGAATAAAAACCAGTATTCAGGGAAGGGCGCTTCCCATGTTTCGGGTTCAAAAAAGCGAATCTGGTATTCGCAGATTTTCTTCAAGTCACTGCACAGCCGATTCATGTCGGTGCGATGAACACCGGTGATGGCGACGTTGTGCAAACTCCCGCATGCTTCAAATGCGGCATGCGTAAACGTTCCCATTTCGACGGGTTGGTCGATGAGTTCGTCATAATTTGATGCAAAAAATTTGCCGAACGTACGAACCTCTGACCCCAGCACTTCATTCCAAGCGCGCCTTTCAACGCCTTCGCCGGTTTCACCTTTATCTTCACCTTCATCTTTGGCGTTTTCGGCCGCACCGCGCTCGCGTTCAATCATGGCCGGGCTGACATGATCAGCAGCCAGTTCTCGTCGCGGCTTGCGGTCTGGGACCGGCATCCCATCTGCGCCGATGGGTGTTAACGCGGTGGCGATGCGCCATTCGGGGTGCTGGTCATGCGCCAGAATCTCAATTTCACAAGGTTGGCTGCGCCTTCCCAGAGGCAGCAAAAACACACTGGTGCCATTGAAAAACCCGTGAGTCTCGTCCAGATGCGCCCCGCGCACACTCAAATCCCAAGCGTACACTTCGTATCGGACGCTTAACATGCGGGCGGCCGCGGGCAGTGGCGCACATTGCCATGTCGCTTTATCAATTTTGGTTATCGACACCGGCTTGTTATCGGCCACCGCTTTGATTGAGACAATATTGCGCGCGAATTCACGAATCAGGTAACTACCGGGAATCCAGGTGGGCAACATAAATTTCTGCCCCTCCCGCTCCGGCCGCGGCACAGTCAATGTGACCTCAAACGTATGTGCCGCCAGATTTTTTGGCGAAATGCTGTAGCGAATGGGGATTTGTAACAGAGGGGTTGTTGAGGCCACGCGGGTTGAATCCTTTGCGATTTCGATAGGCTTACTGCAAACCAGTTGCCCGCCACGATCGACAGACCTTGTTTACAATTTCGCGATGCATATCATTATAAGCAACGCTTTCGATTATGATTGTGGGCAGCTTGTTGTTCACAAGATTGAAGACACAAGTAGTGAAAACATGAGTACTGAAAACACAAGCGTTCAGCAGAACATAAGCATTCAAAACATTTATCGCAGTTGTTTGAAAGGGAAGAAATGGTTTCCATCACATTAGGTAACACGGTTCGACTATCCAAATCAGTCACTGCCTTGACGGCACTATTCAAAACAGCCACGCTATCGATGATATTTGCGGTGGCCTGTGGTCTGACCGTCAGCGCTGCGGCGGGTGCCAAAACGCTGCGCTGGTCGAGCGCGGGTGACATCGCGACACACGATCCGCACGCCCAGAACGAGTCGTTCAATAACCAGTTCAATGGCCAGATTTACGAGCAGCTGTTGGCGCGCGACAAAACCATGAAGCTGATTGGCAATCTTGCCACCGATTGGAAGCAGACCTCGCCCACCACTTGGATATTCAATCTGCGCAAGGGCGTCACATGGCACGATGGCTCCAAATTTAGTGCTGACGATGTTGTGTTTTCAATTCTTCGCAGCCAGGCCGACACCTCGAACATGAAGGTTTACGGCAACGCGCTCGGCAAACCAAAGAAAATTGATGAATTTACGGTCGAGCTTACTACCCCGATCCCCAACCCCGTGCTGCCTGACATGGTGGGCAGTGGCAATATTTTCATCATGTCAAAAGCGTGGAGCGAAAAAAACAAGGTCGATAAACCGCAAGACTTCAAAAACAAGGAGGAAACGTTTGCGGTCCGTAACGCGATGGGCACCGGACCCTACATGTTGGTGTCGCGCGAGCCGGACGTCAAAACTGTCCTTAAGAAGAACCCGAACTGGTGGGGCAAATACGAGGGCAATGTCGATGAAGTCGTCTATCGGCCGATAAAATCGGACAGCACCCGCATCGCGGCACTGCTATCGAGCGAAATTGATTTTGTGCTCGACGTACCCGCCCAAGATTTGGCGAGGCTGAAACAGGAGAAAAAACTGGCCGTCTTTGAAGGCCGTGAAAACCGCGTTATTTTTATCGGCATGGACCAGGCGCGCGATCAATTGCTTTACTCGGATGTAAAAGGAAAAAATCCGTTTAAAGACAAGCGTGTGCGGATGGCGCTTTATCAGACCACCGATGTTGAGGTCTTAAAACGTACCGTTATGCGCGGGCTTTCTGTGCCGACCGCGATTAATTTACCCACGGCCAAAGCCGCCGGCATTCCTGATTCGATGGAAAAACGCCACCCGATGATTTCGGTCGAGGCCGCCAAAAAATTGCTGACCGAGGCAGGCTATCCCAATGGCTTCACCGTCACCCTTGATTGTCCCAATGATCGTTATGTAAATGACGAGCGCATCTGCGTGGCGCTGGCCGGGATGTGGTCGAAAATTGGTGTCAATATCAAAGTGGCGGCCATCCCTAAAGCTAACTATTTCCCCAAAGTGCAGAAGCTCGACACCAGCATGTATATGCTCGGCTGGGGCGGGGCCACGACCGACGCGATGTTTACGCTGAAGCCAGTCATCCATAGCCGCAACGACAAAGGCGCGGGCGAGTACAACTGGGGCAATTACAAACTTCCGGTGGTGGATGAGCTGATCGATAATGCAGAGGGCGAGACCGATGCGAAAAAGCGACTAGAGATGATCATTAAGGTCATGCAGATTCATCACGACGAAGTGCTGCATATCCCATTGCATCTGCAGGTGATTCCATGGGCGGCACAGGCCGGTGTGAGTGTGGTGCATCGGCCTGATAATTGGCTGGAGGTGTCTTGGGTCAAGATGAAGTAATCACGGCAGATCACTAAAAAGGGCCAGCAACGCTGGCCCTTTTTTCGCGCGATTTTCCCTTTTTCTTTTCCCTTTTCTAGCGCGCGGCTAGGTCAGTACGCTTTGGTTAAACCAAATCCAGCCACCGGCAATCAGCCAGTAGCGCAGCAATTTACCGATCGCCATCAGCACCATACATCCCCACATGTTGTAACGCAGCCATCCTGCTGCCACGCACAGCGCATCACCCACCAGCGGCAGCCAGCTCAGCAGTAACGCCCATTGACCGTATTTTTTGAGCCATGCGATAGCGTGTACCTGCTCGCGCTCTTCGGCGTTTTGCGATATACGGTTCGGGATGAAGCGTCCCAACGCATACGAGGTCATGCCTCCGAATGTGTTGCCGAGGGTGGCGATGACGATAGCCTGCCAATACAGCCCAGGATATTTGGCCAGTAGGCCGACCAGCACCACTTCGGAGCTGCCGGGCAAGATCGTGGCAGAGACAAATGCCGATGCAAACAACCCCCACAATCCGGCGTCGGCTGAAAATTCAAACATGGATATAGAGGAGCAAAAATGGCGACCAGCGTGCTGGCGATAAAAGACTATCCCGCAATGATTTTGTCTGTCGGCAGTACCGTGCTTGCTGACAGCTCGGCGCGGCCGCGCAATTCAGCGTAGTAGGGCGTGAAGTCGGGCGCGGTCGCATCGAATAACTCTTTGAAATTTTTGATCACGAAATAGGTTTCTTGAAACGTATCAATTTTGTATTGGGACTGCATCACCCGCAACAAGTCGAAGCGAATGCGGTTAGGTTTTTTGCTTTCGATGCAATACGGCAGCTCGCCGCCGGACGACAATATTCCCGCGCCATAAGTACGCAATCCATGCGGTGTTTCGATTAAGCCGAATTCCACCGTGTACCAATACAGGCGCGCCAGATAGTTGAGGGCATTCAGTCCTTTTGCCTTCACGCCACCCTTGCCATAGGCTTCCAGATAATCCGCAAAGGTCTTGTTAAACAAGAGCGGCACGTGGCCGAAGAAATCATGAAAAATATCGGGTTCGACGATGTAATCAAATTCGTCGGGATTGCGTAACCAGACGGTCACCGGGAAACGCCGGTTGGCGAGATGATCAAAAAAAACATCATCAGGCAGCAGGCCCGGCACTGCGACGATCTGCCACCCGGTTGCGGTGTCCAACTTCAAATTTATCTCAGCAAACTTTGGAATGCCCCTACCGAAATTGAGCGTCGCCAGTGACGCTAAAAATTCATCGCAGGCGTAGCGTGGCAGCAGCGCGGATTGGCGCGCGTACAGGCGTTTCCACAACGCATGTTCCGCCGCTGAATAGCCGTGCCAATCTTGATCGACGGTGTAATCTGCGCGAATGTTTTCATAGTTGCCGCGTAGCGCATGATCAGTCTGTCCGGCCATTTCTTAGCCCCCGAGCTTTACAAGTTTTTGTTTGATGGCACCAAAAATTGTTTCGCCATGATGGTCGAACATATCGATGGAAATCGAATCTCCAAACTTGAGGAAATCAGTTTTGGCGGCACCCAATTCCACCTGTTCTACTAGGCGCTTTTCCATAATGCACGCATAGCCGGTCGCCAGGTCTTGATTCGATATGGTGCCCGAGCCGATCAGTGTGCCTGCTTTCAGCTCGCGCGTTTTGGCGGCATGCGCAATCAGTTCAAACAGCGAGAACGTCATATCATCAGCCGCATTAGGATTACCAAACCATTGTTCGCGGACATGGCATACCAAACGATAATCGAGTTTGCCCGCCCCTTTTTCATCGTTCCAGGCGCCGCCCAATTCATCGGGCGTCACAGCGACCGGCGAGAGCGCGTTCAGCCCCTTGCTATTGACGAAGCCAAAGCCCTTTGCAAGTTCGGGCGGGATAAGCTTGCGGAATGAAATATCGTTGATCAGCACCACGAGCCGCACCGCTTCTGATGCCTCGGCGGGTGTGGCACCCATCTTCACATCTCCGGTAATCACGCCGACTTCGCCCTCCAAATCCACTCCCCAATCCTCACTGCCCACGACTATGTCATCGCGGGCGCCAAGCATTGAATCGCCGCCGCCTTGATACATGAGTGGATCATGATAAAAACTATCCGGCACTTTGTCGTTGCGGGCACGACGGACCCGCTCAACATGGGAAAGGTAAGCGGAACCATCCAGCCATTGATGAGTACGCGGCAACGGTGCCGCGATCTTGCCCTGATCAAGGGCCGCCTGGAAGTCAAACTCCGGACGCTCGTTGCCGCATTGCAGCCCCTCATAAGCGTCGAGCAGCGCGCGCTCCAGTTGATGCCAATTCTCGAGCGCATATTGCATGGTGGGCGCGATATCGCTTACCTCGGAATAACGTTTTAAGTCGCTGCTGACGATGACGAGAGAACCATCGCGGCTGCTAGATTTGAGTGAGGCGAGTTTCATTTTTTATTTCCTGTCGGGATGGTGGCGCTTTCGAATCCGCGCCACGCCGCGTCGTAGTCAGCCTGAAGTTCAGGTGCCGCCATCGCAAATAGTGTGGGCTCAAACACATAGCGGCTTTCAAACATGAATGCCAATGTATTGGCGATGTAGTGTGGCTTTAACTCGGCCGCACTGGCTTTTTCAAAGGTCGCTTGATCCGGACCATGGGCTGAAAAACTATTGTGCAGCGAGCCGCCACCGGGCAGAAATCCTTCGGCCTTGGCATCATACGCGCCGTGAATCAAGCCCATGTATTCGCTCATGATGTTGCGATGAAACCAAGGCGGGCGGAAGGTGTTTTCTGCCACCATCCAGCGCGGCGGAAAGATCACGAAGTCGATGTTTGCGGTACCGGGTGTCTCTGAGGGTGACGTTAGCACCGTGAAAATCGACGGGTCGGGATGATCAAAACTTACCGTATTGATCGCGTTGAATGAAGCCAGATTATATTTGTAAGGCGTGTAATTGCCATGCCACGCCACCACATTCAGCGGTGACCCCTCCGTTTCATAGCGCCACAAATTGCCGCCAAATTTCGCGACAACTTCTGTGCGCGTTTTGATGTCTTCAAACCACGCTACCGGCGCCAGAAAATCGCGGGCATTGGCGAGGCCGTTTGCGCCCAGCGGGCCGAGCTCCGGTAATTTCAGCGGCGCGCCATAGTTTTCGCAAATATAACCGCGCACGCTTTCACTCATTTCAACGCGAAATTTGATGCCGCGCGGGATCACCGCGATCTCGCCCGGCGCAATATCAAGAACACCGAATTCGGTTTTGAGTGTGAGCGCGCCTTGCTGCGGCACGATCAGCATTTCGCCGTCAGCGTTATAAAAGCAACGCGTCATCGATTGATTTGCGGCATAGATATGGATCGCGACCCCATGCTGCAGTCGGGCATCGCCGTTGGTTGCGATGGTATGCAAACCATCGACAAAATCGGTTGGCTTTGTGGGCATCGAAAACGGGTTCCAGCGCAGACGATTGGGCGGTGCCGCAATCTCTGTACATGGTGCGGTGCGGATAAAACCGTTGTCCATTTTTTGATACGGGGAGTGTTCGGCAGAGGGGCGCAAGCGGTACTGCCAGGAACGCAAATTTTCATGGCGCGGCGCGGTGAATGCGCTGCCTGAAACTTGTTCCACATAGAGACCATACGGCGCGTTTTGCGGAGAGTTTTGCCCTCTCGGCAACGAACCGGAAATGGCCTCGGTGGCAAATTCATTGCCAAAGCCGGATTGATAGTTGAGGTCAAAAGTTTTCATGTTTAGTTTGCAACCACCGTTGCACTATTGTTGCGGGATTTTTGCATTAACTTTGCACTTCATTGCTCAAAGTCCAAGCGTGGCGGCCATCAATAGCCATAATCGCCACAAACGCCGCGCCAGTGCTAGCCTTTAAAGCACGCCGCGCGCGATTTGATCCGCTTCAATCGCTTCGAACAAGGCCTTGAAATTGCCCTCACCAAAGCCTTCATTGCCTTTACGTTGAATCACCTCGAAAAATATCGGGCCGATCACGGTGTCGGTAAAAATTTGCAGCAATTTGTCTTCGTTTGATTCTTTGTCCAAGCCCTCGCCGTCGATCAGGATTTTATTTTTCTGCAATCGCGCCAAATCTTCGCCGTGATTTACCACACGCTTATTGACCAATGAATAATAAGCGTCGGGTGTATCCAAAAATTTCACGCCCTTGGCCCGCAACGCTTCGATGGTTTCGTAAATATCCGCACACGCGAGTGCAATGTGCTGAATGCCTTCACCGTTATAGGCATCGAGATATTCCTGGATTTGCGATTTTTGATCGGACGGTTCGTTAATCGGAATACGAATTTTTCCGCAGGGGCTGGTCAGCGCACGCGAGGTCAACCCGGTTTTTTTGCCTTTGATATCGAAGTAGCGAATCTCACGGAAATTAAACAGTTTTTGATAAAACTCAGCCCACGTATCCATGCGGCCAATATAAACATTGTGCGTGAGGTGGTCGACGTATTGCAGACCCACGCCTTTGGGATTCTGGTCGGCACCTTCGATTGGCTGAAAATCCACATCATAAATAGTGCGCGGCCCATAACGATCAATCAAATACAGAAGCGATCCGCCAATACCCTGGATGGCCGGAATGTTTAATTCCATCGGGCCAACGGGCCCGTCATACGCTTTTGCGCCCAAGGCAAGGGCGCGCTTGAACGCGGCGGCGGCATCTTTGACGCGTATCCCGAATGCGCATGCGGAAGGTCCGTGCACACGCGCGAAAGATTGAGCAAAGCTGTCTTTCTCTGCGTTGACGATGAAGTTGATATCGCCTTGCTTGTAAAGCGTTACATCTTTCGAGCGATGTTTGGCGACGGCGACAAAACCCATACTCTCAAACAATCGGCCCAGCGCTTTGACATCCGGTGCGGTGTATTCGACAAACTCAAAACCATCGGTGCCCATCGGGTTGGCAGTGATGTTATCGACAGCCAACGCGTTGGCGGTGCCGTCTGCGTGAGGCGTCTGTTCATTTGCCGTGTTTTTTGTAATATTCAGTGTTGCTCCTGCATGTGGTCAGCGCGATTGTTTCAGCATTCCCGAGCCATCAATTCAGCCGGAACGCGAAACAAAAACGCATATTAGATGTCATAGTGCCTAGTCGTATGATTGCGCTGCCAGCACCGACTGAGCAGAAATTTTCTTAAGAGGTGCGGGCAAACTGCTTGTAAAACCGTTCAAGCAAGATTACCCAGGCGCGCTAGAATGCTGGGAAAGCGTGAGAGCCGCGGCGTTTGACGACGACCCATAGGTCGCATCGAAAATGGCTGCGTTGATTGATGTGCTGCTTTAGATGGAGGTGTTGCATGAACCAGAGTTTACTCAAATTCAGCAAGTTATGTTCGTTCGACGTGGTGAAGTTGTCCGCGAAGTTGTCAATCACGTCTGCCGCGATATTGCTATCCGGCTGCGCGGCGATCAATAGCGGGCCAGAGTTGCAACCGCTGACGTTGGATCAGATTGTTGAGCTGGCGAAAGCAGGCAAAGATGCGCCCGCTATCATTAATGAAATCAAAGTGACGCGAACCAGCTATGACGTTGCCGCGAGTCAGTATGCGAAATTATCGCGCGATGGCGTACCCGATGCGGTGCTTGATTTTATGCAGCAAGGGCAACTAAAAATGGCTGAAAGAGAAGGTCGCCGTGAAGCCCGCGAAGATTTATGGTTCTATGGCCGGGGATTTCGCTACGGTTATGGTTTTGGCTATGGCGGCGTGTGGGCCCCGAGACCCTACGTGGTTTATGTGAGCGGCAGAGCTTACTCAAAAACGTATTAGCCAGCACGTGTTGGTCTAACCGGCACCGGCTCGCGTAGGATCAGTCGAGGGCATCAGCAAGCACGATGGCCACGTGCGAGGCCTGCTTTTGAGTACCGTCTTTAATTTGATGCCGACAGCTGGTGCCATCAGCGACGATCACGATTGCAGGATCGGCGTTGCGCACTTTGGGCAGCAGTGACAGTTCTCCCATTTTCATCGA
>JBBRZG010000063.1:0-20146 GCA_038236905.1 Burkholderiales bacterium
TCCTTGCCTGCGTACTGCACCAGCAATGGAGATTTGATCTTGACCACATCGTCGGCCTTCGGTTGCGCACCGTAATACGGCACCGCACCGCCCAGATCAGGCAATTGTGTCGCGAGAAAATTGGCAATCCCACCGCCATAGCAAAACCCGACCACGCCGACTTTGCCGCTTGATTCCGGGAGCTTTTTCACAAACCCGGCCGCGGCTACAAAATACATCCGCGCTTTGGCCGGATCCAGCTTTGAGAACATTTCGCGCGCTTTATCCTCCTCGCCAGGATAGCCGCCCAGCGTGGTTAATGCATCAGGCGCAAAGGCAATAAAGTTATCCAGCGCCACGCGGCGTGTGACGTCTTCGATATGCGGATTCAGGCCGCGATTTTCGTGTACCACCAACACCACTGGGAGCTTGCCGGTCAGCTTCGCGGGCATCACCATATAGCCACGGACCTTGCCCGTACCATCGGGAGAGTCGTACTCCACAAATTTCGCGGTAATACGGGGGTCGTCTTTCTTAATCTGCTGTGCCTCGGCAAATTTCGGGCTCAACATATCGAGCAGCATCGTCGCCGAAACGCCACCCACCGCGTATTTAGTTGCACCCGATAAAAATCCCCGGCGATCAATCACGCCATGAACATATTCGTCAAAAAGTTTCATTACTTCGGGATCAAAATCTTTTGCGGTTTGGCGTTTCATCGGAATCCTTCGAAAAATATGCATATGCTGTAGGGGCCGTTTGACGGCGAACATTTAGTGGAGTTCCGCATCGGAGGCTAGGAACGATCCACCGCGAATAATTTATCATATGCCGCCAATAAAGTTTGATGCATGGCGCTGCCTTCGTAGTTTTTGCCCAGATTATCGAGTCCGAAAAACCGCTCGCTGCGGTTGATCAGTGCCTCGGCTTGTCGTACCGTCTCGGCGCCATACAGCAGCAGCATCGAGCGTCGATAGTCGTTTACGGCGTCAACGTTAAGCATGCTTTCTATGCAGCGATATACCAAACGGCGCGCCGGTGCCAGATCGGCGAAATGGTGAATCCAGTCGCAGCCTTCCAACACCGCATCTTTATCTGCTGCCGCAAGTGCCAGCAGCGTCTTTAATTCGCCAATGCGGAGCTGTTTCCAAGGTGTATTGTCCGGGATCGCGAGGCCCAGAATTTCCCAAAGTGGACGATCATCGCCCATGTTGATGGTTTGCAAATCGACCAGCAGTTCCGCACACTCGGTTTCGGTCAAATCAAGCAGGCGAATCAATTGCGGCCGCAGTCCATTACCAACACTGTTGTTTTCCCATTCCAGATCTTCCACCGGATAGATCTCTGACATGCCGGGGACTAAGATGCGGCAGCTGTAAGCACCCTGCTCACTAAAATCAGCCACATAAATGTCGCTACCTTCGCCGTGTATACAATCCACCAGCCATTCATAATCCTCGGCAGTGGTGGCGCTGAAATTCCAATCGGCAAAGGCAAAGTCGGGCGTATCACCCATGAAATTCCAGCTGATCACGCCGCTAGAATCGACAAAGTGAATTTCCAGATTGTTAACCGCGTTGATTTCTTCCATATCAAAGCCCGGCTCCGGAAAACCTTCCAGCGAATCCAGCGCCCGGCCTTGCAGCAGCTCCGTCATCGCCCGTTCCAGCGCAATCTCAAACCGCGGATGCGCACCGTAACTGGAAAACACGCCCTGATCTTTGGGGTGCACCAGCGTCACGTTCATCACCGGATATTTGCCACCGAGCGAAGCGTCCTTCACCAAGACACCGAACCCGGCTTTGCGCAAGCCATCAATGCCCGCGCGGATATTCGGAAAACGCGAAATGACATCATCCGGCACTTCCGGCAGACATAGGCCCTCGCTGATAATGCGGTACTTTACGTGCCGCTCAAAAATCTCTGACAAAGCCTGAGTACGCGCCTCCATCAGCGTATTACCTGCGGCCATGCCGTTGCTCACATACAAATTGCCAATGATATTTACCGGGATGAAAACTTCAGCATCATCTTTCAAACGTTTGTACGGCAGCGCGCAAATGCCGCGTTCGGTATTGCCTGAATTCAAATCGACGATCACATCACCGTGAATTTCGCCGTCGGGATTGTAGAAAGCCTGCAACTTAGCGTTCAGCAATTTCTTCGGCCATTTGCCATTTGCCAACGGCTTGAACCAGCGCTCTTGAGGGTAATGAACAAACGGGCGATTAGCGCGATCCTCACCCAGATAAAAATGCGTCCAGAAATAATGGGTGCCAAGACGCTCAAAAAATTCGCCATACGCACTCGCGCGCGCCGCTAATTCCGTCGCGCCTTTGCCGTTCGAAAACAACATCGGGCAATCGTTATCTTTCATATGCGTCGACCAGATGCCATCAACCTCATGCAGCAGCGAAGACTCATTTAATTTAAACCCACGGGCAGCGAGTTTGGCCTGCATGGTCGTGATCGTTGATTCAAGCGAGGCGTCTTTGCCGATGATAAAAGTATTGGTGGTCATGTTGAGCGCTTTAGCCAAGAGATTTTGAATGGGCGAACTCTAACATCAGAAAGCAAAAAACTTATGAACCAACCTCTCGCGAGCCAAGACAAGTCCGTAAAAAGAATTACCGGTCAGCGTGTCCGGACACTTTCGTATAACGACTTGTGGTCAACGAAATAACGGCTGTGTACCGCGCCAGAACGGAGGATACTCACGCTTGAGATTGACATCAAAAACATCACGCCAACCACCACGGCTCCCAATAAAAAACCAAGGAAGCGCAATGAATTCTGCCAAAGTTAACGCGTTACTCGAAACCCTGCAGGCCGCCTGCAGCCGCCAGTTCCGCTTCAACCCGCGCCGGGTGGCAGCGGGTATGCGATATGCGGGCACCGAAGGCCATGCGCCGAACATCGTGCATGTGTTTCGCGATTCACACACGCATTCACAGATCGAGTTAAAGGCAACCATGGCGACGCTGCGTGAACACCAGGCAAGTGAGGGGCATCACGCGCATTGGTCAGACGCCGAGAAAGCACGCTATCGCCACACCGACGCAGAAATCGATGCCGAGATCGCCGCGAAACAAGCCGCATTCGAGTTCACCCGCACATGCGCGTTGTATCAGGACCACCGAGAATTTTTACTGTCGCACAATAAAAACTGGCCAAGCTATCAGCCTGGCAAGCCGACCGCTCGCGAAGCGGCTCGTGCACTGATTGGCGAACTGACCGCGGCGGTCGATGCCAGGCTGACCGAATTTGCAAACCAGATGCAGACCCATGATGCGGAGGAGCTGACGCATCTCTTGCTGGCGCCCTGCCACGTCGAAGTCGAAGAACGGATGAAACTTGCCCATTAAAGTGTCATCAATTATTTTCAGATTGGATCAGAGTCATCTTTAAATAGCCGTCTTTACGGCTTCGCTTCAGCGCTATCGCAAATGTGGGGAAGTCCAGTCCGTAGCGCTTTTGCATCGCGGCCGCTTGGCTTTCGATCCAGCGCCAGCGCGGCTCAAAGCCTGGATAACGAAAAGCGAACACCAAATAATTGCCGTCACTTTCAATCGGCAACACCACAATATTTCCCTTGAAAACATCCGCGATCAAATCGAGATGTGCCGCCCGTGCGGCCTTCGGCCCGACCATGTTGGCCACCATCACGCCCTGCGGCGACAGCGCATCGCGAACGTCCAGATAAAAACCGCGTGACGACACCGCTGCCGCAAAGCCATGGCGATCAAACGCATCAATCATCACCACGTCATATTTGCTTTGACCCGTGCGTAAATAGTCAGCTGCATCGGCTTGCAAAATAGTAAACCGTGCATCATCAGGTGGCAGTAAAAACTGATCGCGGAATGCGAGCACATCGGGATCAATTTCCAGCGCCAAAATCCGCGCCATAGGCAGATGGCGATAACAATATTTAGCCAGTGATCCGCCGCCCAAGCCCAGCATTAGAATATTTTTGGGTTGGTGTACGAACAACAGGCAGCTCATCATCATCCGCGTATACGCAAATTCCAGCGACGTTGGATCGCTTAAACACATACCACTTTGCGTAAAATCCCGTGAGAAATAGAGCGCGCGCGAATCGCCCTCTTCGATCACAAACGGTTTGTCATACGTGTCGTTTAACAATCGCGCAATCAATGCGTCACGATCGCAATCTTCTGGTTCCAGCAGCCGGATCACGCCGCCTTCGTCAGGAAACGGATTAGGCAATTCAATCATGGCGACATGTTCGCATGTGGAATATTTCTACCACGCACCCGTCACCTCAATCTCGGCCAACCGCATTTCGTAGGTTTCGCCGTCGCCGTCTTCATTTTTACCGCCATTGGCCTCACCACCAACGCTTCCGCCGTCGCTGCGCATGGTCATCGCATGCGAAATCTTTTTCGGTGGCCGCGTATACCAGGTCATACAACCGCGCATCAAATCAAGCTGCACCGCGCTGCCAAAAAATGCACGTACCAGCTCATTGGTGAGCGCGATATTCGGTTGCAGATAAAAATCGCCCGCCGATTCGAGCACGTCTGGTGATGCCGACATGGCAGTCTTCCGCCGCTGAAACATTTGTCGGGGAACGCGAACCCTGCTCTCTAAACTCTCCCCACTCCCCCTAATATCCTTCCTCGCCATGGCCTCCGGAAAAACCAGCGCCTGAAAATCAATCACATAGTCATCGCACTCCAACCAGCAATGAAAGCCGGTGCGATCACTTTCTACAATCTCAGCGTCTTGCGTGTTATCCGCCAATTTGGTCATGGCCAATACCGTTCTCGGTTCGGCATTGAGCAAATAAAACGCTGAACCCGCCAGCACGCGCGCTTCCTTTTTATAAAAATACTTCAGGATCGCGGCACCTGACATGCTCATGAACAGACATGCTTCGTCGCTATCCACGGCGGTGCTGCCTATTACCGCGCGTATTACCCTGAAAATTCGCACGTAATCCGGCATTGGAATTACCGGGTGATGCGCCGACTTTTGCGCTTTCATGGATTTTTGAGCGACGCAGATTTTGCGGCACGTGCTGTTGGATTTAGCGTGGCGATCGGTTTGACTGCCGCAATCACTTTCGCCAGAAAGCTGTTGAGTGCTGCGCCGTTATCGATCCAGCGAACCACTATCAGCAAATCATTTTCGGTGTCGATGTAAATAATATTTTGCCCATTACCGCGAAACGTGACGCTGGATTCAGGTGTGGCAGGCAACGCTTTGCGGCCGGTATTGAGGAACCAGTTGGCATAGCCATATTCCGGATTGTCGATGCCCGGTGTGCGCGCCATGCGGATCCACTCAGGCGAAATTAATTGCCGATCCTGCCACCACCCATTGCGCAAAAATAAATAGCCAAAGCGTGCCATGTCCCAGGCATTGATGAACATCCCGCCGCCCCAGTGACCACCGCCCGCGACCGATTGCACCTTACGGCCATCGAGCTCGACCCACGAATTATCGTAACCATGCCAGCGCCACGTGCTGGATGCGCCAATCGGTTCCATCAGCTTCTCGCGCAGCACCTCAGGAAGCGGTCTCCGCCATACCTGCAGCGCCGCCAACGCCAACACATTCACGCGAACATCGTTGTATTTGTAGTGCGTGCCCGGCGCGTAGAGTTTACGGTTTTCCCAATCTTCGGGTTTGCCCACCGGCCGGTCTGCCCAATCCGGTTTGCCCCATAAGCTGCCTTGCCAATCGCTGGTCTGACGCAGCAAATGATCCCAGGTGATCGGCTGGTTATGCGGCGCATCAAACAAGCCGACGTCGGGCGGCATATATTGCGCCGCGCGATCATTTACATTACGAATCAAGCCCTCCTGCCACGCCAATCCCACCACGGTGGATAAAAAACTTTTGCTGATGCTGTGCGACATATCGACCCGTTGCGTATCGCCCCATTCTGCGACCACATAGCCCTTATGTACGATCAGGCCGTTGATCGGGGCACGTGTTTTCATCGGCCCGATGATCCCGCCAAAACCGGGCTCAGCCGCGCCAAAGGTTTTCGCCCAGGCAATCGTTTGATCTTTGGGTGCGGGGTTTTCCAGCGTCATCACCAATCGCAGCGCATCATCGAGTGCACCTGCATCCATGCCCGCTTGCTGCGGAGTGCGACGCTGCCAATCAAAACGCGCGGGGAAATAGGTGCCGGCATCTGGCGACGCGATGGCCGATGGTACCGCCTCGTCTGGCGCTGCGAATGCAACCGTGCAAATAGAGCTGGCCAATAACAGGCTCGCCACTCGCGCAGCGCAGATCAAAACAAAACGTAACATCGGAGCTTCTCCCATAAAACCGAAAGCGCGAGCATAAAGCAAGAACGCTGGATTAAGTCGTAGCTCGTCAATTACACACCAAGCTTGATTACATGCGATCACCGCAAAGAGCGCAACGACAATGGGATTTTCAAACCCCTTATTCGGCGGGCGTCCCAGCACGCTTTTGGCTGAAACGGCGCACAGGATGGGGGGTTTCGTTTTTCACGTCAATAGGCTTTGCTAGGGCCGCAGCCCACCCAAAATCGCGACGATAGAGCAGGTTTCGGTGGTGTTCAATTGCACCGCAAGTTCAAGCGTCATGGATTTCGCGGTAATCGCGATATTGCTGGACTGCCATGTGCCGCGTTTACCATCGATGCATGACAAGGTGCCGCTGGCCGCCAGTCGCGCACCGTTGGTCGTGAAGAGGCCGTTATAGCTGCACTGCAAGCCGGTGACTCCGGCCAATGAGATATTGATTGCACCGTTTGAGCCCGTTCCCGTGTTGATGTCGTACTGTCCGTAGGTCGCATGACCGCCATTATTTTGGGTGCTGCTGCAGTTGCTGCGCGTTTCAATAATGGAGCCAAACCAAGTCCCCGCAAGGCCGGGAATCACCGGCGGCAGCGGCCCGAAATTGAAGCGGGTGATGGCTTTGGTGTTGCTCAAGCCGTCGAGCGTATAGCTCATGGTGCCCGCATCGTTGCTGCTGAATTGCAGACTCATGCTGCCGACTTTGACGACGTTGACACTGTTGCCGTTCCAAGGCGCGGTTGGTGTCGCACCCCCTCGGTTTTTGATCAAATCCCCGCTGCAGCCTGCGGCAACAATCACGCAAGAGACGGTGTACCACACCGCATTTCCGCCAGCGTCATAGACATACATGGCGGCAAATAATTTATCGGCTTGCTGGGTAGCACTAATGCCCCATCCGGATTCGCCGGCATTCCACCACAGACCTGTCAGCGGCGCTGGCGTTGCCGCGCTGGACGTATCAATGGTGAAAGAAGGCGCTTGCGCATGGGCGAATCCTGAAACGCCAAAGCGGGCGATCAGCAGAAACGCGATAAGCACCGTCGCAAAAACACGGTTTATGGATTTATGGATGAGCATTGTGAGCAATCACAGAATGTTCAGTAGTCGCCAATGGCGCCAAAATTGAATCCGGCGGCAGATCAACCACGCGTTCGAATTCCAGATCAAGTTTTACGCTCATTTGCTGCGTTAATTGAGTCATGGCGCTCCTATTCTTGCCGCCGCACTAAGATGTTGAAAAGTTGCGCCCCATCTTGCCTGACTTTTCACTTTGGCGCAGCTTCTTGTCATTCGCACAGGTTCTAGCCATAAGCGATTTGCATGGGGCATGGGGCACGGGGCACGAGGCACGGGCCATGAGGCAGGAGACACCGAGCACGAGGCACCGAGCACACGACGCAGCATTCGTGCCGCATAATTGCCCGCATGGACTATCAAGCGATACTCAATCTCATCCACGACAAAATAAAGCCGTTGATTGGCGATGGCAAGGTGGCGAGCTACATCCCCGAGCTGGCCGGTGTTTCGCCTGATCATTTCGGCATGGCGATTGTCGATTTGCAGGGCCGGGTTTACTCGGTCGGCGACGCCGAACTTCCGTTCTCGATCCAATCAATTTCTAAATTGTTCGGCCTGACGCTGGCGTTCCATCTACGCGGCGATTCGATCTGGGAGCATGTGGGACGGGAGCCCTCGGGCAATCCGTTTAATTCACTGGTGCAGCTGGAGCGCGAACAAGGCAAGCCGCGCAATCCCTTTATCAATGCCGGCGCGCTGGTGGTCACCGATATGCTGTGCGCGCATTATGCACACGCTTCAGTCGATTCACGCGATGTAAACTTCACGCGCCGCGAACGTGACCGCGATTCAGCCGCCGCCCGGCATGCCGACAACGCACTGATGGAATTTATTCGCAAGCTCGCCAACAACGCGGCGATTGGCTATGACGCAAAGGTGGCCGCATCCGAGCGCCGCACCTCGGACCGCAACGCGGCAATGGCGCATTTCATGAAAAGTTTTGGCAATCTGAGCAACAGCGTCGATGACATCCTAGACGCGTACTGCAAACATTGTGCGATCACCATGAGCTGCGTAGACCTCGCCCGCGCCGTCACGTTTCTGGCGAATCAAGGCGCTATCCCGTGGTCCGGCGAGCAGGTGCTGGACAAAAGCTCGACCAAACGCATCAATGCCCTGATGCTTACTTGTGGCACCTATGACGCGGCGGGCGATTTCGCATTTCGCGTCGGCCTGCCCGCAAAAAGCGGCGTTGGCGGCGGCATCGTAGCCGTGATTCCCGGCGAATGCGGCATTTGCGTCTGGAGCCCTGCGTTGGAAGAAAGCGGCAATTCTCACGCGGGCTCGATCGCGCTGGAAATGCTGACCACCGTATCGGGACGCTCTATTTTTTAGTCACGCTGCACGTACACTCGTGCGGCCTCTAAGTGAATTTGCAAAAGCTGTGGAGCCATCAAATCGGCCGATGATGCTTTGAAGCCACCCCGAATCGCTAGGATTTAGATTGGGCGTGCCGCATCGTTCAATCAGCATCAAGTTACTTTGCATCGGGATTCGGATCGCGCAATTTAACCACGGGCGTCAGTGCGCCATCCTTGCAGATATTGCAACAATGCTCACAGGTTCGCAGCCCTCGCTCGCCGGCACCGGCACTGTATTTAGTCGTGCGCGTTGAGCGTTGACCTCCTGGACCCGTAATCTCATTGGCGACCACCTGCACGATTTCCCAAGCACCCCAGCAAATCTGCTCGCCCTCTTCGCAACTCAGCTTAAGTTGCTGAACGGCGGCATCCGGCCGAATCGTATACGCCTTAGTTCTTGAAGGCCACTCCTGGCGCGATTCTGCGCGTGAGAAAAATTTCAGGCTCAACGGGCGCTCGCTATCGTTCACCAATTGAAACGTGAGTTCAGCTGCGCGAGCCGACACGCCGCAAAAATTCAGGGTCACAAAAACAATCAATACGAATGCCGATAACGAGCGGGTGAAGCGGTTCATGTTTTCTCCAGAGGAATTTATGACGACGAAGATAACAACAATTTAATCTGATAACGCCGAAGACTCGCAACATCAGGTGAAAATTTTATCGCCCTAACATGCATCACCCGCGCCACTTCTTTGCACTGCCTGAAGGCTGCTCCTAAAAGAGTCTCAACAAAATCGGCCCCGCAATCAACGCCCACGCGGCGACCATCAGCAACACCGCGAGAAGTACGGCCGCACTGCCCAGATCTTTGGCGCGGCCTGACAACGGATGGCGTTCCGTTGAGACGCGATCGACCGTCGCTTCAATCGCCGAGTTCAGAAGCTCGACAATCAGCATCAGCACCACCGTGCCGAGCAGCACAATCTTTTCGACCATCGAAACTGGTAAAAACCATAGGCCGATGATCGCGGGAATCGCAATCAATAATTCCTGCCGAAACGCAGCCTCGAAGCGCACCGCGTGCGAGAGGCCTTGCATGGAGTATTGAAACGCCTTGCCAATACGCGCAAAGCCGCCGGTGCTTTTGAGGGCGGTGGCGCTAGCTTCATGGTTTTTGTTTGTGACGGGCGACATATTCAATTCCTTGTTGCGTTCTGATTACAAATCGTCAGCCAAACGTCATCTCATAAAAGACAACAGAACGAGATTTTTTGCCCAATCCCGACATTATCGTGCACCCGCTTTTAGGGGATAGCGAAATGCAATTTTTCAGTCGAAGATGCCGGACGGTTAGTGGCTAACGATCAGTGGCCAATAGCGAGCATAACGCAATGTACATCACCCGCGGAACGCATTTCGGTGAGATTGCGATGCATTAAATCGATGCTGCAATGGCTATTTTGCCAACACCTTTTTTTGTGGGAACACCATGGATCACATTCTCTATTGGAACAGCGTAGCACTCGACGCCAACAAGCGCGATTTCAGTAACGTGCCTGGCACTGACAAACCCAGTCCGGAGCAGGGCGGCCCGACCCTGAGCGCACGCGCACTCGCCATCGTGCATTTGGCGATGTATGACGCGCATGCTGGTGTCGCCAACAACGCTGCCACCCTACCGCGATATCTCGCCGCACCGACGAGTCTCGCAGGCGCAACCAAAGCAGCGGTTGCCGTTGCAGCGGCCGCGTACACCTGTCTAATCACACTATTCCCGCGGCAAAAAATGCAATTCGACGCCGCTTATTTGGCATCAGGCGTGGCGGGCGACAGTCTCACCCCCGAACATGAATTCGGACTCGCGGTCGCGCACGCCGTGTTGGCCGATCGAGCGAGTGATCCTGGTGCGGGCGATGCGGGTTAAGCCGGCTCGATTGCACGTGGCGCACATCGAAGCGATCCGGCTAATCCGGGCCAGCCCTTTCACGCGCCATTTTATGGCGCACGTTCAAAACTATTTGCGGTAACTGCACGCCACGAGCTCAATGCGCCACCCGCTTATGGCAGCCCTGACTACGAAAAGGCGCTTAAGCAAGTGCGTGGCAAAGGTATTGCGCCCGAGCTCATGGGGACGCTGCCGACGACCTATCAAAAGCGCACTGTGGACGAAACATTGGTGGGCATTTACTGGGCTTACGACGGCCCCCGTGAATTGGGTACGCCGCCACGACTGTACAACCTAATCATGCGTGAAGTCGCAATGGCGAAAGGTAATAATGTGGACCAGAATGCGCGCTTATTTGCACTCGTCAACAGTGCCATGGGCGATGCCGCGATTTTAGCGTGGGACCAGAAATATGTTCACAACTTATGGCGTCCGGTCGTGGCCATCCGCGAACACGATCCATCCATGGGCCCGGCGGCGACTGCACCGACCAATAATATCGACAATGATTGCGATCCATCATGGTTACCGCTCGGCGGGCCTTCCAGTAACAGCACTGAGCGTAATTTCACGCCACCATTTCCAGCGTACCCGTCCGGCCACGCTACGTTCGGCGGTGCGGCGTTCCACATGATGCGATTGTTCTACGGCGTGGCTGCGGGGAATCGCGCAAAAGACACTGTCTACAACGGCACATTCGTGTCTGAGGAATTAAACGGCATGACCCGCGACAACACTGGTGCTGTGCGGCCAAGGCACGTGCGCGCCTTTCCAAAAGGGCTGTGGCAGATGATTGAAGAAAATGGCTTTTCGCGCGTTTGGCTAGGGGTGCACTGGTCGTTCGATGCTTTCGCGCTTGATAGCGCAGGCCATCCGGACCTCAGCAAAAACATTGGCGGTGCCGCGCTGGGTTTAAAAATCGCGGAAGATATCTTTGCAGCAGGCGGTGGCAAAGCGCCGGTAAAGTCCGCGGTTGGGCCACGGGCTTAGGCGCAATCCGGCGACGGCTGCGCGAGTGAGTCACTTGTACTCAAGCCCGCAGCCGTGACCGGCAAAATAGGCTCAGTTTATGCTTTGCAATTAACCTTCTCTCGTTGGCTATGGCTGTGGACTGATCGCCATTACTGACATGGGGAGAAATAGACGTCTCCTCATTGAAGTTTGATTTCAAATCAGCTGCCGCACGTCACTGCATAAATACAACATAAGCTAAGGCGCGAGCTGTATCGCCTGTTGAAATAATGCCACGCCCACTTATCTCGGGTATCGAAAACCGAAGGATTTAACCACGAATTCCGAAAGACGCAGCGCCACCTGTTCAAGTGACTTAAATTTTTTATCAAAAAGCAATATCTCTAGACGCCCCATCATGTAGTTCATGGAAGTCACTTTCGACATGCCCTGCGTGGGTCGACCTGACACGCCCGCATCTGCTCCATCTCTTCGCGAATCTGTCTGCCGGGCACACCAATATCGTGAAGCAAAGAAGCCATCTGCTCGATGAACCGTTCATAAAAATCTTCTATCGGCAGAATCGGCACTGGCACACAAAGCAGACTGCGCTCATTGATAAACAAAACGACTTCAGGTTCCACCCATAAAATATTGGCGTACCAGTCACCCAGAACAGTGGTCGTCGCTAAACCTTGCGTAACCGTCCTAGGCCAGCGTTTTAGTAATTTTTGGGTGCACCGGATGGTGAGCATTTGTTGCGGCCGATTTCACGGGTGATTGAGGATGATCCGGAGTTACGTCTAGCTGAAATTGCTCGCTAAACCGAAAGCATAACCCCACTACTTTGTCAATCTGAGTCTGCCGATAATCACACGGCGCTTGCGCCTTCATTCGGGTGAAATTGGATAAAGCCTAGCGAATCAAACCAGACGAACCTGATCGTAAACCGCAGGGTCGCCGGGCCTATTTTTTGGCGTGCCACTTCTCAAGCTTTTCTAAATTTTCTCTAGCGCCTTTCTCTCCTTTGGCGGCAGCTAATTCAAGCAACCCGCGTGCTTTTTGCAGATCCGCTGGCACATTTTTGCCCTCAATATATTGCATCGCGAGCTTTTGCTGCGCCCAAGAGCTTCCTCTACTGGCGGCGCGTTCATAATCAGGAATAGCTTCGCGAGTACGTCCAAGTTGCTCGCGCGCAAATCCGCGTCTCTCATAAGCATTTACGTATTCCGGCCATACGCGAATGAGTTGCGTCGCTGTCACCTCAAGAGCAGGCCAATCTTTCCTTTTAAAATTAATTTTGACGATGTCATTCCAAGCACCGCGGCCATCGCATATTTTTATCGCACGTTCATAGCTCGAAATTGCTGTGCTGTAATCTTTTTCGACAGCCGAAAAATGCGAACCTTTTTCGCGCTCCACCGCATATCGCAAACGCATCACATCGTCCTCGCTCATTCGTGCCAGCTTTGCACCATCTACAATTTTGTCCATCGCTTCAAAGCTACCGTTCCAACGGGGCGACAAAAAGTAAATGGCCGTGAAGCGAACAACGAAATTTTTGGGTGCAACTTTGTTTGCGACTGTCACTAATTCTGCAGCGGTTCGCGTTCCAGCGGACGAATTCGAAACGCCGAAATAGCTGGCGTAGACCATAACATTATTGGGATCAATCTTCAGCGCCTGATTCAGATCGACCACCGCTTTTTCTAACTCAGCGCCAAAGCTTTCAAACTGATCTGATGTCGTCTCATCAGCGAATTTATTACCGCGCTTTTTCCAGCCAACCGCTTTCCAATACTTCGCCCTTACCACTAGTGGCCAAACTGATTTGCTTGAAACCCTTACCCACTCGTTTAACCTTGGCTCGAACTCAGGATCGCCGCTATCGATAAACGAGAGCAGCCCATAAACGGGCAGTTCCCGCGTGCCCGTACCCACTGCGCGTTGGTAGCGAGATTCGATCTCATCCTCAATCTCTTTAAAGTTACGCTCCCGAAGTAGTCTTACCAATTGAGCTTTCGCGACGGCCGTCTCATTAAACGCAAACAGATCATCGCATGGTCGATTTTCAAGCCCACTGGATTGCGCAAAGGCAGGGAGCGCCGCGAAAGACACAAGAACAACGATAGCCAACAGGATTTTGATATTTTTCATTCCAGCTCCAAAAGTGATACGAGGTTCTCCGCGCCGATGACCGAACTCGCGCAAGAATATCACCCCACCACTTTGCGGTCGGCGCGTCGCGTCAACCAAGGGTGACTGTAATAGTGATTGTGTGGCAGCGGAGTTACATCCACGCAGACCTAGTTAATAAGTAGAGAAGGCGCATGAAACGCCCTTGATATTTTAGTTAATGATGCAACTTATATTGTTTCGTGGGAAGCACTCTGTTAGCCAAGGCTTAATTTCACCTTGATCATTGCCCACCATTACAGGTTTTGGTTTGGCTAGACTACTTAATTTTTTGGGTTTCCCGAACGAAAGCGTTTGCAATCGCGACACTAGGTAGCCGCCCGCCTACATCCCAACAAAGAAGTTCCCTACACACGGCCACACCATTTTCCACCAGAATTGCACGAGGCTTAATGCGGACCGAACGCATCATCATTCCCACCGCTCTCAAATTACTCTTGCGACCATGCTTTTTTCTCCATTCACCCAACGTTCCCGAAAGAACCCAATGCTTTTTGATGCTCTCAACACACCTTCATTAAAACTATCGAACCGCGTTGTCATGTGCCCGCTGACCCGCAGCCGTGCCACCGAAGCCAACACGCCGAACGCACTGATGGCAGAGTATTACGGACAGCGTGCAACCGCGGGCCTGATCATCACCGAGGGCACATCGCCGTCCGCAAATGGGCTGGGCTATCCGCGCATTCCGGGTTTGTTTAACGAAGCCCACGTCCAAGGCTGGAAGCTTTCGACCGACGCCGTGCACGCGAAGGGCGGGAAAATTTTTATACAGTTCATGCATTGCGGCCGCGTCGGGGCTGCGGCTAATTTGCCAGCGGGCGCCGAGGTATTAGCCCCGACAGACGTTGTGTGTCCGGGCGAAATGTATACCGATAGCCACGGTATGCAGCCGCACAGCAAGCCGCGCGCGATGACGGAGCAGGATATTGCAACCGCGGTGGAAGAATATGCAGAAGCCGCGCGCTTAGCGATGAAAGCGGGATTTGACGGGGTTGAACTCCATGCGGCGAATGGCTATTTGATTGAACAATTTCTGAACGCCAACGTAAACACGCGCACCGACGGCTACGGCGGAAGCGCTGCTGCGCGCAATCGTTTCGCGCTCGAGGTGGCGCGAGCCACCGTCGCCGCAATTGGCGCTGCGCACGTCGGCATTCGCCTGTCGCCTTACGGCGTATTCAACGCGACCGGAGCATTCGACGGTCTAGATGCGCAATACGTGTCGCTGGCACAGGAGCTTTCTTCACTCGGGCTTGCCTACATGCACGTACTCGATCATTCGGCAATGGGTGCACCGCCAGTCCCTGCCGAGATCAAAGCTAAGCTGCGCACGACATTCAAGGGGACTTTCATTCTGGCTGGCGGATTCGATCACACCACAGCAGAGGCAGCCCTGAAAGCGCAGCAGGCTGACCTCATCGCATTTGGCAGACCCTATGTGTCGAACCCCGATCTGGTCGCGCGTATGAAGGCAAATGCACCGCTCACAAAGCCGGATGACAAAACTTTTTATACACCCGGCGCGAGCGGCTACACCGATTATCCGACGCTGGCGCAAGAGGATTTGGTGACAGCCGAGGGTGCTTGATCTGATGGCCCACGTGGTTTTTTTAACACAGATAAGTGTTGAAACTCTAATATTGGCGCGGCGTCTAGGGGATTTATTGCTTACACGCCGCGCGGGAAAAGGCATTCGCTCGCAGAGGGCTTGGCTTCCGGCAATTAGAGCGCTCGCAGCACTATTATCGAGGTATAGGCCGCGGCGAACGGATGACGCTGGATTTGCGGCGGCTTGAGGGATAGGCAATGCTCACATCCGCACAATGAAGTTCGCGTTGTCGCTCCCGTAAAAGGTGCCGGCGCTATTTGCTTTCCACCCGATAAAACGCCTCGACTTTGCCGCTCAGCTTGATCAACAGCGGCTTACCCGTACGATCCAACGCCTTGCCCGCAGGCACCCTCACCCAGCCTTCGCTGATGCAATATTCCTCCACATCCGTGCGCTCTCTTCCGTTCACGCGGATGCCGAGGTCGTGTTCAAACAGCTCGGCGACATAATGAGGGCTGCGCGGGTCGGCAGACAAGCGATCGGGAAGTGGTGGGGTTTGTATTGTTTCGTTCATGTTGGTCGATTTCAAAAAAGTTTATGTTGCAGATGTTCTTGCGAAACTATGGCTGTATCGAATTTTCACACGGCCGCGATAAAAATTCCTTCAGCTCGCCATTTGATACTAGTTTTCTGTTTATTGATTCGCGCGTGGTTCGCGGTATCCCGATAGCGTGAATTGCCTGCATCAATTGTTGGCCGCCCGAAACACCACGCGCCGCGCCAACATGCAGCTCAACTCCAGCAGCTTCTCGCTTGCGTCGTAGATCACCAGCACGCGGCCGGGTGGGGATTCATCGACACCGCGTGATAGATCGAACCAGGCGGTGGATTCATTGAGCAGCGTGAGCGGGTAATGCGTGCCAGTGCCAAAGATGCCGGTGAAGCAAATCGCATAGCCGCCATCTTGCTGGGCGATCTCTGCGGTGCTTTTGATTGGCGCGCACTGGTAGCGGCCTGGTTTGGCGAACTTCGCCTTGGGATCAAACCTCTTAATGGCAGCTGACTTTGCATGGGCTGCTCGCGGCGGCGAAGGTGGCGACAGAACACATTGCATCGGCGCATAAACGTTCTGCGCGTTCATCGCGAACATCAGCGTCCTGCATGACGGATCAGTAAATCGGATCGAAAGGCCGCGATCTTCGGTCGCAAATGTTTGTGCGTCAATTCGATAAAGCGGCGACCAATCGAGATGCAAAAAAATCTCCGCCAGGCCTTTGTGATTGCGCAGCTGCACCATGAGGCCCTGTTCACGCGACACATAGGCGACGTGAACGCAGGCCGGAAACTTACCGCGTGTTTGTTTCTTGCCGGGCACCTGCCAAATTGGCGCGATGCCCAGCGCGTCCGCAATCTCGTTGGCGATACGGTGCGGAAACTTCGACGATGGTTTTTGCGCATTGGTGCGGTTCATGAAAACCGCAATCGATACATCTTCCTTCACGAAGTGCATCAGCGTCGAGCGCCAGCCGCGCAGCGCGCCAGCGTGCGCGAGCATGTCCCGGCCAGTGGCCGCATTCGTGTATTGATTGATGCCCGAAGCATAGGTCGCGACGGCCCCATCGTTGAATGGCGTGGTGCCCTGAATATCTGCAACCCACGGCAGACCCATGGCAACCGGATCGCGCAAGCACGCGGCCCATTTCAGCAAATCTTCCACCGTGCTGACGATGCCCGCCGAGGCCGCCCATTGCAGCGCGTTTTCTTCTTCGACCCACGCGCCATCGTGAAAACGGTAGCCGCGTGCGTCCCCCACCAGCGGCTGCGCGGTATCGATGCCGAGATAAGTGTCTTTCATCCCGAGCGGAACAAAAATATGTTTGTTGAATAATGCCGACGAAGTCTCGCCCGTCACCGCCTCCAGAATCTGGCCGAGCATTTCAAAATTGGCGTTGCAATAAAGATTCTGACTGCCCGGTGCGAACATGCTCTCGGGTGCCAAGCGGTTCACTTCGATGCCATCCGCCAGCGTGAAGCACTGCTCGGCGCGCGCCCCCATCATCATCGCCAATACCCATTGATCGCGCACGCCGGATTTGTTCTGCATCAAATGCGCGATGGTGAGTTTGCGATCAAGCGCCTTCGCCCACGGCAGATAGCGACTCGGGTGCGCATCTAATGTGATGCGCCCTGCCCGCACCTCGCGCATCACCAGCGCACATGCGAATTGTTTCGAGATCGAGCAAATGCGAAATGGCGTGGATGGCGTGAATGGTTTTGGCGCTTCCATATTCGCCAAACCTCGCCCGCCGCTCCATATCATGCGGCCGCCCTTGGCAACGCCGATGGCGATGCCCGGCTCAAGGGCTGTTACAGCGCGGGTTAGGATCGTGTTTAGGGTTTTGGTTGTTTTGGGATTAAGTGGCATGGGGAATTTGTGGGTGGGGACAAGAAAAACGGGCGCAATGGAGCGGGATTGTGTTCAGATATTACGGGCGTTCACCCCCAGCGAGTGGAGTCGTGGCCCGTTTTCGCCATGATAACGATTGTTCCTGAAAGTACAAAATCTGTCTGGGACTCGCGATGAACAGGTCATCGACCCGCGTCAGCCTACATTACCCGACCTATTTACCGGGCAATTTTCCATCGAGGAAGGCGGCGATATTGTCGTTCAGAAATTTCGCATCGGCCGGGTTGGATGCCGCGCCAGCGGTGTGGCCCCAAAGCGAGGGAATCGGCAGCAAGACGCCCTTTGCAATGAATGCCGCTTCATAGCGGGCGTCTGTCATCGGGAAATAAAGGTCGGTTTCCGACGGCATGTAAAGCACCGGTATCTTGATGGCGCGAAGCGCGGCTTCGACATCACCTTTGAACGGCGGTGTATCACCCACATTATGGTTTTGCCAAGCGCGCATCTGCAGGATCAGGTCGTTCGCATCGGCACCGGGAATGAATCGCTTGCGTCGCTGTTCGATGATTTGGGCGAGTGTGGTGCCCGCCGGAGCGTTATCTTTCCAGCGCTCAAGGCGCCACCACTCCTGAGAATAAAGCCAACCGGTCCAAACCACCGCAAATGCTTCAAGCCCTTTTACCGGCGGGCTGGTGTAGTCACCAGCCTTGAAATTTTCATCGGCGGTCAATGCCGCGACCTGACCTTCTAGCCGCACGATGCCATGGCCATACGATTTGGCGGTGCCGGCCGTGGCCACGATCCGGTCCATGAAATCAGGATAGCTCACCGCCCATTGAAACGCTTGCTGCGCGCCCATCGAAAAACCAATCACGGCGCGAAGATGCTTGATTTTTAATTCTTCGGTGAGCAAGTGATGAACCGCGCTGACATTGTCACGAATGCTCGTCAACGGAAAACGCGGGCCATTTAACGGTGCGGGTGTATTGCTTGGCGATGAAGACCTTCCGTTGCCAAACAACTCCGTGCTGACCAAGAACAACTTGTTTGGGTCGAGCGCCTTGCCCGGGCCGATCAACCAACTGTAGCCGGTAAATTGCGCCATGTAGTGGGACGGCAGCAATATCGCATTGTCTCCCGCCGCATTTAATTTGCCGTAAGTTCCATAAACAATCCGCGCCTCGGGGAGTACAGCGCCGCTTTCAGTTTTGAAGTTCTTGATGATGAACTCATGCTGAACCGGCTCCACCGGTTGCGCCGTGACCGCAGCGACCTGCAGACCAAGCACGGCGACGACCGTGTTGGAGAGGATGGTGTTGAGAGTGCGGGTTGCTTTGGCAGAGATGGGCATGGCAATTTGTGCGTTAGTACAATAAAAAAACACGGCTTGGCTCGACGGCGTTCGGTTCAAACGCGACGAGTATTTCCACCTTCAACAATGGCGTTGGCGCGCGCTGGAGCGCAGTTACGCCTTGCCCTTCTTCGATTCCTGCCGGCCCAACTCCTCCTTCGACAGCTTTACCTTTTTGACCTTTGTTGGCTTGGCTGCCTCGGTCGCCACTTTTTCAGTCTTGACCTTTTCTGTCTTGACTTTTACCTTCTTGACGGCCGGTCCCGCCGCTGCTTCTTTGGCTAACCGTTTCACCAGCTTCGCTTCAACTTCAATTTCGCGGGCACGCTTTTGATTTTGTCTTCTGGCTTTCAACATCGATGCGTGACTCATTACAATCTCCTAGGGTGGTTGGATGGGAAGTGGGCTATTTTGTTCCGATTTTGCGTCCAGCGCCCACATTGCGCGAATGGTTCACGATCATGGCCCAAAGAGCACCGTAATTCCGCGAGTTCGCCTACAACCGAGCCAACGCGGCACCGGCAATTTTTTTCAAATCCGTGAGGGTGTCAGCGTTATTACGCAGGGGTGCCGAGGCGCCAACGGTCAACCAGTTCCGCTTGCCCTTGAGAACAACGAGCGAAACGCCACCGAGGTTGTACCAGTACGCGCTGTCGCCGAGTCCCGCAACGTCAATCGGCGCGCCGCCAAGCTTGACCACACCTTCCTTCATCATCTTGGCCGTCACGCCGTTTGTGTCGCTCGATGCGACTCGCAACGAAACCGATACCGTCTGCATATCTTTGAGCGTTGCTCCTTTCGAAACAAAAGTGCAAGTCGAGACCTGTGCGAACTTTGATGTTTGCTTGGCCGCGACCGGACCAGAATTATCGATGACGAACAACCGTGGGGCGAACGCGGCATTGACGTCGCCCGTCGAAACGACATCGCATGTATCGGGCGCTGCTAATGCAGAAGTCGTCACAACAAAATGTGAGACCAATGTGATCAGCACGGCAAAGAGATGTTTCATAAAAACTCCTTCAAGCGGTTAGATAAGTTAGGATCATTGATTGGCGGGCATCTTCAAGTAAAAA